>JAPOKA010000082.1 GCA_029977865.1 bacterium
GCCGCGTTCTTCGTCGCCGCCGACGGCACGCCCACCCTGCTCTACCGCGAGGGCGATCCGTATCCGGGCAGCGGCGGCTCGACGATGTCCGGGTCAGGCAGCTTCAGCAGCGGCGTGCGGACCTCGAACGACGGCAGCTGCATTCTGAGCACGAGCCTCATGGGCGGAGACGTCTCGGGCTCGACCAACAACAGCGCCCTGGTCCTGCTGACGAGTGCGGGCGCCACCCCGATCTTCCGCAAGGGCGATCCGGCGCCGGGCTTCACCGACGGCACGATCATGAACCCCGACTCCTTCGGGCTCAATCTGAACGCCGGAAGCGTCCTCTTCGGAGGCACGCTGGTCGGCGGCGATGTGACCACCGCCAACGACAAGGCGGTCTTCACGAATCTCGGCGCCGCACCGGGCGAGCTGCGGATGGTCTGCCGCGAAGGCGATCCCGTCCCCGGCCTGCCCGGCGTCACCTACCGATCCACCGCGTCCTTCACGCTTCCCGCGCAGCCGATCAACTTCGACGGCATCTACTTCATCGGCGAGCTCGAGGGCGAGGGGATCGTGGCCGGCGTCAACGACCGCGCGGTGTTCTTCCAGCAGCCCGACGGCAGCAGCCAGCAGATCCTGCTTCGCCGCGGCGACACGGTTCCCGGTGTCCCCGCCAAGCAGGCGGTCTACTTCACCATGAACTCGTCCTCGTGGACCACCACGCCGAACGGACTTCTCGCGTACCAGGCGCTGCTGCAGGCACCGGACGGAAGTTCCGTCGACAACTCTGCCTACATCGGCTACCGCACGCCGGATGGGTTCGTCCAGACCATTTGCCGTCAAGGCGATCCGGTGCCTGGCGTCGATGGCGGGACGTTCGGATCCCTGAACGGCAGCAACAGCATCTGCGTCTCCGAGGCCGGCATCGTGGTCTTCCAGAACAATGTCCTGACGGCCGGCGGCAACGTGCAGTGCCTCTTCGCGTGGGACGAGCTCGCGGGGCTCCGCGTGATTGCGAAGGCTGGCGACACCAACTTCACCGGCACGCCCGCCAATCAGCTGACGCTGATCGGCGCGACCGGCCAGAACGGCAACGGAGGCGGAACCGGTCTCAATTCCTCGGGCATGCTGGTCATTCGGGCCGGCGATTCGGTGAACCAGGTCTACTCGATCGCGCGGATCCAGCTCGGCGATGGGCCGACGACCTGCCCCGGCGACTTCGACGACAACGGCGTGGTGGACGGGGCCGATCTCGCGGTGCTGCTCGGACAATGGGGAGCCTGTCCGCCGAAGGGCGCGTGCGAGGCCGACCTCAACGACGACGGTGAAGTGAACGGCGCCGACCTCACGATCCTGCTGAGCAACTGGGGTCCCTGCGTCTGATTCCGTCGTAGATTCCACCCGTTCGATGATTCCCTGTTCGTCCGCACCTCAGAGACCTTCATGCTGCGATCGCTGATTTCACTCGCCACCGTGCTCGTGTTCGTGCTGCCTGCGGACGCCCAAGAGCTCTTTCTCCTCGGCGGCCCGCAGTCGGGCACGGCCTCCGGAATCAGCGACGACGGGCAGGTCGTCTCGGGTCAGGACGACTTCGAATACTGGTACTGGACGGAGAAGACCGGCGTGCAGTTGATCGGCGGAGTGCCTCCGGGCAACGGCGTCGGCGGGCAGGCCAAGATCTCCGGCGACGGGACCCGCATGACCGCGGGCGAACTCAACCTCGACACCGGAAAGGTCGAGGCCAACATCTACCACATCGACGAGTTCAAGTGGCAGCCGCTCGGCAGCTTCGGGTCCTCCTGCGACGCCGAGGCGAGCGGCGGCTGGAACATCTCGGGCGATGGCGACACCGTGGTCGGACTCGCCTGGGAGCCGGGGTGCCAGGCGCGGGCGTTTCGCTGGCGCGCGGATTCGGGGATGGTGAGCCTCGGCACCCTCTTCTTCTTCAAGCCCACGCGGGCCAACGCCTGCAACCACGACGGCAGCATCATCGTCGGCTGGAACGACAACTACACCGGCTTCCGACAGGCTGCGGTCTGGACCGATGGGGTCGAGCAGGTGCTGTTCGGGCCGAACAACGTTCGCCTGCCCGAGGCGGGCTGCGTCTCCTCGGACGGCGTCTGGGTCGGCGGCATCGGAAGTTCCTCGCTCGGCGACGAGGCGTGGCGTTGGAGCGAGGCGACCGGCTACCAGAGCCTCGGTCCGGTCCAGATTCCCGGCTTCAAGGGCTACGTGACCGCCCTGAGCGGTGACGGCTCGATCGCCCTCTGCTTCTTCCGCTTCCCCGCTCCGCCGGCAACGAGCGGTGAGGGCTACCTCTGGTTCGCGGACACCGGTTTCGTGCCGCTCGAGGACTACGCGATCTCCCAAGGCGTCGATGTGCCGCCGGACGTGCGCTTCGCGCTGCCGTTGGGAATGTCGCCTGACGGCCGCAACATCGTCGGCCGCGCCCGCACCAAGAACGGCGATCAGGCCTTCATCCTTCGCCTCGGTCCGGTTCAGAACAACTGCCCCGCCGACCTCAACTTCGACGGTCAGGTGAGCGCTCCCGATCTCACCATCCTGCTCACCGCCTGGGGAACACCGGAGGTCGATCTGGATGGCGATGGGATCACCGGACCCGGCGACCTCGCGATCCTGTTGAGCGACTGGGGTCCGTGTCCTTGAGGCCTCGGTCGCTCGGCCCTTCGGATTCGAGCTCGATCGCACCAAGTTCCGGTTTGCCGCGATGTCGATGCGGTAGAGTCCCCGCGTGACTTCGATCGCGCGGCTTTTCGTCGGCAATCCGCCCAGCGTGGCGTCGCGATACCTCTACAAGCGGATTCAGATCGCGCTCTCGAGGCTGACCCGCGAGCGTCCGGCGGTGACCTACGCGACCTATCGCTCGGCGAGCAGTTCGATCCATCGTGCGCTTCAGGGCCGCGGGATCCGCTTCGCGGTCAAGGCCCATGCGCTTGCACCGGCGCACATGCTCGACCGCAAGCGCGACCGAGGCGGCCCGATCGGTCCGGACGGGGTTCCGGTCGGCTTCCATGTCGGGGACTGGGTGGTTCGGCACGGCATCATCGAGCCGCAACGCGAGGCGGACTTCGTCATCTCGATCCGCGATCCGGTTGCAGTGGCGGCGAGCAACTTCTCGACGGGAAGCGCGTGGTGGCATCCGCGCCTGCGCGAACTGGTTCGCGACAGGGATCCGCTCGACAGCGACGAAGCGCTGGCGCTGGCGCGGGAGTCCCTGCTCGGTGGCGTCCCGGTGGAGCTGATGCGGTCGTGGCTGGCGACCGATGTGGCGCCGGTGCTGGGGTTCGATCCGCTCGCGATCGACTTCGATCGGGAGCGTGGCGCCGGGACGGTCGAGTCGGGCCCGTGGAAGGCCTTGCTGCTTCGGGCCGACATCGAGGCAGGCGCGAAGAGCCGATTCATCTCCGCGTTCCTCGGCCGTCGCGTCGCCGAGGTCGGCGAGCGCAACGCCACGGCCGGGTCCGACACGCCTCGGCAGGTCATCGAGCTCGGCCGCCGCGCCCTTGCGGCAAGCCCCGAACTGGTCGATCGCCTGCTCGACCCGACCTTCACCGAGCGATTCTGGACGCCGACTCAGATCGAGCGGATGCGGGAGAAGTGGTGTCCGTCCGGAAGCCGGGGCGGCGTGGTTCGAGGCGCTGTCGCCGCTGCCGCGGCGGAATGAAGCTCTTTCTCCGAGGCTCGTGACCTCGCAGGTGGATTCCCGCCGGTCGGTCGCGGAGGCAGATCCGGATCGCCGCGCTCGCGAGTACGCTGCCGCCATGCGAGTCGCGCGACACTCCCAGCAATTCACTCGTCGGTACCTCGCTTCGCTGGCGGTGACGTCGGTCTCGCTGCTTGCGGTGGCGTGTCAGGGACCCGGTCGCGCATCGAAGGTCGATGCGGGAACCGCCCGACTCACCGTTGAAGTGACGGCGCCTCGAGGCGTCGAGGTTCCCCCCGCCGCGCTCGACGGCGATCGCCTTCTTGTCGCGCTCGCCGCCGACTCCTGGCAGTGGCCTTCCGGCCCCTTCGATCAGCGGGTCCGCTGCCGGTTCTCCGATCGCAGCGGAACGGCGATGTTCGATGAACTTCCCGTCGGCTCCTACGCGGTGATCGCGTTCCTCGACCTCGATGGCGACGGCGAACTCGATCGCGGCGCGTTTGGTGTTCCGATCGAGCCCATCGCATACGGCAACGACGCGGTGCCGCGACTCGGACCGCCCGCGTTCAAGTCGTGCCTTGTCGAGGTCGGGCCCGGCTCGACGAAGACTCGCATCACGCTTCGCTTCGAGTGAAGCCGCGCCGAGGCGACCCGCCGACTCCGCTCGCCTCCCACCGAAGTTCGCCGTATCTTCGCGGCCATGCCGACCGAGTCGCCGCTTGCAGACTCGCCAACCCTTGACGCCGAGCAGACCTGCCTGCGGCGCTACTGGCGCACCAACCTTCTGGTCATGGCGGTGCTGCTGGTGCTCTGGGCGGCGGTCGGGCTCGGCTGCGGGGTGCTCTGGGCCGACCAACTCAATGAGTTCCGGTTCCCGGGAACGGGGTATCCGCTTGGCTTCTGGTTCGCCCAGCAGGGGAGCATCGCTTCGTTCGTGGTGCTGGTGCTCGCCTACTGCGTGGTCATGAACCGTGTCGATCGCCGCCACCACGAGGAGCTGTCGCGGATTCGAGGGGGCGATTCGAGGTCCGTGGCTCCATGACCCTGCAGGCCTGGACGTTCCTCTTCGTCGGACTGACCTTCGGTCTGTATCTCGCCATCGCGTGGTGGAGCCGCGTGCGCGACACCCGCGGCTTCTACGTCGCGGGCCGCGGGATTCCCGCCGCCGCCAACGGCATGGCCACCGCCTCGGACTGGATGAGCGCCGCCTCGTTCATCTCGATGGCGGGACTCATCTCGACCATGGGCTACGCCGGCGGCGTCTACCTGATGGGCTGGACCGGCGGATACGTGCTGTTGGCCCTGATGCTCGCGCCCTACCTGCGCAAGTTCGGGCACTTCACGGTGCCCGACTTCGTCGGCGATCGCTACGAGTCGAACCTCGCACGCCTGGTGGCGATCTTCTGCGCCCTCTTCGTGAGCTTCACCTACGTCGCGGGACAGATGCGCGGCGTCGGAGTCGTCTTCAGCCGCTTCCTCGAGGTCGACATCGACGTCGGCGTGGGCATCGGCGTCGCGATCGTCTTCGTCTACGCGACCCTTGGCGGCATGAAGGGCATCACCTGGACGCAGGTCGCGCAGTACTGGGTGCTGATCACCGCGTTCCTGATCCCGGCGATCGCGATCAGCCTGAAGCTCACCGGATCGCCGCTGCCGCAGGTCGGCCTCGGGAGCGAGCTGCTCGATGCGAACGGCGCGCCGAGCGGGGTGTACCTGCTCGACAAGCTCGACTCGATCTCGCAGGAGCTGGGCTTCTCGCGCTACACCGAGACCTTCACCGGTCCGTGGGACAAGGCCAACGTGCTGCTGGTGGCGCTGGCCCTGATGCTCGGCACCGCGGGGCTGCCGCACGTGATCGTTCGCTTCTACACCGTGCGCACCGTGAAGGCGGCGCGGTGGAGCGGCTTCTGGGCGATCCTCTTCATCGCGGCGCTCTATCTGACGGCGCCGGCGACCGCGGCATTCGCCCGCACCTACATGATCGAGAGCCTCAACGGCCGCACCGCCGAGTCGCTCCCGAACTGGTTCGAGAACTGGTCGAAGACCGGGCTGATCTCGTGGGTCGACGACGGCGACGGGGTGATTCGCTACTCCGCGGGCGACGACAACGAGCTTTTCCGCGTCGGCAGCGTCAACCCCAGCGAGTTCGCCACCATGATGGCGGCTCATCAGCAGTGGATCGACAGCGACGGGTCGGTTGGAGCCGACGCCCGCATCGAACTGCGGGCCCGCAAGCTCTCTGGGCCCGATCCAGACATCATCGTGCTCGCGACCCCGGAGATGGCGGAGCTGGCGAGCTGGATCGTCGCGCTCGTCGCGGCGGGAGGCCTTGCCGCCGCGCTCTCCACCGCGAGCGGATTGCTGCTGGTGGTGAGTTCGAGCGTTGCCCACGATCTCTACTTCAGGATGCTGAAGCCCGACGCGCCGGAGAAGAACCGATTGCTGGTGGGTCGGGCGACCATCGGGGTGGCGGTGATCGTCGCCGGGCTCTTCGGGATCTACCCGCCCGGCTTCGTGAGCCAGGTGGTCGCCTTCGCCTTCGGTCTTGCGGCTTCGAGCTTCTTCCCGGTGCTCGTCCTCGGCATCTTCTCGAAGCGGGTCGGCACCGTGCCCGCGATCTGCGGCATGGTGGTCGGCATCGGCTTCACCGCCTTCTACATCGTGGCGACGGTCTTCTTCGGGATGGAGCGCTGGACATTCGGGCTCTTCGCCAACGGCATCAACCCGCAGGGGATCGGCGTGGTCGGCGCGATCCTCAACTTCGCGACAACGCTCCTCCTGACGCCGATCTGCAAGGCCCCCTCGGAGGCGGTGCGTCGGCTCGTCGATTCGGTGCGAGAGCCCGAGGATGCCGGGGAGGCGGTTGCGATCGAGTCGAGCCCCGCCCACTGAGGCTCTCCGGCCTGGCGACTTCGGCGTGCGCGGTCGGTCGTGGCCCCGCGGGACGGCCCCCGAGTCGGGGTACGGCTGTGCGGGCAGCAGCGCCGGGCCGACTCTAGATTCCAGAAATTCGCTCGACTCTTGCGATCCTCGGGGTAGGTTGAGCGGTATCCCGAGGCACTACGGAGGCCTCCCGCCGGTCCATTCGGATCGCCGGACCCCCATCGCAAGCGTCGGATCAGAGCCCCATGGCCCAGTCTCCCCTCGGAACGATCCACCTGCTCGCCATGGCTCTCGGTCTGGCGGCGACGCCCTGTGTCGCCCTTGCCGGCATCGAAGACTGCAACCAGAACGGCATCGACGACGCCGAGGACATCGCGCTCGGGATCAGCGAGGACTGTCAAGGCAACGGCATCCCAGACGAGTGCGAACTGGAGCAACTCGACCGCTACTACCAGGCCGACAACGGAAACCTGTCGGGCGCGGTGGGCACCGATCTGGGCAACAACCAGACCATCTGCTGGCTGGTGCAGTACACGGTCGAGCCAGGCAAGGAGTGGATCAACGGCATCGAGGTGGTCTACGGCATCCTGCAGGAGGGACGGCCCGTCACCGTGGCGGTCTGGCAGGACTCCAAGGGTTCGGGGATCCCCTTTGACGCGCAGTTGCTCGTCTCGGTCGAGACCGTGTCCGGCCCGGGTTGGGTTCCGATGGTCGAGACCTACCACCCGATCCCCGAGACCTATCTCGGCGAAGCGGGAACCTCGTTCTTCGTGGGGGTCTGGGCCGAACAGGTGCCGGTCGCGCCAGGCGCCTTCCCGGCCGCGTTCGACCAGACCGCGACCGCCGGAACCAGTTGGTGGATCGCCACCCTCGAGCCGTTCGATCCCAACAATCTGTTCGCCGGCGCCGCCGAGTTCTCGCCGCTCAACGACCTCTTCCCAGACATTCAGGCCGACTGGCTCATTCGCGGGACCTTCTGCAGCAGCGGTCACTGCGGCGAGGCCGAGGATGTCAACGAGAACGGCGTCCCCGACGAGTGCGACCCCGATTGCAACGGGAACGGCATTCCCGACGACTTCGAGATCGCCAGCGGACAGGCTCAGGATTGCGACGGCAATGGTCAACCCGACGAGTGCGACCTCGTGGGCGGCGACTGCGACGGCGATGGAGTGCTCGATGTCTGCCAGGCTGCGTTGAACGGCTTGGTCGGTCAGTACTTCGACAACGAAGTGCTCTTTGGCCTCTTCTCCGCCAGGATCGACGCGACCATCGACTTCCTCGATCAGAACGAGGCCAACCTCCCCGCGGGCATTCCCGAGAGCGACTTCTCGGTGCGCTGGCTTGGCTCGCTGGTTCCCGACCAGTCGGGCCCGTGGCACCTCGGCGCCCTGCACGACGACGGCGTGCGCATCTGGCTCGACGGCGTGCAGGTCGTCAACTACTGGGGTTCGAGCCCGGGCACCACGACTTTCGCCGAGGTCGAACTCGAGGCGGGCCGCGCCTACCACCTCCGCATCGAGTACGTGCAGTACACCGGCGGCGCCATCCTGCAGTTCCTGTGGCAGGGGCCCGATGCGACCGAACCTTCGGTGGTGCCGACCTCGGCCCTGCGCCCCACCTTCGATCGCGACGGGGACGGGATTCCCGACCTCTGCACCCAGTCCGATTGCGACGAGAACTACCTGCCCGATCCCTACCAGATCGAGCTCGATCCCGCCGCCGACTGCAATCAGAACCTGGTTGTCGACGCCTGCGAGGACGCCGCCGACTGCGACGAGGACGGCATCTTCGACGATTGCGCGCTGCTGATCGAGCACGGGCTGGTCGCGGAGTTCTTCGACAGCGATGACAACAGTCGCCTCACCACCCGTGTCGCAAGCGCGATCGTTCCCAACATCGACTTCGAGTTCGACGGCGGCTCGCCGCCGGGCGTCGATGGACTCGGAAACGACGAGTACGGGATTCGCTGGACCGGCATGATCACGGCGCCGGTCTCGGGCACCTGTTTCTTCTACGCCGACGCCGACGACGGAGTGCGGCTCTGGATCGACGGCATGGTGGTCATCGAGCACTGGGAGAACGGCAACAGCACCTACGTCGGTTCCATCGAGCTCGAGGCGGGAAGGGCCTATTCCTTCCGCATGGAGTGGTTCGAGGGGATCGGCGGAGCAAGGGTGATTCTCCGCTGGATGCCGCCGGGCATGGCGGCCGAGGTGGTCCCGAGCGAGGCGTTCACGCCGATCCTCGATCTCGACGGCAACGGCATTCCTGACGCTTGCGATGTCGACTGCGACGGCGATGGGATCTCCGATGGCGTGGCGATCGCCGAGGGACTCGCCGAAGACTGCAATCTCAACGGCATTCCCGACACCTGCGACGTCGCGCTCGTTCCGATCACCGAGACCGTCGCGTACTGGCGCTTCGAGGATGCCGCGTCGATCGGGCTCGACAGCGGGCCGAACGGCCTCGACGGAACCGCCACCAACGCCAGCTCGCAGACGGCGGTGCCGGTCGCAATCGTTCCCTCGACCGGCGCGGCCAACCTTCGCTCGGCGCTGCTCGGCAACGTCGGGCGGCTGCTGATCGCCGATCCGAGTCACGAGCTCTCCTTCTTCGGCGAGGCGTTCACCGTGGAGGCTTGGGTGCAGCTCGACGAACTCGGCAACGCCAACACCGCCGCCACCCGCCAGTGGCTTGCCTGCAAGAAGGGCGCCGCCGCCGACTCGGAGATCGACTGGGGCATCCTCGTGCAGGGCGCCGACTACCCGGGCTCGTGCGACCAGGTGAGCGGACGAACCACCAATCTCAACGGCCGCGAACTCATCTTCACCGGCGGCTACGGCAGCGGCGGGGGCACCAACAAGTGGGCGGTGGTCAGCAACCTCCGCATCGTGAACAACGACTGGAACTACGTCGCGGTCTCGTTCGACCCCTTCAATCGGACCTGCCGATTCGTGTTGAACGACACCTTTGAAGTGCTCTCCATCGAGTCGATGCGACTCCACGCCAACGACGACGGCCTGCTCCTCGGCGGACACTTCAACGCCAGCGGCGCGGTCAACCAGCTGCTTCGTGGCTCGATCGACGAACTGCGCATCTCCCACGGCGTGCTGCCGCTCGACGCGCTGCTCGCGGCGCCCTACACCCCGGCGAGCGGTGACGCCGACGGCGACGGCGTTCCCGACGAGTGCAATCCGCCATGCATCGCCGACATCAACGGCGACGGCATCGTCGATGGCGTCGATCTCGGCACCGTGCTCGCCGGTTGGGGCAAGGGTGGAGGCTTCACCGCCGCCGACGTCAACCAGGACGGAGTCGTCGACGGCATCGATCTCGGAGAGGTGCTGGCCGGCTGGGGCGGGTGCTGAGGCAGCGTCCGCTTCGCGATCACGTCGGTCGGCTTCGGGTCTCGGTGTCAAACCATGGTCGTGCAGGGCTCGCGCGATCGTGATCGGCTCGCGGCGAGGTTCCTTGACCGGCGCTCCTGATCGACCCCGCGATCCTGCATCGATGCGGACCTCCACTACGCTTCGCCCATGAATCAAGTTGTGATCCCGGCCGCCGCGATCGGCCTGGCCGTCCTTGGAGCCGCGTGCGAAGCGCCTCGCGCGGCGGCGCCCGTCGGTTCGGTCATGCAGGCGCCCCGCGAGACCACCATGAAGCCGTCCACGACCACGACCACCGCCGACTCCCCGGCCGCCGAGCAGCAGCGCTGGCATGTGGAGCGTCTCGCGCGACTGCAGGCTCCCGACGGCTGGCTCACGCTGGTCGGACTCGACTTTCTCGAGGAGGGCGTCGCGATGGCGGGTCGCGGCGCGGAGGCGACGCTGCGGTACGCCGGCTGCGCGAGCGATCGCATCGGTCGCTTCGAGGTGGCCGGCGAGACGGTGCGATTCCTGCCCGAACCCGACGCCGAGGTCTCGATCGAACGAGGCGTCGCCGGCGAGCCGCTGACCGCCGACGATGCGGGCCCGCCTTCGGTCGTTCGCAGCGGCACGGTCTCAATGACCCTTGTTCGCCGCAACGGGCGGCTTGCACTCCGCGTGCGCGACTCGGAGAGTCCGACCCGAGTCGACTTTCAAGGCATCGAGCTCTTTCCCGATGACCGGACGCGGTGTGTGCAGGCTAGGGTGATTCCCGCTCGCGCCGGCGAGCTGTTGCCGATCACCAACGTGATGGGATTCGAGGAATCGCAACCCATCGCCGCGACCCTCGAGTTCGAGCTCGACGGCGCCGCCCACACGCTCGTTGCCATGCCTGCGGGCGAAGGTCGGCTCTTCGTCGTCTTCGGCGATGAGACCAACGGCCGCGAGACCTACGGCGGGGGGCGATTCCTCGAGGTGCCGGCGCCGACCGGCGGGCGCACCACGATCGACTTCAATCGCGCCTACAACCCGCCCTGCGCCTTCACCGCCTTCGCGACCTGCCCGCTGCCTCCGGCCGCGAACCGTCTGCCGGTCCGGATCGAAGCAGGGGAACGAGCGCCTCGATCGACGCCGCATTCCGAGTAGGCCCCCGCAGGCCCCGCTTCACTCCGCCGGATCGGCGATCACGGCGACCGACACGCGGTTGACGCCGTCGCCATCGCGAAATGAGAGGCCCACCGAGAGTTCGCCGTCGACGGCGTCGAGCCAAGGTCGCCAAGGGCCGCCGTCGATCCGCATCATGATGCCGCGCGAGCCCATCCAGACCTCGACCGGCTCGACCGCAGTCAGCACGACTTCGCCCGGCGTTTCGGCGCGAAAGAGCCCGCCCTCGACCGCGAGTTCGACGGCGATGCGGTCGCCCGCCCGATACTCGATCACCAGTCCGCCTGGGTTCGACTTCGCCAATG
>JAPOKA010000083.1 GCA_029977865.1 bacterium
CGCTTCCATGTGGATCGAGCCCACCAACGCGGAGTCGACGCGGGAGCGTCTCGATCCCGACACGCAATGCCGTGAACGAGGTGCGTCGCCCCCCCGACTCGATCCGGACGGCTCTTCTCCCTGACCCGAAGCCGAGGGTCGCGGCGCGGGGCCGTCTCTCCGACCGGACCGGCCCGTTGCTTGGCTCCCGGGCCTGCTGCCGAGGCAGGAGCCCCCTGCTGAGGTCTTGGCGATCGGAGGATCCGGTATCCTCCCCGCCCGACTCGCCGGGACGTGTCAACACCTTCGGAGGATTCTTCATGCTTCGTTCGCTCGTGCTTTCGCTTTCGCTGGTTTCTCTCGTCGGTGGCGTCACCGCCTGTCAGGCCCCCGGCGTGAAGGCCTCCAGTTCGATGTCGCACAGCTTCGCCGAAGTCGGCCGCTCGATCACCCGCGTCGAGGACTCGCTCACCAAGATCGCTTCGAACCTCGAGCTCTTCGCGACCGTGCAGGACCGCCACGAGGTCGGCAGCATCTCGAAGCTCTTCGCGGAGTACCGGAGCATCAACAGCAGCCTGACTTCCGCGGTCAAGAAGATGGACGAGGCGGCCAAGGCAAACGCCAGGGAGGTCGAGGGCTACTTCAAGAGCCGCCACGAGAACAACGCGAAGATCACCGTCGAAAGCCTGCGCGAGACCGACGCCAATCAGATCGCCGACCTCCAGAACAAGCAGATGGCCGTATCCAACGCCTATGCGGCGATGAAGGCGAAGGTCGACACGCTCGTCTCCGATGCGGCTTCGTTTCAGACCTATCTCGCGAACAACCTGAACCTCGGCGGCGTCGAGGCGGCCGGCCCGCAGTTGCAGGGCCAGTCCGACCAGATCCGCAGCATCGAGCCGATGCTCAAGAACCTCGCCGCGCAGTATCAGGCGCTCTCGACGTCGCTCGTGCCGCCGAAGTCGTCCTGACCCGATCGGCGAACGGCCGGATGCACCGGCCTCCGAACGTGATCTCGCGGCGGCGTCTCATCGGCGCCGCCGCGTTGTCGTAGGCGGACCCGAGCGTGCCGGTTCGCCACCTGCGCGGATCGCCCTGCTCTACACTCCGTCCTCGCAGGCACGCGCCACGGTGGGGTGGCTGAGTGGTCGAAGGCACCGGTCTTGAAAACCGGCGGACTCTACGGGGTCCCGTGGGTTCGAATCCCACCCCCACCGCTTCGTGTGGAGTCGCGAGGCTTCGCCTCGCACTCCACACGGCCTCGGCGGAGTGATCGGGCTCACGCACGATCTGCGGCGACTCCGTCGCCGCGTGGGCGTCGGTCCTCGCCGCGAAGCGGCTCCGGCATGAAGCTCCGCTTCATGTCGAATCCCACCTCCCACCGCAGTCGCTGCACTCGCGAGGCTTCGCCTCGCACTCCACACGGCCTCGGCGGGGTGATCGGGCTCACGCACGATCTGCGGCGACTCCGTCGCCGCGTGGGCGTCGGTGATCGCCCCGCCCCCCAACGAACACGGCCGCGTGCATGCACGCGGCCGTGGACTCGATCGAAGTTGTTCGCGCGACTCAGCCCTCTGCGGACTCTGCCATCTCGTGGGTCGGATCGTCTGCGGATTCGTCGGGGCTCTCGGACGACTCCTCGGCCGCCGGGGCCATCGCGGCAATCGTTCTCGCGTAGGCGACGATGTTGCCCGAGGCAGTGCTGCGGATGAACAGGAAGACCGGCCCGGACGGGATTTCCACCGTGGTGCGACCGCCTTCGAACCCTCCGCCGGCATCCACGATCAGAGTCAGTCGCCCCGCGGTCGGTCGGGCCAGGATCGCAGCCTGCTGCCAGGCCGGAAGCGCGGTCCACGACCGAAGATCCGCCGGACCAGAGTGGCCGACGAGCGGCTCCGCCTCGACCGCTTCGGCCTCGACGAGGGTGTAGACCGCCGCTCCGTCGCCTTCGGAGGCATCCGCGCTGGTGTCGGTGGTGAACACCATCACCGCGCCGCCCTCCTCGTGCGCAACCACGAGGCCGTGATCGTCGTCATCGGCCTCCGCGTCGTCGTCGTCGCTCTCCTGAGCCACGACATCGGCCTGCTCATCGGCGGATGCTCCGTCCTCCTCCTCCTCACCGGCTTCTGCCGCTTCGTGATCGGCGTGCTCGGCCGCTTCGGCCTTCGCCGCTGCAGCGGCCTCAGCCTTGCGAGCCGCTGCTTCGGCGGCTGCCGCGGCCTCGGCTTCGGCCTTTCGCGCCGCTGCTTCGGCTGCCGCGAGCGCCTCGGCCTCGGCTCGCTCGGCTGCTTCCGCAACCTGCATGGCCAGATCACCAGCTGCCCTCCTCACTGCGGCGTTCCACTGGTAGCGAAGGCCGGAGGCGTACTCGAGCACCATCGCCGCCTCGACCGAACCGACCGGCTGGGTGTCGAACATCGCTCCGCCATCGACCGCGACCACGCGGGTGCCGCGATCGGCGGTGCGGGGTGCGACCAGCGGCAACTCCACCTCAAGCCGCTCGCCTGCCGGAAGCTCGAGCTCCACTTCAAGCGGCTCAAGCATCGGCGCAAGCCCGGACTCGAAGAGCACATAGATATCGTCGCCAAGCGATCCGGCCGCGGTGCGCTCGATCATCGCCGAGGCGAGATCGAGGTCGACATCCTCGAGTCCCCAGCCGAGCGATCGCAGCGCCAGCGCCGCCTGATCGGTACGGCCGCTCGCCATGCAGGCGAGCCACGCCGGGAACCAGGTACCGAGCAGGACTCGATCCGCCGCTGCCGACTCCGCCATCAGGGCGACTCGGGCGATCCGCTCGTGGTCGGTGTCGATCTCGCTGAACTCGATCTCGTCGACGATCTCGGCGCCGCCACCCACGAACGCCTGATAGGCCTTGGCGAGCCCGTCGGAGGCGAATGCCGCCCTCGTCGCATCGCCGGCGAGCAGGGCGTTCACGATCATGCCCTGGCGAAGCATCACCGCATCGCTGAGGGTGGGGGCGTACGCGGTTCCGCCGAAGGACGATGCGATGGTGCTCGCCGCGGCGTCGTAGGACTGCATGCTCTCGCTGAACATGCCGCCGTCCTGCTCGATCTTGCCGCGCTGCATCAGGAACCAGGCGGAGCCGCCATCGTTGTCTTCGACCGTCGCGACCGCCTTGGCTGCTGCGGAGAAGTCGCCCGCCGAATGCATGTCGAGGCACGCCTGGAGCGTGGGCTTCTTGGTGGAGCAGCCGAAGGCCAACACCGAGCCGAAGGCGACGAGCGCCGAGCATCGAACGCCGACGCCGAACCGAGTCGAGGTGCGCATGGGTCGAGATCCTGTAGTGAAAAGGGGCAGGGTCACCAATCCGAACGTCGCCCACCGGACTCTCTCGACGCGCCTCGGAGGATACCGACCGCTCTCCCGCCCGCAATCTCGACGCGGTCGGGGCGACCGATCGGTCGCGCTGCACCGAACCCCCCGCGAAGCACGAGCGACCGGACCCCTGGCACCCCCGCGACCGCCTCCACCTCAGCGCGTTCGTCAGGCCGAAGCCGTCCCAGCTTCAAGGCCAGTCGCGCAGGTTCCTCCCCGGGGCCGGCGGGCAGTCGCCGCCGTCACTCGCGCCCGGAGTCGCCCTGCGGCTGTGCGGGATCGTCTTCCCCGGGCGGAGTACCACCGTCCTCGGGTGCATTCATCGCCACGCGGAAGCCGAACACGCCCTTCAACCCAGGAAGCAGGCGATGGCGATTCGCGCTGCGGCATGGGTCGCTCTCATCCATGAAACTACCGCCGCGGGCCGCCCGCCCGGTGCCATCCTCATCCCAAACTCTCGAGTCTGCGGGGGCTCCCTGATAACTCACCTTGAAGGGATCCTCCACCCACTCCCACAGATTGCCGTGCATGTCGTAGATCCCCCAGAAGTTCGGGCTCAGCGAACCGACCGGCTGGGGGGTCGCGACATTGTGCCCGTTGAACCACCCGTAGTCGTAGAGGGCATCGGGATCATCGCCAAAGCACCAGAGGGTCTCCGTGCCCGCCCGGCAGGCGTACTCCCACTCCGCTTCGCTGGGAAGCCGATACCCGTTTCCGTCGAGCCGTCGAACCGAGGCTCGCGACGCCGAGCCAGTCTGACTCCGTTCAAACACCTCCAGTTCATAGACCGGCTCGAGACCCTCGCGCTTGGAGAGTTCGTTGCAGAACTCGATCGCGTCGTACCAACTCACACTGCTGACCGGCTTGGTCCCCTCGGTCTCCTTGCCACGACCGAGCACGTTCAGGAACTCCTCACGGGTCACTTCGGTGCGGCCGATGAGAAACGGCTTGGGCACCGTCACGCGGTGCTGCGGGTGCTCGGCCGCCAATCCGGTGCCTTCTGGACTTCCCATCAGAAACGAGCCCGCGGGCACCTTCACCATCGTGAGCAATGGGAGCTTGACGACTTCCGCAGGAGGGACGTTGGGTGGCGGCGCCCCGCCGTCGCAACCTCCGACCGAGGCGAGCAGCACCACGAGGAGAGATCGGAGTCGCCCCGCATCCGGGCCGCTCCGCAAGATCGAAGGAAGTGCGCGATTGTTCATGAGTACGCGGCATCGTACCGACCGAGCGGCACGAAACCGGCCACCGCGTTCCACCAGCGCCGATCGTCGGCACGCGTCCGCTAGCATGAACCCATCGACAGCGGATCCACCTCCGCGTCGGACGACTCTCCGGAGCTCTGCGTGCCTCAGGATCCCCCGACCTCGCACCCCTCCGACGATGGGCCGTCGCGTGCGCAGAGCGGACCTCCGATCCTTCCCCGCGTCGCAGCCGGCGATCCCGAGGCGATCAACGAGTGCTACGACCGATTCGGCGGCCTGATCTGGTCGCTCGCCCGCCGCTTCTGCCACAACCCGAGCGATGCCGAGGATGCGGTGCAGGAGGTCTTCATCGATGTCTGGAAGAGCGCCGACCGCTTCGACGCATCGATCGCCTCCGAGACCACCTTCGTTGCGATGATCACCCGGCGGAGGCTGATCGACCGAGCCCGCCGCCGCAGTCGTCGTCCGCCCATGCCGACCTTGCCCGAGCAGGCCGCTGCGCCGCCGGAGTCGATCGGCGATGCGGAGATGAGCGAGGACGTTCGCCTCGCAGCCGAGGCCTTCGAGAAACTGCGTCCCGAACAGAAGCAGGTCTTGCGCCTCGCGATCCATCAGGGCTGCAGCCACGAGCAGATCGCGACCACCACCGGCATGCCGCTCGGCACGGTCAAGACCCATGCCCGTCGCGGGCTGATCAAGATTCGCGAGATCCTCCGCGCCCAAGGCAAGTTGATCGATGAAGCGGGAAACCGCCCGGGAGAGGACGAGGCATGAGCAACGCCCGCCCCGATCCCGAAGCACGCCTCGACGCAGCCTCCGAGTGGCTTGCCGACCGCGCTCTCACCGGAATCGGCGATGCAGCGGCGCTCACGGCGGTGCCGTCGTCGCGGCGGCTCGCGAGTGCCCTCGACGAGAGCCTCGAGTTGACCGCCGCCGCCGTCGACCTGGCGTTGTTCCCTCCCCGCGAAACGCCGCCGGCCGGGCTGCGAGCGAAGGTGACCGCGCGGCTCGAGCGGATCTCGGAGGCGGCTCACGGATCCGCACCGCTCCCGCGATCGCCTGCTCCCCCCGCGACAGCGCCGCTGACCGAGTCGCCGCGCTGGGGCTGGTACGCCGCCGCGGTCGCGGTGGCAATCGCAGCGTTCGCATGGTGGCCGAATCCCCGATCGCGGCAGGTGGTCGAGCCCGCGACCCCGGACGCCCTGCGGCTGGCGCTTCTGGAGACCCCATCGACCCGGATGATCGCCGGCGCCTGCACCGACGACCCGCTCTGCGCGGCGCAGGAGTCCTGCGGCGACATCGTCTGGAACCCCGAACGCGGCGAGGGCTATCTGCATCTGGTCGGCCTCGAGCCCAACGATCCGCAGGAGTTCCAGTACCAGTTGTGGATCGTCGATGCGACCCGCGACGAGCGCTTCCCGATCGACGGCGGAGTCTTCGACATCCCAGCCGATCGCGACGAGGTGGTGGTGCCGATCCATGCCGCGCTCCCGGTCGGGCAAGCGGCGCTCTTTGCCGTCAGCGTCGAGAAGCCCGGCGGCACCGTGGTGAGCGATCGGCGATTCGTGCTGGTGGCGCCGGTGGGCTGAGCCGCATCGCTGCCCTCGATCCAAACCCTCGCGGACGAGCGATGTCTCCTCCGGAAGTACCGGTGAAAGCGGCTCGAGCGCAAGACTGATGCCCGTGCGGACACGGCTCCCGGTACGCGGCGCGCCGCAGGTGGCTTGAATCCCCGATCCTGGCCCCGCGAGGCCCGCACCATCGGCAACTCGAAGCGGAGACCGCCTGCCACGGCGGGTGTGCGGCGGGGCAACCTCGGACCCAGCCGAGGTCATCCTCGAGCCGGGCAACCCCTCCCAACGCTGCCGGTACCCTCACCGTCACTTTCCGGGCCGCTTCGACCTTCGCGATCTCGAGTCACGGAACCGCCAGATGCCCCGCACCCGCTTCGTCCTGCCCGTACTCACGCTCTTCGCCGCGCCGCTCGCCGCCATCGGTGACGACGGCGAAGCGGCAATGTTCCGCTATCCCGACGTCTCCAACGATCGCATCGTCTTCGCCTTCGCGAACGATCTCTGGACGGTGCCGATCGCCGGCGGCGAGGCGCGGCCGCTCGCGAGCCCGCCGGGTCTCGAACTGATGCCGCGCTTCTCGCCCGACGGCGCTCGCATCGCCTTCGTCGGCAACTACGACGGCGGCCGCGACCTCTACACCGTCGATGCGGGTGGCGGCATCCCGAAGCGGGTCACCTATCACCCCACCACCGAGATGCTCACCGAGTGGACCACGCCCGAGGCTGCAGGCGATGCGAACGGCTCGGGCGATCTCATCTTCAGCGCCCGCGACATGGGCGGCGTGCCCCGCGCCGCTGGTCTCTACCGCGTCTCCGCCGACGGCGGCATGCCGACTTCCTTCCCAGTCCCCTACGGCGCCAACGGCACCCTCTCCGCCGACGGCAACTGGCTCGCCTACACCCCCCATACCCGCGATACCCGCACCTGGAAACGCTATCGCGGCGGCATGGCCACCGACATCTGGCTGCTCAATCTGAAGACCGGCGAGAGCCGGCAGATCACCGACTGGGAGGGCACCGACACCTTGCCGATGTGGCACGGGCGCACCGTCTACTACCTCTCCGATCGAACCTTCGAACGAGACGGAGCAACCGTCGCGCGGCTCAACCTCTGGGCCTACGACCTCGACAGCGGACGCACCCGGCAGATCACCCGGTTCTCCGAGAACGACGTGAAGTGGCCGGCGATCGGACCAGACGGCGGCGGCAAGGCGAAGATCGTCTTCCAGTACGGACCGCAGATCTGGCTTTGGGACGAGGCCAAGAGCGTCTCGGCGCCGGTCGCGATCGAGGTGCCGGGCGATCGCGGCAATCTCCGGCCCCAACTCGTCGATGCCTCGAAGACCATCCAGTCCTGGGACATCGGCCCCAAGGGCAAGCGCGTCGCGGTGAGCGGGCGCGGCGATCTGTGGACGCTGCCCGCCGAGAAGGGAACGCCGCGCAACCTGACGCGGACCTCCGGCGTCGCAGAGCGTCTGCCGACCTACTCGCCCGACGGCAAGTGGATCGCTTACGCCACCGACGAGAGCGGCGAGTACGAAGTTGCGATCCGGCCCGCCGACGGCTCCGGCTCGACGCGAATGCTCACCAGCGACGGCGGTCCCTTCAAGGTCGCGCTCGACTGGACCCCCGACTCCGAGAGCCTGCTCGTCACCGACAAGACCGGCACCATGCGTCTCGTCGAGATCGAGAGCGGCGAGAGCCGCGAGATCGGCCGCAACCTCTGGACCTCGCCGACCCGGGTTCGCTTCAGCCACGACGGCCGCTGGATGGCCTGCGCCATGGCAGGCGAAGACAGTCGCCGCGAGCAGATCGTGCTGTTCGATCTCGAGAACGACACGCGGCACGTCGTCACCGACGTCATGTTCGAAAGCAGCGATCCGGTCTTCGATCGCAAGGGCGACTGGCTCTACTTCACGAGCAAGCGCAACTTCTCCCCGAGCTACGGCGATCTCGACACCACCTGGGTCTACCGAGACTCCGACGTGCTGCTCGCGGTTCCCCTGCGTTCGGACGTCAAGAACCCGTGGCTTCCCGAGAGCGACGAGATCGAAGCGGCGAAGGGCGGCGACGACGACGCATCGGACGACGACTCGAACGACGACGAGGCCGCGGACGATGCGAGTGCCGAAGGCGCTGCGGCGGTCTCCCCCGCCGCCGGCCGCTGGACCTGCACCATCACGATGGACGGCCAACCGGGCTTCGAGATGGCGCTCGACCTGAGCGTCGAGGAGGACGGCCGCACGGTGCGCGGATCCTTCAGCATTCCGGCGATGAGTGTGGGCGGCCCGGTCTCGGGCACCTTCGATGCGGCGAGCGGCAAGCTGGTTCTCACGATCACGCTGCCCGACGGCACCAGCGGCACCGCCGAACTTGTGATCGACGGCGACTCGGTCTCGGGCACCGGCACCGGTCCCGATGGATCCACCTCCAAGATCTCCGGCAGCCGCAGCACCGCGGGATCCGGCGACGCCGACGACAACGGCAAGCCTCGTGACGTGGTCGAGATCGAGATCGACGGGTTCGAGGCCCGTGCCGTGCAGCTGCCGATCGCTGCGGGCACCCTCGGCAATCTCGAAGTCAACGACAAGGGCCAGCTGCTCTACGCCCGTCGCGGCGAGAACGGCGGCATCAAGCTCTTCGATCCGAGCGATGCCGAGGGCGGCGAGAAGAGCGTGATGCCGGGCGGCGGCTTCTCGATCTCCGCCGAGGGCTCGAAGATCATGGTGGCTCGCGGCGGCGGCGCCAGCATCGCCCCCGCCACCGCCAACGCCAGCGGCAAGCCGGTGGTCGCCGATCCGATGCTGGTCGAGATCGCCCCCCGCGAGGAGTGGCGGCAGCTGGTGCGCGACGCCTGGCGCATCCAGCGCGACTGGTTCTACGAACCGACCATGCACGGCGTCGACTGGGATGCGGTGCTCGCGCAGTACCTGCCGATGGTCGACAGCGCCACCAGCCGCGAGGACGTCTCCTACATCATCGGCGAGATGATCGGCGAGTTGAACGTCGGCCACGCCTACTACTGGGGCGGCGACGGCGAGGATGCCCCAAGCCTCTCGACCGGCATGCTCGGGGTCGACTTCGAGATGGCGACCGACGACGACGGCGCCGCGGGCGTTCGGCTCGCGCGATTCCTCGGCGGCGCCGACTACGACTCCGATGCCCGCGGCCCGCTCTCGGCGCCGGGGGTCGATGCGAAGGAGGGCGACTTCCTCCTCGCGGTGAACGGTGTGCCGATCGATCCGAGCAAGGCGCCTTGGGCCGCGTTCCAGGGGCTCGCCGGCAAGGTGGTGGTCTTGACGCTTTCAGACCACGCGACCCTCGACGACGAGGCCCGCGAGGTTCCGGTGAAACTGCTCGGCGACGAGTCGTCGCTGCGCTATCGCGGCTGGATCGATGCGCAGCGAAAGCGGGTGCTGGAACTCTCCGACGGCAAGGTCGGCTACATCTATGTGCCCAACACCGGTGTCGACGGCCAGACCGATCTGGTGCGGCAGTTCCACGGGCAGGCGCACATGCCCGGCCTCGTGATCGACGAGCGATGGAACGGCGGCGGGCAGATCCCGACCCGCTTCATCGAACTGCTCAATCGTCCGGTCACCAACTACTGGGCGCGGCGCGACGGGCAGGACTGGACCTGGCCGCCCGACGGCCATCCCGGTGCGAAGGCAATGCTCATCAACGGTCTCGCCGGCTCCGGCGGCGACATGTTCCCGTGGCTCTTCCGCCAGGCCAAGCTCGGCCCGCTCGTCGGCTCCCGCACCTGGGGCGGGTTGGTGGGCATCAGCGGCAATCCGACCCTGATCGACGGCGGCTACACCGCGGTGCCGACCTTCGGCTTCTACGAGACCGACGGCACCTGGGGCATCGAAGGCCACGGAGTGGATCCCGACGTCGAGGTGGTGGCTGATCCCGCGCTCATGATGGACGGCGGCGATCCGCAGTTGGAGAAGGCCGTGGAACTGGTCCTCGAGGAGATCGGAAGCAATCCGTACGCGAAGCCCGCGCGGCCCACTTCCCCCAACCGCAGCGGCATGGGGATCCGCGACGAGGACAAGTAGTCCCCGACTACGGAACGTTCCGCTCCGCCGCCCAGATTCGCGGCCAGAGGTCTCGAACGCGCTCGAGGTTCATCACCGTCGGCAGGCGCCGCGATGCGATCGGCCGCCATCCGTCGCCGTCGCGCGCCGCCGCCACATGGCGAAAGACGAATACGGGGTGTTGACCCATTCGCAGATCGGTCATCACCAGCTCGTCGTCGATGACCTCGGCGCTTGCGAATCCGTCGGCGAACCATCGAAGGCGCTCGACCGCCCGGATCTCGGCGGCCGCATCGAGTGCCGTGTCGTCGGAGGGATGAACGTCGAACTCGACGAGCCCGTCGTTGGCGACGACCGAGTCCAGGCCCTCGAGATGCCCGCCTTCGACGCGAGCCACCACCCGCCACAGCAGGCTGTTGAAGGGCGTCGGTGTCAGGAACACCTCCGCGTCGCCGATGCCGCGGAGGGCGAGACTCGCCCGCGCGTTCTCCATGACGATCGCCCGCGCCGTCCATGTCCACCCGAGATACGCCGTGCTTAGGACCAGACCCGCCACCAGCACCCGGCCGGTCGCAATCGACGCGGGACGAATCAGCACCGCGACCACCGCGACCAGCAGCGGCAGCGTGTAGAGCGGATCGATGATGAAGATCGTCGCCCACGAGGTCGGCGGCGGCGCGAACGGCCACCACAGCTGGGTTCCGTAGGCGGTGTGGGCATCGAGCAGGGTGTGGGTGACCAGCACCAGCGTCGTCGCCGCCAGCCAGCGGCGCGGTGCTTCGCGAACCGGAGGCCAAAGGCGCCACAAGGCAAGCCACACCAGCACCGCCAGCGGAATCAGCACTAGCAACGAGTGGCTGAACCCCCGATGCATCGTGAAGTTCTCGACGGGACCGCCGTAGTCGAGGACCACATCGAGGTCGGGCAACGTCCCGAGGGATGCGCCGACGAGAAGGCCCTTGCGTCGCTGCACCGGCGGCACGCAGGCCGCGGCGACGGCGGCTCCGAGGGCGATCTGGGTCAGCGAGTCCATGAGCGTGGGCGATCGGAGTCCAGATGCGGTGCCGCGAGCGACCGGCGGCGGCCCCGACGTCCCGATGCGGAC
>JAPOKA010000084.1 GCA_029977865.1 bacterium
CCGCGGCGCTCGACCTCGGGCACGAGGCGAAGGCGCTCGAGCGGCAGGGCCTCGCCGGTCGCGCTGATCTGGAGAATCACCGCCTCGACGCCCGGCGGCGGGTTGGGGGCGTGTTCGAGCAGAATCGCCGCGTGGGCTTCGACGATCGCCTGCGGCAGGCTCAACCACGCCTCGAGCCGTCCGAGTTCGACCACCGTCGCGACCTTGCCGCCTGCGGCAAGCCACTGACCGCGCTCGACCCACTGTTCGGTGACCACGCCTTCGAAGGGAGCCCGAATCGCGAGATCGGCAATGCGCCGCTCGAAGAGCGCCAATCGCGCTGCGGCCACCTCGATGTCGCGGCGGGCCCGTTCCTGACGCGCGATCGAGATCTCGAGTCGGCTGCGGGCGTCGAGCAGCTCGCGCTCGTTGGCTGCGCCAGCGGCGCGACTCTCTTCGACCAGGGCGAGATCGCGACGTGCCTGCCGCTCCTCCGCCTCGCGCTCGGCGAGGTCGGCGGCGGTGGCGGCAAGATCCGCCTCTGCGTGGGCGCGATCGAGCACGAGACGCGAGTCGTCGAGGCGGGCGAGCACCTCGCCCTCGGCGACCGGATCACCCTCGCGGAAGCAGACCTCGGTGACGATTCCCGCCTCGAAGCTCGCCACCTCCGAGACCCGCGGCGAGCGGAGTTCCGCCACCACCTGGCGTCGCGGCGAAAGGGTCTCCTCGCGGACCTCCCCGAGCCGCACCATGGCCGGGGGCGCTTGCGCAAGGAGCGGCGAGACCACGAGACCCACGAGGACGGCGGCGAGCACTCGAGACATCCGCGAAGACTCCGGCAGGTGGGAAACCGTCGCGATCCCCGCCGACTCGGGCGAAGCGGCGTCGATCGAGCATCGAGAGCGGGGATGATATCGACAGGCTCTGCCATCCCGGGTCGCTACCATTCGCCCCCTTCGCCTCGGGGCGAGGGCCGCGGGAGCGTCCAAGCGACCCGCGCCTCGACGTCGAGTCTTCATCTGGAGCGACTCCCGTGGAATGCGGCATCGTCGGTCTGCCGAACGTCGGCAAGAGCACCTTGTTCAACGCCCTGACCGCTGCCGGCATCGAGGCGCAGAACTATCCCTTCTGCACCATCGAGCCCAATGTCGGGGTGGTGGCGGTGCCGGACCCGCGGCTTGGGCGCATCGAAGCCCACATCAAGACGCAGAAGGTCATTCCCGCCTCGGTGCGGCTCGTCGACATCGCCGGCCTCGTCGCCGGCGCGAGCCAGGGTGAAGGCCTCGGCAACAAGTTCCTCGCGAACATCCGCGAGGTCGACGCGATCCTGCAGGTGGTCCGCTGCTTCGAGGACGAGGACATCGTCCACGTCTCTGGTTCGGTCGACCCGATCCGCGACATCGAGGTGATCGGCACCGAGCTCATGCTCGCCGACCTGCAGCAGATCGAGGGCGCCCTCGACAAGGCGAGCCGCCAGGCCCGCTCCGGCGACAAGGAGGCCAAGTTGCGGGTCTCGGTGCTCGAGCGCTGTCAGGAGTGCCTCAACGCCGGCACTCCGATCCGAGCCCTCTCGTTCACTGCGGAGGAATCGGCCGCGGTGCGCTCCTTCGGCTTCATCACCGGCAAGCCGGTGCTCTACGTCTGCAACGTCGACGAGGCCAACCTCGACGGCTCCGGCCCGCTCGTCGCCAAGGTGCGGGAGTACGCCGCCACGAATGGCGGCGAGGTGGTGGTGGTTTGCGCGAAGATCGAGTCGGAGCTGGCGGAACTCGCTCCCGAAGACCGCGCCGAGATGCTCGAGTCGCTCGGCATGACCGAGCCGGCGCTCGCGGTCGTGGCCCGCGCGGCTTACGAACTCCTCGGCTTGCAGAGCTACTTCACCGCGGGACCGAAGGAGATCCGGGCCTGGACGATCCACAAGGGCGACACCGCCCCCAAGGCAGCCGGCGTCATCCACGGCGACTTCGAGCGAGGATTCATCCGCGCCGAGTGCCACTCGATCGAGGACCTCGAGCACTTCAAGAGCGAGAAGGCGATCCGCGAGGCGGGCAAGCTTCGCAGCGAAGGCAAGGAGTACGTCGTCCGCGATGGCGACGTGGTGCACTTCCTGTTCAACGTGTGAGGTTCAGAGAGAAGCGGATGCGGGCCGGGGACGCTTGCGGTCCACGGTATCGCGCGCGAACCGTAGAACCGACCGATCGCACACCAAGGTGTGGTCCGCCCCGAACCTGACCCGCGTTTCACCCCCACCGCGCGTCGACGGCGAGGGCCTCCTCAAGTCGGCGATGGAACGCCTCCGAGGGCATCGCCACGAGACCGAATTGCGAGAGGTGCCGGTTGGTCATCTGCGCGTCGAGCAGCCGGAAGCCCTGTCGCCGCATTCGTTCGACCAGGTGCACCAGGCAGACCTTCGAGGCGTTGCTGCCGCCGAGTTCCGGTCGGCTGAACATGCTCTCGCCGAAGAACGCCGCGCCGAGATGCACGCCGTAGAGGCCGCCGACGAGGGTCTCCTTCGGGCGCGTGCGGGACCCTTCCGCCGGCTCGACGAGCCACGCCTCGAGACTATGGCAGTGGCCGCGGCGGAAGAGTTCGAGATAGGCCTCGCGCAACGGCGCGCACATCCACGATCCACCTCCTTCGGTTGCGCGGGGCTTCGCGCACTCGCGCACCACCTTCTCGAAGGCAGTGTCGGAGCGGATCTCGAAGCGGCCCTTTCGAACTTCGCGGGCAAGGTTCTTCGGCACGTGAAACGCATCGAGGTCGAAGACCCCGCGGGTGTAGGGCTCGACCCAGTCGATGGGGCCGCGGCGGCCGCGGGCCATCGGGAAGACCCCGTGGAGATAGGCGGCCACGAGATGCTCTGCGGTCGGCTGCCGCGAGGCCTTGCCGCAGAGAATCTCCTCGAACGCGGCGGCAATCCGGTCCGCGTCGAACTCGCGGTGCGGCCCCGGCCTCGCCTCGCTCACCCGAACCTCAATCCGCAAACTCCCGGCGCAGCTGCCGCAGCGAAGAGATCAGGGCCTCGAGATGCTCCGGGCCATGTGCTGCGGAGATCTGCACCCGCAGGCGGGCGTGGCCCTCGGGCACGACCGGATAGCCGAAGCCGATCACGAAGACGCCGAGTTCAAGCAGCCGCTTGCTCATCGCGATCGCCTTCGCGGTGTCGTGCACGATGATCGGGCAGATCGCAGTCGGCGAGTCGAGGACCTCGAAGCCTGCCTCGACGATCCCCTTCCGCGCCGTCGCGACGTTCTCGCGAAGCCGCGCGACCCGCTGCGGCTCGCGCTCGAGGATCTCGATCGCCTTGTTTGCCGAGCACGCCACCGTCGCGGGCAGGGCATTGGAGAACAAGGTCGGCCGTCCGCGCTGGATGAGCAGTTCGATCATCGCCTTGCTGCCGGCAACGTATCCGCCCGCGGCGCCGCCGAGGGCCTTGCCGAGGGTGCTCGTCAGGCAGTCGATTCGGGTCGCGGGAAGATTCCAGTGTTCATGGGTGCCGCGGCCGGTCTTCCCCATGACGCCGGTGCCGTGGCTGTCGTCGACGACGAGCAGCGCTCCGAACTCGTCGCAGATGGCGCGGATCGCCGGCAGGTCCGCGATGTCGCCTTCCATCGAGAAGACCCCGTCGGTGACCACCCAGATCGTCCCGGTCACCTCGGGGTTCGCCCGCGCGGCGGCGAGTTTCGCACGGAGATCGTCGCCATCGCCGTGGCGGTAGACGCCCTTGTGCAGGCCCTTCTTGATGCTCGCAGCGAGGCGAATGCCGTCGATGATCGAGGCGTGGTTGAGTTCGTCGGAGAGGATCAGGTCGCCCGGATCGCCAAGCGTCGGGAAGACCGCTTCGTTCGCGTTCCAGCAGCTCGTGAAGGTGTAGGCAGCCGGAAGGCCGGTGAAGCCGGCGATGCGGGCCTCGAGTTCTTCGTGGCACTCGAAGGTCCCGCAGATGAACCGCACGCTCGCGGTGCCGCCGCCATACTTGCGCAGGCCTTCGATGCCCGCCTCGACCACCTCGGGGTGGTTGGCGAGGCCGAGGTAGTTGTTCGAGCAGAAGCAGGCGACCTCGCCGTAGCCGCGCAGGCGCACCGTCGCGTCCATCGGGCCTTCGATCGTCTGCAGGCGCTTGAGCTGGCCACCGGCGTGGAGCTGCTCGAGGATCGCCGCGGTGCGCGGTTCGAAGTCGGGGGCGGAGGCGGAAGTCGCGGTGCTCATGGCGAAGGCTCCGTTGGCTCAGCGGGTCGCCGCGGTGTGGCGAGCGAGGATGCGGGGAACGAGGTACTCGGAAAAGGCGAGATCGAGATCGTGGCACGGCGACCAGCCCCAATCCCGCCGCGCGGCATGATCGACCACATCCTCGGGCCAGCTGTCGACGATCGCCTGCCGCGCCGGATGAGGCTCGTAGGCGATCTCGGCGCCGGGGAAGTGGCGGTTGACCACTGCGGCGATCTCGGCCGCGCTGGGGGCGAACGCGCCGACGTTGTAGACCCGCCGCGAGAGGCGGGCGGGGTGGGCGGTCGCAAGCCCTTCGATCGCGCGGATCGCGTCGGGCATGGTCATGAAGGGAATGCGGCTGTCGGGCCGCACGAAGCAGCGATACGCCTCGCCCTTCGCAGCGGCATGCAGCATCTCCGGGCCGTAGTCGCTGGTCCCGCCGGAAGGCACGGTGTCCGCAGAGAGGATTCCCGGGAAGCGGATCGAGCGGAAGTCGACCGCATGCCGCGGACCCTGAGGATCGAGCTGGCGGTAGAAGCTCGCGTAGTAGCGGCCAAGTTCCTCCGCGGCGAGCTTGCCGAGTCCGTAGATCGTGCGCGAGGTGCAATGCTCGTCCTCGTGCACCGCGCCGGCGAGGCGCTTGGCCTCGAGGTCTGCGATCCCGTAGACCGCGATCGAACTCGGCAGCAGGAAGAGCGGCGGACGCTCGCGGGTGCCCCGTTCGGCGGCGAGGGCGAGCAGGTGCATCGAGCCCATCACGTTCACTTCGTGGGCAAGTTCGGGGTTTCGTTCACCGGCGGAAGAGAGCACCGCCGCGAGGTGGTAGACCGCCTCGATCGGGGCCTCGCCGAAGCGGGTGCCGAGTGAGCCCACGAACTCGCGGTCGCGAACATCGCCGGTCGCGGCGACCACGCCCTCTGGCCACGGCGAGGTCGGCTCGCGCAGGTCCGCGGCGATCACCCGCTTGCCGCAGCGAAGCAGCCACGGCACCAGGGCATGTCCCATCTCGCCGCCGGCGCCGGTCACCACCACGACTCCGGAGGCAGCCTTGCTCGATTCCATCTCGACTCGATCCTGCATGCGCCGCCGCGGATCGCGGAGGCCTAAGGCGAAACGGCGAGTATAGAGAGCGGCCGCCGTCGATCGCAGCGTCGAATGCAGCGGACGAACGAGGCCGCGGCCGTACAGTCCCGCCCATGACCGAGCACGCCATGAAGCCCAACCTCGCCCACCTGCCGAACTCGATTCAGGAGGAGATCCGAGGCCTGGTCGAACGCCTCTCCCTCGAGCCACACCCCGAGGGCGGCGCCTACCGCGAGACCTGGCGTGGGCAGGCGATCGAGGACGGCGGCCGCGGCGTCGGCACTGCAATCTTCTTCCTGCTTCCAGAGGGAGTCGAGAATCGCTGGCACCGGGTCGATGCCGCCGAGATCTGGCACCACTACGCGGGCGGGCCGCTCGAACTCTCGATCTGCGAAGAGGGCGGCCCGGAGCGTCGCGTCATCCTCGGCGACGGACTGCACGAAGGCGAGACGCCGCAGGCGGTGGTGCCGCCGGGCGCGTGGCAGCAGGCGAAGGCGCTCCGCGGCTACGCCCTCTGCGGATGCACGGTGGCGCCTGCATTTCTCTTCGAGCGCTTCGAACTCGCGCCGCCGGGATGGCGACCCGGAGGCTGAGCGGTCGGCTCAGGCGGGCAACGCAGCGTCGGCCACGCAACCGTTCCGCTCGAGGAGCTTGCGGGTCGCGATGATGCCGTCCTTCTCCGAGAGCCCGCCGCCCTCGTACTCGATGCCGACCCAACCCTGATAGCCGGAGTCGCGCACGATCTTCATCATGCGGCCGTAGTCGGTGCCGGTCTCGCTGCCGGAGGCGTCGAAGTCGTGGCTCTTGGCGCTGACCGCCTTGGCGAAGGGCATCAGCAGTTCGACGCCGCGGTAGCGGTCGAACCACTGGTCGCCCTCGAGCCTGAAGTTGCCGAAGTCCGGAAGCGTGCCGCAATTGGCAAGGTGCACCGACTTGATGACGCCGGAGAGCCAGTCGCCGTCGGAGGAATGGCCGCCGTGGTTCTCGACGATGACGTTGAGGCCCAGCGGTGCGCAGCGCTCGGCGAGACCGTGCAGGCCGTCGGCGGCGAGCTTGGCCTGCTCGTCGCGCGGGCCCGACGACTGCGCGTTGACGCGAATCGAGTGGCAACCGAGTTCCTTCGCCCGCACCGCCCAGAGCATGTGGCGAGCGATGGTCATGGACCGCTCGACCGCATCGGGATCGCCCAGCGCCCCTTCGCCGTCGATCATGATCAGCAGGCTCTTGACGCCAGAGCCGGAGGCCCGCTTGGCGAGCTCCTTGAAGTGGGCGCCGTCGTGGAGCTTCGCCTTGTAGAAGCTGTTGACGTACTCGCAGCCGCCGAGGCCGTAGGTGGTGCGGGTGACCACGGGAAAGTCGAGCGGATCGAGTTCGCCGCCGCGAATCGCCCGGTGCAGCGACCACTCCGCGAGCGAGATCGGGTAGGGCTTCGGTGCCGGCGCGGAGGGCCACGCCGCCTCCGCGGCGAGAGCGGGCAGCGATGCGGAGGCTGCGATCACGCGGACTGCATCACGGCGGGAAAGGCGGGCGGGTTGGGTGGTCATTTCCGATCCTCGGAGGAACTCTTCGAACGCGAATCCCGCAAGCGTACCGATACTGGAGTGGCACGGGAGCCGGCAAGCGCGGGGAACCGCGAGGGCTTGCTGGCCCGGCACCTCGTCAAGACGCATGCCCGAACCGCAGGACCAACGACGCACCTCGAGCAATCCTGGCGACACCGCCACGGAGCGGGGTGGTCGAGGTCGAGGCACCGCGATCGCGGCGACTGCGGCTGCGACCGCTGCGATCGCAGGCACGGCCCTCTTCCTCGACCGGCCGGCGATCGTGTGGATCCGTGAGGAGTGGCAGATCGCGCCGCTTCAGGACGCAGCCCAATACCTCACCGAGGTGGGCCGATCGACCTGGACCTTCGGACTCTGCGCCCTCGCAGTGGCGGTCGGGTGGTGGATCCGACGTCCGCGGCTTGCCGGCGGAGGCCTGCTGATCGCCCTGTGCGTGGCGGCCTCGGGTGCGATGGCGGCGGTGCTGAAGTTCTTCGTGGGGCGAGCACGACCGCAACTCTTCGACGAGCACGGCCACTTCGCGATGTCGCCCTTCTCGATCGACCATGCCTGGAACAGTTTCCCGTCCGGACACTCGACCACCGCCGCGGCGATCGCCGGAGTCCTCTGGGTGATGGACCCCCCCCGTCGCTGGCTCTGGCTGATCGCGGGTGTCGCGGTCGCGGCGACCCGCGTGGTGATCGGCGCCCACCATCCCTCGGACATGCTGGCCGGTTTCCTGCTCGGCTGGACGATCGCGGTCTCGCTCGCGCGAACGGCCCCGAACTGGTGGCCGGCAACGTGGTCCCAAATCGCCTGCCCCATCGGGCGAAAGACCTCACCGTCGCCTGACGCGAACTGAACCCCCTCACAACGCACCCCGGGAGAATGTCGGCTGCCGCTAGGATCGGCGGCGACCTCGAGCGCGACCAGTTCGTGGCACCGACGGGTTCGACGCCCATCGCACACGCAGACCATCGCCCCACCATGCCGCCGGTTCACTTCGATCGCACCCAGATGCAGATCCCGAACCCGTTCTCGGGCTGGCGGGGTCGGCTGGTCGCGCCGCTGCTTCGCCTCGCCGAACGGGGGATCGGATTGCAGCGGCTGCAGGCATTCTCCGAACAGGTCGCTCGGCTCCCGAGCGCCCGCGGACCCGGCGAAGCCTGGGGACGGGTGCTGCGGATTCGAGCCGAGACCGAGCGAGGTCCGCTCGAGGCGATTCCCACGACCGGACCGCTGATCGTTGTGGGCAATCATGCCATGGGCGGGCCCGATGCGATTGCGATGGCCGCTCTGCTCGAACAAGTGCGGCCGCGGGACGGGCGGTTCCTCGTGAACACCATGCTTGCCCGCGCTGCGCGGATCGGGGAGGTTTCCTTCGCGGTCGATGTGTTCGGCGGTCCCGACGCGACTCGCGGCAATCTCGCTTCCATGAAGGCGGCGGTTGCGCATGTTCGAGAGGGCGGCGCTCTTGCCGCTTTCCCGGCCGGCGAGGTCTCGCACCTCACTTGGAGCCGCCGCTCCATCAGCGATCCGGCATGGAGCCCGACGGTTGCCGCGATCGCCGCCCGCACGCAGGCGACCATCGTGCCGGTCTTTTTCCACGGGCGGAATCGATGGCGATTTCAGATCGCCGGGCTGGTTCACCCACGGCTTCGCACGCTGCTGCTGCCGTGGGAGGCGCTCGCAGCGCAGGGCAGCAGCGTGCGCTTCGCAGTCGGCTCGCCGATTCCGTGGCGACAACTCGAGGCTCATGGCTCGCCGCAGGAGATCACCGAGTACCTGAGAGCAAGGACCTACCTGCTTCGCGATCGGGTGATCGATCCGGCCCACGTCGTGAATCTGATCGAGAAACTTCCGCCGGTCTTGCCAAGTTCAAGGCAGCGACCGCGTCGGCGTCGCCTGCAGAACCCTCCGGGTGCCGCTGCGGTGCAGAGCCATCCGGGCTCGCCCCCGAAACGCTTTGCGGAAGAGATCGAGGCGCTCGGCAGCGAGGGGATCATGCTGCAACACCGCGATTGGGACGTGGTGGTGGGACGCCGCGAGCAACTGCCCAAGGTGGTCGAGGAGATCGGGCGGCTGCGCGAGATCGCGTTTCGAGAGGTCGGCGAGGGATCGGGCAAGCGGCTCGATCTCGACTCCTACGACGACACCTACCTGCATCTGTTCCTGTGGGACCGCCGACGCCAGGAAGTGCTCGGCGCCTACCGGCTCGGCCCGACCGACGAGATCCTGCCGAGCCGCGGGATCGCCGGGCTCTACACCCACACGCTCTTCGAGTTCGGCGAGCCGCTGATTCGGCAGATCACGCCGGCGCTCGAGCTTGGACGCTCATTCGTGCGTCCGGAGTACCAACGACACCCCGCGGCGCTCATGCTGCTTTGGAAGGGCATCGGTCGCTTCCTCGCTCGCCATCCCCGCTACCGGATGATGTTCGGCCCGGTTTCGATCTCCAACGCCTACCAGTCGATGTCGCGACGGCTCCTGATCTCGTTCCTGTCCGCAGCGCCGCGACTCTCCGGTCTTGGCAGGCTGATTCGTCCGCGGAACCCGGTCGCGCTGGCACCGGTGGTCGATTTCAACGAGACCAGGATCCGTCGGGTCGTCGCCGACCTCGACGAAGTCGACCAGCTGGTGCGCGAGATCGAGTCGGGCCAGCGAAGGGTGCCGGTGCTGCTGCGGCAGTACCTCAAGCTCAACGCCAAGCTGCTCGGATTCAACATCGACTCGACCTTTTGCGACTGTCTCGACGGGCTGATGCTCGTCGACCTGCTCGAGGTCGATCGGCGAATCATGGACCAGTACCTGGGTGAGGAAGGAGCGGCCGCATTCATGGCGCACCATCGTCGATCGGAGATTGCCTCCGCAGCCGCGGCGGATTGAGCTCTGGGCCATCGAACCCGTGGGGCGTCCGTGCCCGGGATACCGGGCTTCGATGAATAGCAACGCGACGAGGGCGGCACGCGTGCGTGGGGCCCCGACTCCGAGCCGGCTGCTCATGCCGCGCTCGCGATGTGCTCACTCGGTCAGGAGCCCCCCGCTCGCGCTGGCTCGCTGCGGGCGCGGACGTCGCTGCGACCCGCGTCGCGATCGGTGCACGCCAGCCCTCGGGCGGCTTGATGACTCAGGCTTCGGCCGCACGGAAGGCCCCGATCTGGTGGTCCGGAGCACGGCCTCCACTCGCCTGCCCCGCCTCGTGCAGCACACGCCGGCACCGATAACCCTCGGGTATCGCCGACGCTCACTCCTGAGTCCACGCCTCGGCTGTGGACGATCGCTGAACCCGCCGACTAGTCCCGCAACGATGACGCCCGCGTCGTTCGATCGCACCCGCCTGCAGATTCGCAACCCCTACCCGGGCTGGAGGGGTCGCCTCGTGGCTCCGTTGCTTCGACTCGCCGAGCGCGTCGTCGGACTTCGGCAGATCGGCGATCTTGCCGAGCAGGTCGCGCGGCTCCCGAATGCACGAGGGCCCGGCGAAGCGTGGGGACGGGTCCTGCGCATTCGAGCCGAGACCGAGCGAGGCTCGCTCGAGGGGATTCCCACGAGCGGCCCGCTGATCCTCGTCGGGAACCACCCCGTGGGAGCCCCCGAAGCAGTCGCGATGGCAGCCCTGCTCGAGCACTTGCGGCCACGCGACGGGCGTCTTCTGGTGGGCAGTGAGTGGAGCCGCGCTCCGCGAATCGCGGAAGTCTCCTTCGCCGTCGACAAGAAACGCAGTTCCATCGCGGACCATGTGAATCTGAGGGCGATCACCACGGCATTGGATCATCTCCGCAACGGCGGCGCCCTCGGCGTCTTTCCGGCCGGCAAGATCTCGCATCTCACCTGGAGTCATCGCACCATCTCCGATCCGGCGTGGAGTCGGTCGGTTGGGACGCTCGCCATCCACAGCGAGGCGACCATCGTGCCGATCTTCTTCCACGGGAGCGCTCGATGGCGCTTTCAACTCGCCGGGCTGGCCCATCCGCTGCTGCCGCGCCTGCTGGTGCTCCGGGAGGTACTCGCGGCCCAAGGTACGACGGCCCGCTTCGCAGTCGGCGAGCCGATTCCCTGGCAAACGCTCAAGAGCCACGGCACACCGCAGAAGCTCACCGAGCATGTGAGAGCGCAGTGCTATCGACTTCGCAACCGAGAGATCGATCCAACGAGGGTGGTGGACCTGGTCGAGAGCGTCACGCCGGTCGCAGCGGGACCGAACGACTGACCTTGCCGTCGTCGCCGGTACGACCCGCCGGGGGCCGCGCTGGTGCAGAGCCCTCGCGAACGCTCGGAGGGTCGTTGAGACCCGAGGGCCGCAGTACCGGTGTCGGCGAGCAGCGCGAAGCCGACACGGGGCGGCGGAGACGACGAGGGCGGCACGCGTGCGTGCCGCCCCAACTCTGAGCC
>JAPOKA010000085.1 GCA_029977865.1 bacterium
CCGGTCGAGCAGGTCGCCATGCGAACGCGAACTGATTCAGGATGCGTGAGCGCGGGACTGGATCGAGGCGGCCACCGCCACCGGGATCGCCACCGTGCCGATCTTCACGAGCTTGGCCACGAACCGCCGTCGGGAACTCCCGGCTGCCGCCTCGCGGGCGGGCTCGGACTTGGCAGGCTTGTCGTTCATCGAATCTCCTCTCGCACGAACTCCCACCACTCATCCGGTCCGCGATGGGGTCGAGGTCTGTGAAGGAGCCTACCTCCAATCCAAAGGGATCCAAGCCGCAGACTTGCGATTGGTCGGCAAAACCTCCGCGTTGGTCGATCGCCACCACCGCGACCCCGCCCCGTGGAGGCGGCCGGGTCGGGGAGACTCAGCGGTCAGCTTTGCCAGGGGCGACGGATCCTGTGCACGACCCGAGCTGGCCACCACCGAGGCGGACGGGTCACCTTCGCCGAGCGCCAGCGATCCCGCCATGAGATCGGCCCGGAGTTGACGGCGCGCCGCAGCCGGTCGAGCCGCTCCTGCGAGTGGGGATCCTCGAATCCGGGCAGGTCTGCAAGGCACCGCAACGCAGCCCGGAGCAACGGTGTCGAGCCGTCGCGGCCCGCACAGGCGGCGACCTCGTCACAGTCAGGCGGATCTTCCGAGGTGACCATTCGATGACTCGTCAGAATCCAGCGCAGGCCATCTCGGGAGCCCCAACGCCAGCCGCGAGACAGGGCCATCGCCCAGCGCTCCGCGCGGGTCGGAATCTGCCAGGTTGAAGGCGACTCGCGCGGCTCGACCCCGACCGCAGCCTCCCCGCGAGCATCGAGCCATCGCCCATGCCACGCAGCACCGGGACCGAGCACCACGGGGATCGTGCTGTCGTCGATCATCGCCGCGATCGAACCGATTCGGGCAGCCTGGCGCGCCGCCTCCAGCATGGCCGGCGACGCGGAGGTGCTGAAGAGCTCGATCGATCGGACCGGAAGCGGCGCCGATTCGTCGGCTTCGGCGAGGTCTCCGACCGCCGTGCACGTCTCGCCATGTTCGCCAAGCACGCTCGAGATGCGTTGGGCTGCGGCCATGGCAAGCGATGAGATCAAGCGCTCGCGTCGGTCCCAGCCGCGGCATCGCTCCACCGCTGACCCGCTGCCGGCGCGCTCGCCGAGTCGCACCACCGCGTTCGCAGCCAAGGTGTAGCTCCACGCGTCCTGATGTTCGAAGTCCACCGACCCTCGCCACATGTTCCAAGCCGATTCGGCCGCGGGAAGGGGCCACAGGCATGCCTGCAGAAGCACGCGGTGGCCCTCGTGGGGTTTCGGCCCATGCCAAATTCGGACTCGGGTCGAATCGAAGTGGCGAGGTCCCGGCGGGCTCGTCTCGGCAGGGTTTCCGCCGTGATGCTCGGGCGACTCAAGTGGCCTTCTTGGGCCATCCATGGTCGTCGGTCTCGTGAATGGGATCGAGCAGCAGGAGATCCTGCATGTCCTCGAAGGCCTCGAGCTTCGGTGAAAGGTACGGGACCTTCGGCGTGTTCCTGCGTGCGGGTGGCGTCGCGGTGGCAGTGCCATTGGCGCATGGAGTCGCGAGCCGATGCTCGACCATCGATCCGAGCAGAGCCATGGTCTCGCGAGCGACTTGATCGGGATCACCGTCGTAGGCGGCTTGAACCGCGCCCACGATCTCCTCGGCGGATCGGCCCTCCACCACCGACGCCCAAATGACCGTCGCAGCGCCGAGCAGGCTGAAGTAGGCCCCGGTGCCGAGGTGCACCAACACCGACTCACCCTCGAGCGTCTCGTGGATCACCTCCCGCTCGTCGACTCGAAACCGCGAATGCGGCTCGAACGAGTGACCTGATTCGCGTGGATTCTGACTCGTCACGGCGGAAGATCCAGGCTTCGAAGGAGACTCTCAGAAACCATAGTGCGAGACGCCATTGACGCGACCTCTCAGCGCCGTGATTGCGTGTCGTTGCCGCGTGAGTCAGAGTCAGATCCGGAGTCGGTGCCGTTCTCGGTCCTTCGCATGACCAGCGGAGACGCGAGGCTCTCTTGCGGAGGAGTCCGCTGATTCGTCTCCCACATCCCAGCGCAGCCGGGCGACGGAGGCGGCAACGCGAGCCCTGCGGTCGTCACTCTGCGTTGCCCGTGGCGCGGCCATCCAGTCCGCGGCGGCGTTCGATCGCCCGTCGAGCGACCAGGAGGTAGTCGCGCAACGCCTCGGCGGATCGGGTGGTGTTCTGCAGGTGGACCCGCCGTCGAAGCACCACGGTGTCGATCGGCTCGATACGAACACCCGCCGCCATCGCGCGATGATGCCAATCGAGAAACTCGCCGGCGCGAAGCCGCTCATCGAAGGGGCCGACCCGCTCGAGTGCGCTCCGACGAATGAGGAGCGAGGGCAGAGCAGCCCCCGGTTCGGGGGTCTCCGGAATCCTGAAGCGAGCCGCATCTCGGGCGTCGAGATCCTCGGACGCGAAGTGTTCGACGCGCCCCATCACCGCGTCCGCCGCGGGATTCGCCAGGAGGTGTTCCCGCATCGCGGCCTGGCGTCCCGGAGTCCAGAGATCGTCGGCATCCTGAAAGGCCACGAGGTCGACCGACGAGTCGGCGGCCAGGCGAGTCAGCCCGGCATTGATGGCACCACCGGGACCCCGACGCTCCTGATGGATCACCTCGAGGCGATCGGCGTGGCGGTCGGCGATCGCCACCGAGCCGTCCGTGGAACCGTCGTCGACCAGAACCACGCGATCGGGTGCCGGACGCTGCACCAGCACGCTCTCGATCGCCGCCTCGAGATAGCGTTCGGCGTTGTGCACTCGGACGATCACCCCGACGGTCACGATCGCCTCCGCTCCGCCGCGGCCCGCCGTGCGAGTTCGAGCATCTCGCGTCGAATCGAGGTCGCCTCGCCGGACTGGCATCGGGCGTGGATGCGGCGATCGACGAGGGTCTCCTCGATCTCGACGAAGGGGCACCCGCGGGCCCGAAACTGCTGGCACCAGCGCAGGTCGCTGGTCGCGCGGAGCGACTCCTCGAAGAGTCCGATCTCGTCGAACGCGGCGCGACGGAGGCAGAGACAACTCGGCGTCCAGGCGACGATTTCCTCCCCAAGCAGTTCGGGCCGCTGCCACGACGGAACCGCTTCGCCGGGCAGCAACGAGAAGCGCTGCTTGCAGACCGAAAGCAGCGCCGCCGGATTGGCTTCGAGCGCGATCCGATGAGCCCGCAATGCGTTGGGAAGAAGCAGATCGTCCTGGTCGAGGAAGACCACGGCATCTCCTCGCGAGGCTGCGAAGCCGCGATTGCGGGCAGATCCCGGACCGCGATTGGGCTGCTCGAGCAGCGTGACGCCTTCGAGTCTGGCTGCGATCTCGGGTCCTCGATCGGTCGATCCGTCATCGACCACGATCACCTCGCAGGGTCGCAGCGACTGCGCATGGACCGAGCCCACCGCCTCGGCGATGAATCGTCCACCTTGATGGAGCGGGATGACGACCGAGATGGTCAGCGGTGACGCCATGGCAGTTCAATATCGACCGGCGCGGCCGTCTGCGTGATCGCTCGTTCCATTGCTCAGGAAGGCCCTCACCCGACGATCGCCTTGGGTTGGCCAGGACCGATCGTCCCGTGCAGCCGCAGCCCCCGCCACCGCACGCCGCGAGCATCGGAACACGCCGCCGCGAGTCTGGCCTGCTCGCGCCTCACGACCGCGTAGGACGTCGCTCATCGCAGGCACTTGAGGAGACCGTTCATCGTCGGTTGATCACACGTGGCTCGAACCCCGCGGGATCAGCATCGCCTCGAGCTCGGGCGACAACGTCGGCGCTTCGGCGAGGAGTGGCGCGAGGGAGACCGTCGAGTGGGTCTGCCAATAGAGATCCGGTCCCTCGGCGGACTCGGCTGCGAGCGCCGCCGCGAGCGCCTTGCCGGTGTAGGTGGGTTCGAGATGAAGGCCCGCCGTGAGACCTCGCTCGATGGCGGCAAGACCTTCGCTGGTCGGCTCGCCGTAGCCCGCGCCGAGATGCGTGTCGTCGAAGGCGATGTCGAGGTCAGAGGCCGCGATCCCGCGCATGCCGAGCCGCTCGATCACCTCGTCGCCAAGCGACGTCACCTTCTCGAGGGTGAGCCACTCCGCGGGCACCACCCGAACCGCGACGACCCGGGCCCGCAACCCCGCGATCCGCATCCCGAGTGCGGCTCCGATCACGGTGCCGGCGGTGCCGAGCGGGCAGAAGACCCGTCGCGGCGCGGGCAACTCGCCGCGTTCGACCTGCTCGGCGAGCTCGATCCCTGCCCGGACCCAGCCGAGCGTGCCGAGGGCGTTCGATCCGCCCGCGGGAAACGAGGTGGAGCCGGCGCAGAGTGCGTCGAAGCCGCGCATGATCGCGTCGTAGTCGGCCGCCACGTGCAAGGTCGCCCGCGCGGTCGCCGCTCTCAGCACGTCGCGGGCGTGAGGAGTCTCCGGTCGCGGAAACGCCAGCGCCTCGACGCGGTGCCCGAGCCTCGTCGCGTGCACCGCCGTCGCGAGCACATGGTGGCTGCCGGCGGCGCCCATCGTGACCACCCGCTCGCTCGCGCCGTGGAGCAGGTACTCGAGCTTGCGGACCTTGTTGCCGCCGTACTCGGCGTGGATCGCGCCCTCGTCCTTGAGCCAGAGGCCCGGCCGCAACTGCGACACCTCGCGCACCGGCGTGGGATCGCTGAAGAGCTCGACACGACGCTCGATCCATGCCCGACCAGTCGTGCTGGCGTGATTCATGGTCGCCACTCCGCGACGATCATGGCGTCGCGGTCTTGGGCACCAGATCGGTCTGGAGTGCCGGATTGCAGGCGGGGATCGTCGACTCGGGAAGGCCCAGTTCTCGCCGCACGAGATTGGTGCCCGCGGCGAGGGCGACGGTCTTGAAGAACGCGATGTCGCGATTGCACCCCTGCCGGCCGAAGCCGCAGTCGGTGGAGACGATGAGCTGCGCCGGATCGATGTGCTTAAGCGCCGTGCGGACGCGTCCGGCGACGGTCTCCGGCGTGTCGACCTGCAGGGTTCGGTGGCTCACCGCACCCACCGCGATCTTCTTGGGCAGCCGACCCTTCATCGCGCCGAAGAGCTCGATCTCGCGGTACTGGCGGTCGGTCATCTCCACCGTCCAGACATCGCCCTTCAGGGCGTGCAGGTAGAGCTCGAACGAGGCCTGATAGGAGTCGTTGTCGATGACCCGCTGCATGTTGGGATTGCCCCAGCAGGTGTGGATCCAGAGTTCGCAGTCCTCGAGCCCCTCGACCTCGCGGTTGAAGGCCTCGATCATGAACTTCACCTCGCTCGATTCCGGGCCGTAGGTGTTGGCCCAGAAGTGAAGGGTGGGCTCCTCGATCTGGATGAGGCGGCAACCCGCGTCGCGCAGGGCCCTGAGTTCGGTGTTCATGGCCACCGCCATGTCCCAGATGACCTGACGATGGTCTCCGTACTTCGAGGTGTGGATGTCGAGGAAGAGCCCCATCACCTGCGAGCAGCAGGTTCCGAACTTGACCGGGCGCGATGCCCGGGCCTGGGACATTCGCCAGATCTTGGCATAGTCGAGCGAACGATGCTCGATGGTGTCGACGACTCGCGGCCAGCGCCAGCCGGTGTAGATCTCGTTGAGGAGCGTCCCGGGCGGATAGCGAAGCCACGGCGAGCGCGTCTCCTCCGACTGCAGGTGGTCGCCCTCGAAGCCCTTCCAGCGCTGCAGCGGGTAGTGGTGCCACGAACGGCCCGCCATGTCGTCGTCGCAGTGGAGATCGCCGTGGGTGACGAGGTCGATCCCCGCCCGCTCCTCGTCTGCGATGACCACCGAGAGCGCGTCGCCGAAGCGCTCTCGATAGCGGACATCCATCATGCAGGTGTCGAGCGGCCTTCCCTGCATGCTCATGTCGAACCAGCGGGGACGCGGCCAACTCCCGGTCACGGTCGTCGGCAGCACGAGGTCCTTGGTGGCGGTGAACATGTCTGCGAGCGTACTCGGAACCCGCTCGCCCGCGACGGCGACGTGCGCGGCGTCAGACGAGATCGGCAAGCAGGGTGTTTGCGAGCAGCGTTCCTCGCTGCGTGAGCCGCAGCCGAGTCCCGATCTGCTCGAGTCTCCCGTCGGCGAGCGCCGACTCGAGGGCTCGGCGCCGCTCGCCGCCCGCATCGCAACGGGCGAGGCGATCCTCGAGCCACGCGGTGTCGACGCCCTCGGTGAGCCGAAGCCCGAGCATCAGTTCCTCGCCGAAGGCGCCGTGCTCGTCGAGACGTTCCCACTCCGAGAGCGGCCAGGGGTCCTTCGAATCGAGCCACTCGCCAAGCCGCGGCACGACCTTGAAGCGAAGCCCGTCGAGGTGGCCGCTCGCGCTCGGACCAAACGCGAGCCATGACCGGTTCCGCCAGTAGAGGAGGTTGTGGAGGCACGCCCGCCCCGGTCGCGCCCAGTTGCTGATCTCGTAGCGCTCGAATCCCGCTGCCGCAAGCCGGTTGCAGGCGTCTTCGTACATCGAGGCCTCGAGATCCTCTTCGACCGCTTCGATCTCGCCGCGGGCCTCCTTGGTCGCAAGCGGAGTATTGGGCTCGTAGGTGAGTCCGTAGGCGGAAAGATGCTCCGGCTCGAGGGCGAGCGCCGCCTCGAGATCGCCACGCCACGACTCGAGGGTCGAGCCAGGTATCCCGAAGATGAGATCGAGGTTGAGGTTGGTGATGCCCGCCTCGCGAAGGTGCCCAAGCGCCGCGGCGACCGACTCGATGCGGTGGTCCCGCTCGAGTGCCCGCAGCGACTGCGGGTCGAAGCTCTGGGCGCCGAGGCTCACGCGGTTGACGCCTCCTGCGGCAAGCACTGCCGCGATCTCCGCGTCGACGGTCTCTGGATTCGCCTCGACGGTCCACTCGAGGTCGGCGTCGGGCGCGAGCGGCAGGCAACGCCGCACCGCGGCGAGCATCCGGGCAAGCAGCGGCGGCCGCAGCAAGGTCGGCGTGCCGCCGCCGATGAAGACCGTCACCAGCCGCGAACCGACGGTGGCGCCGAGATCCGTGGCGTGTTCGAGTTCGTCTTCGAGCCTCGCGACGAAGGCTTCCTGCCGATCCTGGGTGTCGACGAAGCTGTAGAAGTCGCAGTAGTGGCACTTGTGCCGGCAGAACGGCACATGGATGTAGGCCCCCTCGGGTCGGGCAGTGCTTCCGGCGGCCACTTCGGCGAGTGGCGTCCTCGACCCGATCGAGGACTCGCCGGCGAGCGGCAGGGAGTAGCGTTCCAAGTCTGCCATGTCCGCAGAAGATAGGTCGGTGTCCGGCGAGTCGAGGTCTGCGCAGGGCAATCGCGACGGCTGCGTTTTCCTAGAATCCCGCCCTGCCCCGGCCTTCCTTGGATCGAACTCGTGAACCGACTCCACGCCTCTCACTCCACGCCGCCACACACCGCGGTGGTCGGTCTTCAGTGGGGTGACGAGGGCAAGGGAAAGATCGTCGACCTGCTGACCGCTCGCCACGACGTCATCGTGCGCTACAACGGCGGAGCCAACGCCGGGCACACCGTCGCGGTGGCGGGCGAGCGGTACGCGCTCCATCTCATTCCCTCTGGCATCCTCTACTCCGACAAGACCTGTGTGATCGGAAACGGCGTGGTGGTCGATCCCGAGAAGCTGCTCGAGGAGATGGCGACGCTTCGGGGCCGCGGGATCGAGGTCGGGGACAACCTCAAGGTGTCGAACCGCGCTCATCTGGTCTTGCCCTACCACAAGGAGCAGGACGCGGCCTACGAGGAGTTCCTCGCTGCGCGAAGCGGCCTCGGGGAGGCCAACGCCGCCATCGGCACCACTCGGCGCGGCATCGGACCTGCCTACGCCGACAAGGTGAGGCGATCGACGGCGCTGCGGGTCGGGGATCTGCTTCATCCCGAGCGGCTCCGGTCGCGGCTTGAGATCTCCTGCGGACTTCGCGCCGCGGAGATGGCTGCCCTTGGGGTCAAGGCGCCGGCGCCCGATCCGGTCGACCTCACCGAGCGATTCGCCGCCTTCGGCGCGGCCCTCCGCCCCCACATCACCGACAGCGTCTATCTGCTCCATGACCTGGTCGCGGAAGGCCGCTCGCTCCTTTTCGAGGGTGCCAACGCCAGCCTGCTCGACATCGATCATGGAACCTATCCCTTCGTGACCAGCTCCAATTGCTCAAGCCTCGGGATTCCCGCCGGAACCGGCCTGCCCGGACGCCTCGTCGAGCGGGTCGTCGGCATCATGAAGAGCTACTCGACCCGCGTCGGCGGCGGGCCCTTCCCCACCGAACTGCTCGACGAGACCGGCGATCGCATCCGCGAGCGCGGCCGCGAGTACGGGACCACCACGGGACGTCCTCGACGCTGCGGATGGCTCGATGTGGTGGCGGTGCGGTACGCGGCCATGATTTGCGGCGCAGACGCCCTTGCCTGCACCCTGCTGGATGTGCTCTCCGGCCTCGACGAACTGAAGATCTGCACCGCCTACCGCCGCGGCGGTCAGCGGACCGAGCGATTTCTCCCGGACGCCGAGGACCTCGAGGGCTGGGTGCCCGAGTACGAGACGCTGCCGGGATGGTCGGAGGAGATCGTCGACACCTCGGATCGGAGTGGGTTGCCCGCCAACGCGCAGCGCTACCTCGAGCGGATCGAGGAGCTCGTCGGGGTCCCGATCGAACTCGTCGGCGTCGGTCCGGAGCGCAATCAGACCTTGGCCACCAGCGCGTGGCGCGATCCGCCGGGTCGCTGAGTCCGGAGTTTCCGGAGGGGCTCGACACTCCCTCGGTCTACACTCGAAGCCATGGCGGCCCCACTCGCCCCAATGCCTGCCCCTGTTCCGCCGGCCGGCGACCTGAAGATTCCCCGCCACATCGCGGTCATCATGGACGGCAACGGCCGCTGGGCTCGGCAACGGGGCCTGCCCCGAGTGCTCGGGCATCGCGAGGGCGCCAAGAGCGTGCGTCGGGTGGTGACCGAGTGTGCTCGCATCGGGGTCGAGGCGCTCACCCTCTACTCGTTCTCGAGTGAGAACTGGAAGCGGCCCGTCGAAGAGGTCGACGCCCTGATGCTTCTCTGCGAGGAGTACCTCGCGAGCGAACGGCAGGTGCTTCTGGACAACGGCATCCGCCTGCGGCGGATCGGTCGAAGGGAGGGACTGCCCGACTCGGTGTTCAAGGCGCTCTCGGAGTCCGAAGTCGCCACTGCAGGCGGGTCGCGGATGACGTTGGCCCTCGCCCTCAACTACGGATCGAGATCCGAGATCGTCGACGCGGCTCGCTCGCTCGCCCACGATGCGGCGGCTGGGCGAATCGATCCCGACGCGATCGGCGAGTCCGAGTTTGCCTCGCGGCTCCTCACCGCGGGCATGCCCGACCCCGATCTGCTCATCCGAACCGGCGGGGAGTGCCGGGTCTCGAACTACCTGCTCTGGCAGATCAGCTACGCCGAGATCCACGTCACCGAGGCACTCTGGCCTGACTTCACCGAATCCGACCTCCATCGCGCGATCGAGGACTACTCTCGGCGGAACCGCAAGTTCGGGGGGATCGAACCGACCCCCTCGGAGTAGGTCCCGAAATGCCCCGACCGGTTGCCCGCCGGCGTCGGAGGGTCCATACTCACCGAACGAGAAGCAGGTCCCGCCCGTAGCGGCCTGGCTCGTCACCCGGTTCGGAGTCCGCTCCGACCGCCCGGACGGCACGGAGGTCCTTCGGATTGGGACGTGACACCACGCCACGCACAGCGGTCCCGGGGCGAGGGTTCGCCCTCGCCGCAGCCTGCCTTCTGATCGCCGCCGAGTCGGCCGTCGCCCAATGCGGCGATCCGCTCGCGGGCCCGTGCTGCAGTCCGCACGACAACGGATTCTGCAGCAGCCAGGGCTGCTGCGAGCTCATCTGCAACACCATCGATCCCTTCTGCTGCGTGCAGATCTGGGACTCCGCCTGCGCCGCAATCGCGGTGGAGGTCTGCGGCGGGCTCTGCGCCAACGACTACCTGCCCGAGCCGAGCCTGCAGCAGAACGCCGCCTACGGGGTCGCGGTCGACTGGTCGGAGGGCCCCGGCAGCGGCATCGACCCGCTGGTGGCGGTCGGCTCCTACCTTCGCAGCATCGAGGACCCGCCGCTCGCCAACGCCGGGTCGATGAGCATCCTGCGCCGGATCGACGGAGAGTGGGTCGACGAGGCGTTGCTCTTCCCGGAGCCGCCGATCGCTGCGACCTACTTCGGCCGCAGCGTCGCGGTGATGCAGGGACCGGTGGTCGACGTGGCGATCGCCGGTGCGTATCGCGACTCGCAGGTCGGGCCCGCCAACAACCAGCGCGGCGCGGCGCATGTCTTCGTCTCTTCCGAACCCGGAACCTGGACCGCTTCGACGGTGCTGCGTCCGGGCTCGGGTGCGGTCAACACCGAGTGGTTCGGGTTCAGCGTCGATGCGGGCCACGTGCCCACCGTCAACGCGGATCAGATCACGGTGGGTGCGCCGCGTGCGGGGTTCTCCAATCGCGGCGCGGTCTACATTTTCGGTCGCAGCGGCAAGGCTTGGGATCAGCTCGCCAAGGTCGTGCCGCCCAACAGCTCCTCCTACAACTCGAGTCAGTTCGGCTGGTCGATCGGATTCGAGCCCGACCTGCTGACGGGCCTCAACGGGGTGCCGCTTTCGCAGCCGCAGAAGCTCTTGATCGTGGGTGCGCCCGGCTACTCGAGCGAGCGAGGAAGGGTCTTCGTGCAGGAGCGGCGGACCGCCGAGAACTGGCAGAACTCGGTCAACAAGACCATCACCATCGGCGGGCTGCAGGCGGGTGACCGCTACGGCGAGGCGGTGGCGGTGGCGTCACGGTTTGTCGCCATTGGCATTCCCGGTCGCTTCGAGGGCCGAGGCGGCGTGCAGATGTGGGAGCGGATCGGCAAC
>JAPOKA010000086.1 GCA_029977865.1 bacterium
AGAGTCCGAGACCGACGGGGCAGAAGTCGCGACGGTTTTCGACGTCCGCCCCATCCTCGCGAAGCGACCGATCGAAGAACGTCATGGAAGCCTTGCCCGGCGAGCGATTGATCCCGCGATTCGGAACGCTTCTCGCGTTCGACGAAATTGGTCGATCAGGAAGCGATCTCGCCCGGGCGGGCGAGCTGATCTCGGACCGCCGCAAGCAACGCGTCTGCGCCGACCGGCTTGTGCAGGAACCCGACGAGGTTGCGGTCGACACCCTCGCGTTCAAGGGTGTCGGCGGCGTAGCCGGACATCATCACCGTCCTGAGGTTCGGCAACACCGCCCGCAGCCGCTTGTCGAGCGCCGGCCCGGTCAGGATCGGCATCATCACGTCGGTCACGAGCAACTCCGGCCGGAAGCCCTCGCGTTCGACGAGGTCGAGTCCCTCTTGTCCGTTGGCGGCTGACCGCACCGTGAATCCGACTTCGGCGAGCAACGTCGCGATCCACTCGCGGTTGGCGTCGTTGTCCTCGCAGACGAGCACCGTGCGTCCATTCCCCTCCAGGGTCACCTCGGGAGCCCCGCGCTCCGCGGAGACCGCGACCTCGACCGCAGGCAGATAGATGCGAAACTCGGTGCCGCTCCCTGGTTCGCTGCTCACCTCGATGTGGCCCCGAGCCGACTGCACGATGCCGTAGACCATCGCGAGGCCCAGGCCGGTTCCCTTGGTGATCGCCTTGGTTGTGAAGAACGGCTCGAACAACTTCTCCATCACCTCGGGGGTCATGCCTTCACCGGTGTCGGAGAAGCGCAATCGCACCCACGGCCTGCCGCCGATCCCGTCGGCGATCGCCTGCAGGTCGTCCGCTCCGACCAACTCGAGCACCACCTCGAAGCGACCGCCGGCCGGCATCGCGTCCCGGGCATTCACTGCGAGATTCAGGACCACCTGCTCGAACTGCACCGGATCCATGCGGACGCCGGGGACCCGACCGACCGATCGGATCTCGAGCACGACCTTCTCGCCGAGGGCCTGTCGCAGGAGATCGCCCATGGCGCGGAGGGTGTCGAGCGGAGAGAAGTCGCTCGGTCGCGACTCGCTGCGCCGACTGAAGTCGAGCAGCCTGCGGGTGAATCCCCGCGCCTGCTGCGCGGCCTGCTCGGTCATGTTGAGGTGCCGATCGAGCACTTCCGGCTCCGCACCTCGGTCGAGACCGCGACGAACCAGATCGATGCCGCCGAAGATCACCATCAGCGCGTTGTTGAAGTCGTGGGCGATGCCGCCGGCCATCCGACCGAGAGCCTCCATCTTCTGCGCCTGCCGCAGTTCGCTCTCGCGCGACTCCCGCTGGATCGCGGATCCGAGCAGCATGGTCGCGATGCGCAGGGCATCGACTTCGACGGAGTCCCACGACTTGGGCTCGTCGCAGGCATCGAACCCCATGAATCCCCACCACTGGCCGCCCGCGAAGATCGGCTGCACCAGCAGCGACTTGATGCCCTGGGAAAGCAGCAGCGGCTGCTCGGACTCGGGAAACTCGTGCACGTCGCCGGAGACCGCGAGTCCGTCGCCCAGCAGGTCCGCCCAGCGGCCGAATCCTGCGGTCTCCATGTCGACCCGCGCCACGGTGGGGTTGTCGATCTGCGGCTCGATCCCCGCGGCGACCCACTCGAACCTCTGCACGATCGACGTGGTGCCGCGGCGAGCGCCGGTCACCCGCTCGAAGATGTAGGCGCGGCTCGAACCGGTCGCCCGACCGAGAGTCTCCAGGACGCCAGGCACGCGATCCTGCCACGGCGCGAGGTCGAAGAACTGCTCCGCCGCTCGCGCGACGCCGTGAAGGATGGCGTCTCGTCGATCGAGCGCCGCCCGCATCTGAGCCTCGCTTCGCTCACGACTGGCGAAGGAGAACCGGCCCGCCCACCGTCGGGTCCGCTCGAGAATGAGCGAGGCATCTCGGTCCCGACCGTCTCCAACCCGCCCGGCGGGGAGTTCAGGTTGTTCGGGCGGGGCCATCGACGCGATCGTAACCCCCCGCCCTCGTCGGCGGGTCGGCGGGTCGGCGGCGCGGCAGAAGCACTTTGCCCGGCAGGCTCGAGGCCCGCCGGGCGAAGTCACGTTTGCTCCGGGATGTTCGAGGCTCAGCCCCAGTTGCCGAGCAGGATGGACAGATCGGCGCCGTTCACCACGCCGTCATGGTTGAGGTCGGCGATGCAGGCACCCTTCGGCGGGCACTTGCCCCAAGCGCCGAGAAGGATGGCCAGGTCGGCGCCATTCACCTCGCCGTCGCCGTTGAGGTCGCCGGGGATGTCGGCGATGCCAAGCGATCCGTCGGTCTGGATGTTCTGGGCGTAGAGATCGTCCTGGGTGGCGCTTGAGTTGCGGGCGTCCTGCCAGACCGCGTAGATCATGCCGGGCCCGCTCATGGTTCCCTCACCGAGGACGGTGGTGTCGAGCCGAGACTTGGTGGTGACCACGGAAGAGAAGGTCACCATGCCACCCCAGGCATCTGCGCCGCTGGCGTCCCGCGCCGAGGCCACGCACGTCTGGCCACCGAAGTTGCCTTGCGCCCACAGGGCCGTCGCGCCTCCGTTGCGGGGCTGCACGCGAACCTGCTGCACTTCGCTCGAAGAGAGCGGGACCAGCGTGAGGCCGCTCTCGCCCCACGCGCGGGTCGTGCCAACGAACCGCTGGCCGCTCACGCCGAAGTTGGACTGGGCGGTGTTGAGCTCAGTCCAGAAGCAGTAGATGTCGCCGGTCGACTGGTCGATGCAGGCCGCCGGGCCGACCCGGTACTGGCCGGTGGTGCTCACCACCGGCGCGCCGTTGGCGGGGAACTGCAGCGAGCCATCCGAGTAGATCCGCTGCACGAAGCACTGGAGACCACCGGAGGTGCTGTACCAGCTGAGGACCGCGCCGCCTTCACCATCGGAGACGAACGGCGGGTAGTTGCCGATCTGAAGCGAGCCGGTTCCGTAGACCGTCATCGGGCTGGCGCCCCAAAGCGGGTTGCCGTCGATGTCGAACTTCTGGGCGTAGAGGTTTCGCGGGGTGCTGAACGAACCGAAGCGCACCATCGAGAGGATCACTCCGCCGGTCTCACCCATGGCGTCGGAGGCCTCGAGGTCGGCCCCGATCACGTTGACGCCGCCGGGCCCGGAGACGAGCTGGGTCCAAAGCACATTGCCCGCGGAGTCGAGCTTGACCAACGAGACCTTGGTCGCGGAGGTGGTGAATGCGACCACCGAGCCACCGTCGCTGGTGCCGGAGATCCGGGGCACCGATCCACCGTCGGAGCCGGGGATGGTCACGCCGGTCCCCCATTCGAGCACCCCAGCCGGCGAGACCCGCTGGGCGGTCACGTTCTGAGTGCCGGAGCGATCGTCGCGGAAGGCCAGCAGCGAGTACCCCTCGGTGTCGGTGCACGCGCCGTAGTCCTGCGTCGAGGAGAACGAGCGGTCCGCGATGAGGAGGCCACCCGGCCACTGCATGGTGCCTGCCGCATCGAGTCGCTGCAGTCGCACGTCATATCCACCCGACTGGTTGTCGTAGTAGCTGATGTAGCAGCCGCCGTCGCTGGTCGACCGGATCTTCGGCTGAACCTGATCGTTCCCGGCCGAGGTGATCTGGAGGTTCGCGGCGGCATCCGAGGACCACTGGGCGAAGATCGTCGCGTTCATGGACGCGGCGAGGGAAAGCGTGAGCGCGAAGGTCGAGCGTCGCATGATCCGTGTCCTTGGGTGGAGGCGAACCAGAAAGGTAGTCCCGAAAGGCCGGGATTCCACCAGCGCCGCCCTCCATGGCGAGAGATTCCCGAATCGAAGCGGATTGCGGGTTTTCGCGATTGGGAAAGGGAGGCGACGTCCGCCCCTTGGCCGACGGCGGACCGAGGCCCCTCGGAAGTGGCCGGACCCGCTGGAGTTCGGATGGTCGTTGCTTGGCCGAACTCGGGGAGCGTCTTTCGAGAACCCTGCCGAGCCCACACCCGTCCACCCTTCAGACCGCCCCGCCGAAACGCCGACCTTAGAGACTCTGGAAACGAATCTCGGCCTTTCCGACCAGATCACGGAGCCGCTCGAACGATGCCTCTTGAGGCGATCCTGACCCTCTCGATGATCGCCGCGGTGCTGGCGACGCTCGCGCTGACCCGCGTCTCGCCCGATGCGGTGCTGCTTGGCGCGGTGGCGGGGTTGGCGGTGATCCCGGTACCCGGAGACGACGGGTGGCGATTCGGGGTGCTGTCCGCGTCGGAGGCACTTTCCGGATTCGGGAACAGCGGCGTGCTGACGGTCGGAGCGCTCTTCGTGATCGTCACCGGTCTGCGCGAGACCGGTGCCATCGATCTTCTTGGCGGCAAACTGCTTGGCACGCCGCGAACGACTCGCGGAGCGATCGCCCGCCTCTTTGTCCCGGTATGCGGACTGAGTGCCTTCCTCAACAACACGCCGGTGGTCGCCATCCTGATTCCTGCGGTCACGGATGTGGCCCGACGAATCTCGGCAAGCCCGTCCAAGCTGCTCATTCCGCTCAGTTACGCGGCAATCCTCGGGGGAACCTGCTCGGTGATCGGCACCAGCACCAACCTGCTCGTCGCCGGATTTGTGGCCGACCAGCCCGATCTCGAGCCGCTCTCGATCTTCTCGATCACCTGGATCGGAGTGCCCTGTGCACTGCTCGGCGGCCTCTATCTCGTGCTCTTCGGCCCCCAACTGCTCCCCGACCGCAAGGGCTCGGCCGCCGCGCTCGCCGACCCCCGCGAGTTCACCGCGGAACTCGTGGTCCCCGCGGGAAGTCCGCTGCATGGACTCACCATCGCGGAAGCCCAACTGCGGGAGTTGCCCGAGGTCTTCGTCGCCGAGATCGAACGGGCCGGAGAGCTCATCCGAGTGACTCCGGAGACCACGATGCTGGTCGACGACCGGCTGGTCTTCGTCGGTGCCGTCGATGCGATCCGCGACCTGCAGCAGTTCCGCGGGCTCAGCACCGTCGATAGCCAGAACCTCAAGATCAACGCTCCTCGCCATCGCCGGCAGATGTTCGAAGCGGTGGTGGCCGCGAACTCGATGATCACCGGTCAGACCATCCGCGAGTCGAGGTTCCGGCAAGCCTTCGACGCCGCGGTGCTCGCGGTGGCCCGCCAAGGCGAGCGGGTTCCGGGGCGACTCGGCGACATCGAACTGAAGCCGGGCGACACCTTGCTGCTCGAGAGCGATCGCGAATTCCACCGCCGGCACCGCCGCGACTTTCTGCTGATTCGGCCCTTGGAAGACTCGACGCCGCGGCGTCACGATCGGGCGGGGCTGGCGGCGATCATCACCCTCTTGATGGTGGTGGCGGCCGCCACCAACACCCTCTCCATGCTGCAGGCGGCGCTCGCGGCGGGCATCGCGATGGTGCTGACCCGCTGCTGCAGCGTCACCACCGCCCGCGATGGCGTGAACTGGTCGCTGCTGATCTCGCTCGCTGCTGCGATCGGGCTGGGGCGGGCTCTGGAGGCCTCCGGTGGCGCTGCGGCGATCGGCAGCGCCATGGTCGGCATCGCGGGGAACAACCCGTGGATCGCTCTCGCCGCGGTCTATCTCGTCACGATGCTGCTCACCGAGGTCGTCACCAACAACGCGGCTGCCGCGGTCGCGTTCCCGCTCGCGCAGGCCACCGCCTCGGCCCTCGGAGTCGACCTGATGCCGTTCGTGATGGCGATCATGATGGCGGCCTCGTCGAGCTTCAGCTCCCCCATCGGTTATCAGACCAATCTCATGGTGATGGGGCCCGGCGGATACCGATTCAGCGACTTCATCAGGGTCGGCCTGCCGCTCAACCTGATCGTTGGGGCGACCACGGTGCTGCTCGCGCCGATGGTGTTTCCGTTCGGGACCCAACCATGACTGAACACCAAGACGGTCGGGCTGTTGAGGTTGCGGTGGTGATCGTGAACTTTCGATCGACCCCGCTCCTCATTCGATGCCTTGAGACGATCGAGATGCACGGGCTGAACGAGCCGGGCATCGAGGTGCTCGTATGCGAGAACGCCAGCAACGACGGGTCTGTCGATGCGCTGAGGCGAGAGATTTCCGTTCGCGGCTGGCAGGACTGGGTCACCTTGGTTCCATCAGCCCACAACCGGGGATTCACCGGAGGCAACAACGTCCTGCTGCGTCGATTGCTGAACCGCGAGTCGGCGCCGCCCTTCGTGATGCTGCTCAATCCGGATACCGAGGTGACTCCCGGTTCCATCGCCCACCTGTACCGAGCAATGCAATCGAATCCCGGCTGGGGAGCGGTGGGACCTCGCATCGAGGATTTCGAAGCTCGGCCCCAGACGAGTTGCTTCAACGATCCGCGACCATTCGGCGAGTTTCTCCGCGCAGCGCAGACAGGGCCCCTCGACCGCTGGTTCGCGCGATATCGAACCCCAACGATCCCACCGCACGGGGAGGGACCCCACGACTGGACGAGCTTCGCGGCGGCGATGATTCGAACCGCAGCCCTGCGGCAGGCCGGGATCTTCGACGAGGGGTACTTCGCCTACTACGACGATCCCGATCTCTGCTGGCGGCTCCGCCGTTGCGGTTGGACGATCGGCCACTGCCCACAGGCCATGATCCGCCACCTCGAGGGCGCGAGCACCGGAGTCCGCGAGACCCGCGCCGCCCGTAGGCGAATGCCGTCGTACCAAGCTCGCGGCCGCGCTCGCTACTTCGCGAAGCGGCACGGCATCGCCGGCCTCTGGCTCGCCAACCTCGGTTGGCATGCGGGCCGGGTGATCTCGTTCACCCGCGAACTCGTTGAACGCCGCCCGAGCCATCTCCCCAAGGCGCAGTGGCGGGACATCTGGACCAACGCCTTCCGGCCCTGGCACGCCCCGCACCTGCCCCATCCTCCGCTTGAAGCTGAAGACGAGGCGACCGCGGAGGCGATGGCCTCGTCGCGGTGAGACTCGGACGAACTCGACGTCACCCGCGGTGGCGGTTCATCGAGATCGGCGTTTCGTTGATGTCTCACTCGCTCGGGGGCAGCGGTCACGAAACTGAGCGGCAGGCCGCGATCCAAAGCGGCGGCACCGTCGCCTCGACTCACCGCGATGCGAGCAGTCTCGAGGCCTCTTCGATCGGCATGAGGTCGTCGAAACCGAGCGCGTCGGGAAGTTCCTCGAGCCCCCGCGCCATCGCCTCGTCAAAGGGTCCGACTCGCGTGCGCCGCAGCCAGGCGCAATGGCCTCCGGTGCCGAGCCGACTCCCGAGGTCGCGGGCGATGCTGCGGATGTAGGTCCCCTTCCCGCACTCGACCTCGATCTCGACAAGCGGCCAGGCGTACTCCCGCACCGCCAGGCGATCGATGCGAACGTGCCGAGGCGGCATCTGCGGTACTTCACCTCGCCGCGCCAGTCGGTAGGCGCGTCGGCCTCCCAGCTTGATCGCGGAGAAAGCCGGAGGAACCTGCACCACCTCGCCAGTGAGGGACGCGAGCGCATCGTCGATCGCCTCCCGCGTGGGGGCGGTTGCAACCTCCACCTCTCGGCGCGGCCCCTCGCGGTCATCGGTGGTGGTGAAGGCCGAGAGATCCACCGCGGTCCGATAGCCCTTGTCAGCGCCCACCACCGCCTCGAGCGCCCGGGTCGCACTCCCCACGCCGACCACGAGGATTCCGGTGGCAAGCGGATCGAGGGTGCCGCCATGCCCGCAGCGGACCCGACCAAACCGAGTCAATCGTCGCCGCACCGCCGCCACCACCCCCATCGAGGAGATTCCCTCCGGCTTGTCCACCACGAGGAATCCGGAGGGCGGCGGATCCGACGACCCGACACGGTTGTCCGGTGCAGGCATCGCGGTAGACTACGTCGTTCCGGACAGGTGTCCGAGCGGCTGAAGGAGCAGCATTGGAAATGCTGTGTACGGGTCACCGTACCGTGGGTTCGAATCCCACCCTGTCCGCTGCCTTCCGCCCCACGGGCGTTCGGCGAGGATCGGACGGGTCCCGCCGGAAGGACCGTCCGAACGACGCGAGGTGTCCGCGTCGGTCCCACGGGTGTGCTCGACTTCGCTGGCGGTTCCCGAAGTCGTTTGAAGGTTCGACCGATCCGGTCGAACGACACGACGGGCTATAGCGCAGTTTGGTAGCGCGCTTGACTGGGGGTCAAGAGGTCGGCGGTTCAAATCCGCCTAGCCCGATGACGGGAGCCGGCGACGGCTCCCGTTGTTCATGGGGCCGCGGTGGCTTCCGCCTCCGGCTCCACGGCGAGACGGGCTCGGCGGCGCTCGGCACGATCGGCCAGCGCCGCCTGAATCAGCAGCATGCTCATCCCGGTGAGCAGCAGCACGTCTGCGATGTTGAAGACCCAGGGAAACACCTCGGCGCTGCCGCCGGGCCAGTGCAGTCCAAAGGGAAGTTCGCGCCTCGGAAGCATGTGCAGGAAGTCGCGAACTGCGCCGAAAACCACACGGTCGTAGAGGTTCCCCACTCCGCCCGCAAGAATCAGCCCGATCGCCACGTGCGCGAGGTGGGCCCGCCGGGTGGTCCAGCGTGCGAAGACGAGCAAGCCAGCCGAGATCGCCACCAGCGTGAGCACGATGAACGCGCCGCGTCGGTGCTGGCCGATCCCGAACACGGCGCCGTGGTTGAGCACCAGATGGAAGTCGAGCAGGTCAGGCCCGAGGACGCGAATGCCCGGATGCCACGGAAGTTGCCAGTCGGGGTCGGCCGTCAATTGCCCGGACTCGAGCACCACCGGCTCGAGGGCCACTCGCGCGAACGCCTCGGACTTGCTCCAAAGGTCTGCGGAGATTCCCAGGGCGAAGGTGCCCAACAGGACCAGCCACGCGACGGGACTTCGCCATGCGGCCTCGGCCTTCGGCTCCCACGCGGCACCGTCGCCGCCGGTCGACATTGCGGTCGCTGGCGTCGGATTCGAAGTCAACGTGAATGACCGGCCTCGACGAGCCGGGCCGCCTCGATGGTGTACTTGGCCCACGGCTTGGCGTTGAGCCGCACCTTGGGGATCGGCTTCCCGGTCATCTGGCAGACGCCGTAGGTCCGATCGTCGATCCGACGGATCGCGCCATCGATCTCGCCGAGCAACTTCCGCTCGGCCTCGGCCATGCCGAGGGTGAAGTCCTGGTCGTAGGTGTCGCTGCCGACGTCGGCCATGTGCAGCGGCATGTTCGAGAGATTGCCGCCGTTGGAACGCAGGGCCGACTCCTCCATGGTGTTGAGGACGCCGATCAGTTCCTGCCGCTTCTCGATGAGGAGATCGCGGAATCGCTTGAGTTCAGCGTCGCCCATTCGGGTGCGGATCGCCCGCACCCGCTCGGCGTCCGCCTCTGGCGAGACCTCCTGCGCCGCAGCCTGCTTGGCCCGCTTGGGAATCGACAGTCCCTTGGTGGAGATCATCCGAACTCGACGACCGTTGATGAACATGTAGCCGCCGCTCGCCGACGCCTCCGACCTCGAAGCGGCGGTCGCCGTCACCGATCTCGGGTTCGCGACCTCCTTGGACCCTGACTTGGATCGCCCCTTCGCGGGGGCCTTCGCCTTCGGAGCCGGCTTCGCGGCGGACTTGGCCGTCTTGGCGGGCTTCGCCGGCTTCGCGGCGGACTTGGCCGTCTTGGCGGGCTTCGTCGGCTTCGGGGCGGGCTTCGACGGCTTCGCGGCGCTCTTGGCCACCTTGGCTGGCTTCGCCGTCTTCGCGGCGCTCTTCGCGGGATTCGCCGACTTCCCGGCGGCCTTGGCCTTCGATGGGCTCTTCTTGGCTGCGGACTTCGACTTCTTCGCTGAAGTGCCAGCTTTGGAAGCCGGCTTGGAGGCGACCCCCTTCTTCGCCGTCGAACTGGACTTCGCCGACTTCTTCAAGCTTGACTTCGCAGCGGTGCCGCGCTTGGAGGACTTGGCCAAGGATCGTGCCTTTCTCGCGAGCGCAGAAGCCTCGCGGCGACCGTAACGACCCCCCCAACGGGTCGACAACCATCGCTCACCGGCTTTCGGGGACCGGATCCGTGACAGGTCCGGAGCCGGATCGGGGAGCCGATAAAAGTAGCCCGCTCACCGTGGTTGGTCAACGAATCGAGCGGTGCGGACTCAGCCGAGCGGCGAGGGAGCCGAGGTCGGAGGGATCTCCGGAAGGGAGTCCACCATGCCGATGGTTCGGAACTTCTCGAACCGCCGCCGAACGAGGGTCTCAGGCTTCAGGCGAGTCAACTCGTTCAGCTGCTCGACGATCCAGTCCTGCAGGCGAGCGGCCGCAGCCTCGGGATCCCGGTGCGCTCCCCCGGGAGGCTCCTGAATGACATCGTCGATCAACTTGTTGGCGAGGTTGTCGCGAGCAGTGAGGCGAAGCGAAGCTGCCGCAATCTCGTTGGTCTGTTCGTTGGACTGCTTCCAAAGGATGGCGGCGCACCCTTCCGGACTGATCACCGAGTACCACGCGTGCTCGAGCATCGCGACCTTGTCGCCCACCCCGATTCCCAAGGCACCTCCGGATCCGCCTTCTCCGATCACCACGCACACGATCGGCGTCCGCAGCCGGCTCATCTCCAGCAGGTTTCGTGCGATCGACTCGGCCTGGCCCCGCTGCTCCGCACCGACACCGGGATAAGCACCCTTGGTGTCGATCAGCGTGACGATAGGCAGGCGGTACTT
>JAPOKA010000087.1 GCA_029977865.1 bacterium
CGGATACCAGATGCTCGAGCCGTTCCATGAGTCACCGCCGGTCCAGTGCTTGATGCAGGTGAGCAGGGCCAGCCGCGCCTCGCGGTCCAGAGGCGGATTGGGTCTGATCACGCCCTCGCGCTCGAACGGGACCAGCACTCCATCCGGCTCGATGAACTCGCCCGCCACCCGATAGCGGACCGGAACTCCGGCTTGAAGCAGCAGGCCGCGTACGGCGAAGGTCGCGGTGTAGGACTCCGGATCGACCTTGGCCTCGTCGACGGCATGGAAGCTTCCGTCCGGCCCGGTGAGCTCGAGCCGGCAGGAGACCACGGCCTTTGCCGGCATCGGCTGGAACTGCGCGGTGAGGCGAAGGTCGTCGCCGGCCCAGGAACTGGTCACGGTTCGTTCGGAGCGGTCGAGGGTGTAGAGCGTGGCGAGGATCGGCTCGTCGCGGCGCTCGGCGTGCTCGACGACCCCGGGGCCGAACGCATCGAACCCCCCGAACGAGAATCCCTCCGGGCTGCGATGGGAGACGAGGGCCACGCCGCCATCGATGGCAGACTCGCTCAGGCCTTCCACCACCACGATGCCCGCGGGCCCGTCGGCCTCGATCGGTCGCACCTGCGCTTCGACCGCAAACCTCCCATCGTCCGCGCGGCGAACCTCGACCCGCAGCCGCAGCGGTTCGCCGGAAGACCAGGATCTCCCGCCGAATCCGCCCGCGGCGGCGATCTGCAGTGGTGGAAGGCTCTCGAGCGAAGCATCGTTGGGAAGGGTCCACCGGAACCCGCCGCCGCGAGGCTGCGAGAAGTCGAGCACGTGCAGTTGCCGCTCGCGATCGACCGCGATGATCAGCCCGCCGTCGGGCCCGGGGCTCTGCTGCACCAGCGCCGTCAGCCGCGGATCGATGCCTCGTCCGCCGGCACCGATCAGCAGGCCCGCGAAGGCGAGGTCGCCGAGGGTGGAGGGACTTCCATCCTTGCCGCGGCGGGGATCGATCGAGATCTCGATCGTCGCGATGGTCCCGGCATCCGGCGCCGCCTCCGGCTCGATCGCGACATCGAGTCGATGCGCCGTGCGGATGGCGGCCCTCGTGTTCACGCATTCGAGCGAGTCGCCGACCCGCCGCCAGTCCTGCAGTCGGCTCGGCTGCCAGTGCGGACCGAGCCAGGTGACGCCGCCCGAGACCGCGTCCTTGCCGGACTCGATCGCGGCAAGCCACGAGAGCCGTTGCACCACCTCCGGGTGTTCGTCCGCGACGTTTCGCGACTCCGCAAGATCCGTTTCGAGGTCGAACAGTTCGAGTCCGATGGTGCGGCCGTAGTCGTACTGCCCGGGCCGGCCGCCTTCGCCGATCTGCCGTCCCTCCATCGAGCGATATCGGTGGGGCAGGTGGAGTTTCCAGCGCCCTTCCCGAACCGCCTCGATCTGCTGCCCACCTCCGGGTGCGTGATACCAGTAGAAGATCGGACCGCGGTTGACCGGATGAGCCTCGGGATCGATCCATGACGCCAGCACGCTGCGGCCTTCGACCTCCGCCGGAGCCTCGGTGCCGATCGCCTCGGCGATCGTCGGCAGCATGTCGATGGCGTTGAAGGGGCCTTCGAGCACCGTGCCCGCCGGCATGACGCCCGGCCAGCGGGCGATCCAAGGCACCCGCACACCGCCCTCGAAGGTCGTGCCCTTCGCCTCTCGCAGTGGACCTGCGCTTCCGGCGTGGTCTCCGTAGGAGATCCAAGGGCCGTTGTCGCTGGTGAAGATGACGAGGGTGTTGTCGGCGACCCCGGCCTCGTCGAGGGCTTCGAGGATCGTGCCCACCGACGCATCGATCTCGGTGATCACATCGGCGTAGAGGCCGCGGCCGGTCTTGCCGTCGCCGCGCTCGCTCACCGCAAGCGGCACGTGCGGCATCGGGTGCGGGAGATAGAGGAAGAACGGCTTGCCGGCATCGACGCTGCGGTGAATGAAGTCAGCTCCCCGCGCCGCGATCCCGGTGGTGAACTGCGACTGGTCGGGGTTCTCCTCGACGATTCGTTCGCCATCGGCATCGCCGGCGCGAAGCGGAAGCGGCGGGTAGTGCTGCGGGCTCTCCGGATGCCGCGGCCACATGTCGTTGGAGTAGGGAATGCCCCACCACTCGTCGAAGCCGTGCTGGGTCGGCAGGAACGGTTCGTGATCACCGAGATGCCACTTGCCGTAGAGGGCGGTCGCGTAGCCCTGCTCGCGGCAGATCTCCGCGAGGGTGGTGACCTCGTCGGCGATGCCGACCGGCGACCGCGGTCCGAGCGCGCCGGTGATGCCGATTCGATGCGGGTAGCGGCCGGTGAGCAGGCCGGCCCTCGAGGCGGAGCAGACCGGCTGCGCGACGGAGAAGTCGGTCGCCCGCACCCCCTCGGACGCGAGCACGTCGAGCTGCCGCGTGCGGAACTCGGTGCCGCCGAAGCAGCTGAGATCGGCGTAGCCAAGGTCGTCCACGAAGATCAGCACCACGTTGGGCGGCGGAGGCCCGTCCTGAGGCGCAGCGATCGCGGCGGCCGTGGCGAGTGATGCGATGAAGCAGGCGCTCTGCACGAACTGCCGTGGTGAAAGTGAACTGGCCATGCCGCGAGAGTGTCGGATCGTCGCGGATCCTGCAAGTCCCGTGGCACGGCGACCGCGCGATCGGCGCCGACCGAGCGAGGCGAGCGCTCGCGAGGCGGAGGTCCGCGGGTGGACGAATCGGCGGCGAAGGCGTAGATGAACGGGTTCGCCGGGAGAAGCTCGCCGCGCCAAACCCCCTGAGGAGCCCGCCATGGCCATCGCTGCTCGACTTCGCCTCCGCCTCGCCGCCTCGGCGGCGCTCTTCGCAGCAAGCGGCATCCCCTGCGGATGTGCCAACCCGCCGGCACCAAGCGGATCGGCCGCGCGTTCCTCTCTGGCGTCGCCGGCATCGCGGCCGCCGAACATCGTCCTCTTCTTCTTCGACGACCTCGGGGTGGGAGACCTTGGGTGCACCGGAAGCCCGGTGATTCGCACGCCGAACATCGATCGACTTGCCGCCGACGGAGTGCTGTTCGAGCAGGCCTACGCCTCGGCCTCGGTCTGCGCCCCAAGTCGAGCGGCGCTGATGACCGGGCTCGACCTCGGTCACTGCCAGATCCGCGACAACAAGGAGGTCGCGAACCTCCCCGACGGCACCTACGGCGGCCAGCCGGCGCTCGAACCCGGCACCGAGACCATCGCCACCGCCCTCCGTCGTCGTGGCTACGCCACCATGGCGACCGGCAAGTGGGGGCTTGGCGGCCCCGGGGAGATGGAAGGCCACCCGCTCAACTTCGGCTTCGATCGCTGGTACGGCTACCTCTGCCAGCGGAATGCCCACAACTTCTACCCGCGCTACCTCTTCGACGATCGCGAGCAGGTCGCGCTGGCGGGCAACGACCGGGGATTGACCGGAGCCCAGTACGCCCCCGATCTCATGCGCGACGCGGTGCTCGACTGGCTCGACACCGAGATCGCGCCGCATCCCGATCGACCGTTCTTTCTCTACTACGCGACCACCGTGCCCCATCTCGCGCTGCAGGCGCCCGAGGAGGCGGTGGCCGAGTACCGGGGACAGTTCGAGGATCCGCCGTACGACGGCACTCGCGCCTATCTGCCCTGCGAGGAGCCCCGCGCGACCTACGCCGCCATGGTCTCCCGCGCCGACGCGGACTTCGGCGCGGTGATCGATCGCATCGAGTCGATGGGGCTTGCCGACGAGACCATCTTCATCGTCACCAGCGACAACGGCGCCACCTGGGACCTCGGTGGATTCGACCCGGCCTTCTTCGCAAGCAATCCCGGGCTTCGCGGCTTCAAGATGGACCTCTACGAAGGCGGAGTTCGCGTGCCGATGGTGGTTCGCTGGCACGGCCGGACCACGCCGGGCAGCCGCTGCGAGCTGCCGGTGGTGGGCTACGACCTCTTTCCGACCATCCTCGAGTACGCCGGCGCGACGAGCGCCACCGAGTCCTCCGGCATCAGCCTCGTCGACTCGATCGCCGGATCTCCGCCGGCCTCGCGTCCGCCGCTCTACTGGGAGCAGCCCTCGGGAAGTGCCTCGGTTGCAGCCCGATTCGGGTCGATCAAGGCGGTTCGCCGCAACATCCGCACCGAAGAGCAGCCTGCGATCGAGATCTACGACCTCGACGCAGATCCCGGCGAGACCACCGATCTCGCGGCGAGTCGGCCCGAGCTGGTCGCAGTGGCCGAGGCGATCTTCGCTCGGCGGATTCCGAGCGAGGAGCCGCGTTGGAATCCGGTGTACGAACCGCCGCCGCCACCGCCGCCTGCCTCGGAGGCCGCGCGCGATCGCGAGATTCCCGAAACTGCCTGGCGTTGGACCGGTGGCGGCGCGGATTCCGATCCTCGCGATCACGCCAATTGGGAGGCGCCAGCGGGCGTCGACGTGGCGGCGGCGCTCGCCGACGGCGCCGCGATCGACGCGATTCTGGTCGTCGAACTCGATCTCGACGAGTCGCTTGCGTGGCCGACCCTCGACCTTGGGGAGACGGGCGGGCTGGTGCTCTTGTCGGGCACGATCTCCGGAGCGCGTGCGGGATTGCGCGGAGGTTTCGTCGAGGTCCGCGGCGGCACCCTCGAGCGGCAGTTTCTCGCGCGAAGCCGCGGTCGGGTGAGCGGAGCCGGGCGACTGATCCTGACCGGGCCGGACCTTCCCATCAATGGTGCCGCAGTCGAACTCGCCGAGCACGGTTCGATCCGCTTCACCGGTGCCGACGAAGCCAGAGTTCGCGAACGCCTGCTGTCTCGGGTCGGCAGTGTTCCCGCTGGCTCGTTGCAACTGGCGGTGGGCAGTGACGGGGTGGTCCTCTCCCGGAAGTGACTCGAGTCGTGGGTGCGAACTCGATCGCTCGCGCACGAAAACGCCCCCGGCCAGACGGCCGGGGGCGATTGGTTTCCGGGACTCGACTGAGTCTCAGTCGCCCCAGTTGGCGAGCACGATGGTGAGATCGGCGCCATCGACGATGTTGTCGAAGTTGAGGTCGGCAGGGCATCCATTGCACTTGCCCCAGTTGGCGAGCACGATGGTGAGATCGGCACCGTTGACCAGGCCGTCGCCGTTGAGGTCGCCGATGATGCCACCCTGTTCGCAGACGGTCCGCTCGATCACGATCGCGTCGATGCCGCCCTCGGTGATCGAGTTGTTCGGATTGTCGCTCAGCGTGAATTGGATCAGCAGAACGTCCGGGGGCGTCATCACCGTCGACACCACGATCTGAGCCGACTGCCATTCGCTGGCGCTGTCGGTGGTCATGAATGCCTGATGCCACGAGGCACCGTTGTCGCCGGAGATGTTGACCCGCAGCGCATCCTGCTCCGCCGCATTGCCCGCGTCGTTGCAGTAGAGCCAGTAGCCGAAGGAGATCACCGCATCTGCGCCGCCCATCTCGATCGGCGGAGAGGTCAGGGTGGTCGGCCCCATGTCAAGGTCGTAGCTGCCAGCGGTGGCGTTGGCCGGGCTGTTGAAGGTGACCCAGGCGTAGGCGCCGTCCGGGGCAACGCCCGGAGCCGCCTGCACGCCGCCGGTGACGGTCGGATTCGGCATGGCTCGTTCCCAGCCGGGAAGGGTCATGCTGGCGCTGTTCTCGACCATCCAGCCCGCGGCGTCGGTCTCGAAGCTCTCGGTGTAGACCACCTCGACGCCGCTCACCACCGCCGCCGAGAACGAGGTCGTCGGCGCGTTGAAGGGATCGCGGTAGGTGCCGCCATTGGAGAGATCGGCGGAGACGTAGTAGCGAAGCGACTGCCCGCAGTCGACCGCCGGCAGCGAGGCCATCCAGACCGACCCGTCGAACTCGAGGGCCCGCGGAGTCCACGGCCCCTCGTCGACCGAGGCGTAGAGGTTGGCGGTGCCTGAGACGATTTCGCCGCCGCCCGCGATCGCGATCGAGACGGGGAAGAAGGTCTCCACGCCCGGCTCGACGCTGTTCGGGCGACCATCGGGGTACTCGAAGGTCAGGCCGATCGGCGGGATGTTGATGTAGACGAAGACGCCAGCGCACCGGGCCACCACGAGGTCGAGCCAGCCGTCGCCGTTGAGGTCGATCGGGGCGGTGTCGTAGGTGGCGCCGAGTTCGCTGTTGGGGATCACCTGGCCCTGCTCGTCGAGCATGCCCGCGGTGGTTCCGGTGTTGTGATAGATGTGCATCCGGCGCCCGCTCGAAGGGCAGAACGTCGGAAGATCGGCGTCCACGTCGGCGATGAGGACGTCGAGCAGCCCATCGTTGTCGAGGTCGGCGATGCGAACGCGGTTGCCGAACTCGCTCAGGCTGTCTGCGATGGTGTAGCTGGTGAAGGTGGCCTGGCCCTGCGAGTTGTTGCCGTTGTTGATGATGTACTTGTCCTGCCCGTCGTCCACCACGACCATGTCGATGCGACCGTCGTTGTTGAGGTCGGCCGGTTCGATGTTGTAGGGGGCGCCGCTTGACGCGGTCACGGGTCCGACGAAGGACTCGCCGATGTTGGCAGCATTCGCGTAGAGGATTCCGACGTTCTGGCCGCCGGTCAGGGTGTTGACGCGGGCGATGTCGAGGTGTCCGTCGCCGTTAAAGTCGGCGGTCTTGGCGGCGTTGCCGAACGCCGAGTCCAACTGTGCCCCCGTCATCTTCGAGGTCATGGTGTCGTAGAAGTGGCCGGGACCCGGTCCGTTGGGATCGTCGCCCCAGTTGTAGTAGAGCTTGTTGTTGAAGTCGTTGGCACCGTTCTCGCCGGGGCTCTGCTGGCACTCGCCGGGATCGCTGGTGTCACCGTCCTGGTTGAGGTCGATGCACTGGGTTCCGCTGGTCTCGGGAGTGTCGTAGTCGGTCATGAACAGGTCGGGATATCCGTCACCGTTGTAGTCGCCGAAGGCGAAGTCGCAGAACCGCGGATTCGCGACGTTGCCGTTGGCGGCGTACATCTGCGGGAAGCGGAGGTGCTCGTAGCAGAAGCCCTGCCACGAACCCGAGCCGTCGTTGCCGAGGTTGCGATAGACCCGGGGCTGCCCGATCTGCCAATTGAGCCCGTCGCTCATGGTGGTACAGGTCACGATGTCGAGCCAGCCGTCGTTGTCGACGTCAATGGCGTGGGCGCGGCGGTCGTTGGTGGGGTCGGGGAAGCCCTGATAGCCAGCGGCGTCTGAGCAGGTTCCGTACTCGTCGGTGCGATCGACCAGCACGCCGCCCTCATTCATCAAGACGACATTCGAGAAGCCGCCGGTGATCGAGCCGGGAAACTTTCGGGTCATCACGATGTCAAGGTCGCCATCGTGGTCGAAGTCACCCCAACAGAAGACCTTCTCGAGGTTGTCACCGACGATGAGCGCCGGATCGGCCACGATCCGGTTGCCGGTCTGGTTCTGGAGGTTCACCCAATTCTGTCCCAACGCTGCCGGAGCAAGCACCAGGGTGGCGAGCAGGGTGGTGGAGGTCGAGAGGAGAAGGCTTCGTGCCGGCATGCGGGGCTCCGGAGGACGAGATTCTGGCTTCGAAAGCAGGTTCAGTCGGTCATGGAAACCGGATCGGCACCGGGCCGTCCGGAGGGGTCACGTTCGATCAGGGGCAGGTGCCCCAGGCAGCCAGGACGATACCGAGGTCGATGCCGTTGGTGGTTCCGTCGCTGTTGACGTCGCCATCACCGGGCGCACCCCAGTTGGCCAGGACGATGGTGAGGTCGGGACCGCCGACCACGCCATCGCCGTCGATGTCGCCGGGGCAGGAATTGCACCCGTCGGGAATGCCGTCGCCGTCGCGGTCCTGGGCGATGCCGATGAGGATCGCCTCGAGGTCGGAGATCCCGTCTCCATCGCAGTCGCCGATGGCTCCGCCGTCGCGGATGTACGCGACCTCGAAGTACGCGAAGTCGACGAGGTCCACGTCGCCGTCCTGATCGATGTCGCCAACGGCGCAGGGGTCGTCCGGGGTCACCGTGCCGCCCGCGTTGAAGCAGGCCTGGAAGTAGGGAAAGTCGACGAGGTCGACCTTGTAGTTGACTTCATAGTCGAACTCGAGTCGACCGAGAGATTCGAGGAACAGGATCAAGAGCTGCTGATTGAACAGGGAGAGGTTCGAGAAGGCGGCGGCTGCGCTGGCGCCCTCTCCAAACGGCCCGTGGAGTTCGATCGCCACACGCACCCGGTCTTCGAAGGTACCGCCGGCGGCGAGGCCGCTGTGAAGCATCGGATCCCGCGATCGCAGATTCCACAGGGTCGGGGTACGCATCTCCTGACCGGTCGCATCGCCGTCAGGGAAGCCATCGGCGAGTGTCCCCATGTCGTGAAGCAGGAAGTCGGAGTAGGGGCGGATGGTCTGGCCGCGGAGTGCTTCCTCGAGGGACGGGTCGTTCGACGTGGTCCACGCAGGCACGTGGCAGGTCGCACAGCCGATCGACGCGAAGATCGTCTCGCCGGTCATGCCGGACTTCGGCGTCTGCGGGGGAAGGCCGAGAAACTTCTGGAAATGGGTGACGCGATCGATGAACTCGTAGCCATCGGCGTCGGGTCCGTCCTCGGGATCGGGGACGAGGTCGCAATCGGCGAGGCGATCGATGTCGCCGTTGGGGGCGTTCTCGATGGGGATCAGCCGATTGGTGAAGCCCATCTCGTTTCGGGATGCATCCGCGGAGAACGACAGCACCGTCGCCACTTGCGCCTTCCAGCCGAACCGACCGGCCCGAAGGGGGCTCTTGGGTCCATCTTCGAGCGGACGCACCCAATGCACGCGCCCGGAGACGCCGTCGCCGTCGAGGTCATTGGGATCCGCGTTGGCAGCGATGTCGGCATCGGGGATCGCCTCGATCATGCCGAAAGCCATCGAGCTGTTGGTGACGCGGGAGATCACCACGTTGGCGATGTCGGGAACGCCCTCGCCGCAGTTCTCGCCGATCGTCTGGGTCTGAAGCAGCGGGCCGCCGAGGTACTCGAGAAAGTCGAAACTGCCCTTGTCCTCGAGACCGAAGTGGGTGACCGCGATGTTGCCCCAACCGCCGAGTGGCACCGAATGGCAACTCGCGCACATGCTCTTGTTCTGAATTGGTCCGAGACCCTGTTCCGGGGTCAGCGGCGTGCTGTAGAGAATCCTGCCGGCCTCGAACAACGCCAACTCGGCGTCGGTGAGTGCGGGCAAGGGGGCGCCGGCAGGGGGTTGGAGCGTCAGGTCGGCCCCTGCCAAGGCGGAGGAGCCGAGGAACCCGGCCAAGGAGCAGGCAAGGGTTGCGGAAAGCGATCGGATCACGCGACGGCTCCTCAAGAGTCTGAGGCCAACAAGACGGGAAGGCCACCAACCACCATGACACGGCCTGGGCGAACGCCCAAGAGCCAGCATCACTCTCCCAAAAATAGTCCGCCTACGGCGTTGGTGCTGCCTTGGTTTCAGATTTCGCGGGGCCCGATGATGATTCTCGGAACTGTCAGATTCCGGCCTCGGGTGGTGGTGGGTGGCCCGCGAGCGAGCCGGACCGCATGGCTGTAGGGGTGTTCGCACCTATCCTCGTCCCTGTCGTCATGCCCATCTCGAGACCCCACTGCACCGAGCCAGCCGGCGGAATCGGCAGAAAACTGCGGCGAATGCGTCCCGCAGCCGCGATCAGCGCCGCGGCGGGCGTACTCCTCGTCGCGACGTGGGGCTGCGATCGCGACCCGCCCTCGCCGCCGATCGAGGCGGCTGGGTCCTCTCAGGCGGCACCGGAAGCCGGCGTGCCGTCGCCCGACGATCCCCGCATCAACGTGGCCCGAAAGCTGCTGAGAGACGGCCGATTCGATGTCGCCGAGACGGCGCTGCGAACGGTGCTCGCCGACGAGCCCGAGAGCGATCGGGCCCGGTTCTTCCTCGCACTCTCGATCGCCAAGCAGAAACGCTACGGCGAAGCCCGGATCCTCTATGACGAGGTCGCCGCGAGCAGCCGGACCTTTCCGGAACGCCGCCACCTCGATCACTTCCACGGATGGACCCTCTACTACCTCGGCGAGCCGCTGCTTGCCCGGGCTGCGTTTCTTCGCCATGCCGAGGCGGTGCCCGAGGAAGGCGACTCTGCATTCGGCCTCGGGTTGATCGCGCTCGAACTCGATGAGCGCGCCGAGGCGGAACGCTGGCTTCAAGAGGCGATCCGGCGTCAGCAGTCCGAGCCCGCGCTCTCCCGCGAGGTCGCCAAGGCGGAGGCGCGGCTTGGCGACCTTCGCTATCGCGAGGACCGGGTCGAAGAGGCGGTGGAGCACTGGCGACGATGTGTGGCGCTTTGGCCCGACCACCACGAGGCCTGGAGCAAGCTTTCCCGCGGCTACGCGCGACTCGACCGCCCCGAGGATGCGGCGATGGCGACCCGGCAGTGGGAAGCGGCGCTCGCGCGAATCGGTCGTCCGCTCGAGGGAGCCGGGACCGCGAACGAATTCGGGGCGGGGCCGTGACCGCGGACTTCGCCTTTGTGACCTCGGTGGCTGGCGCGCTGCTGGCGGCCGCGCTTCTGTTCGGATGCGAGGAAGGTCCAACGTCCGAGTCGACCGCGGAGCGTGGCCCGGGGTCGGCGGACGCGGGTTCCGA
>JAPOKA010000088.1 GCA_029977865.1 bacterium
CCCGGAGCGACCGCCACTCGTGCCCTGACCCGAGGTTCAGCAGCCCCGACCGCTCGGGATCGCGGGATCAGAGCCCCCACGCGGCGAGCAGCAGAGTCAGATCCGCACCGCCCACGGTTCCGTCGCCGTTGAAGTCGGCCGGCCCCGGCTCGCCCCACTCGCTGAGCAGGATCGCCAGATCGGCGCCGTTGACGATGCCATCGCCGTTGAGGTCGTAGGGGTTCGTCGAGGGCGGCTCGAAGGTGATGACGAGGTTCGGTCGCCACGCGGGCAGCGCCGACTCGTGGGTGTCGAAGCGGCGGATCTGCTGCGGCGTCGTCTCGTTGCCGATGACCGCCCAGCCGAAGTTGTTCGCGGGATCATCGAGCCACGCCTGCACATCGGCCACCATCGCGGCGGTTGAAGCGAAGGTGTAGTTGCCCACCGCACCCACCATGACCGACCCGCTGACGGTGCTGCTGAAGTCGCCGCCCGGCGTCGTCCACGGATCGGTGGGGTGGAAGCGATTGACCCAGGTCGCGCTGCCGGGGGTGGCGGGAGCGCCGCCGCCGCCGAAGGCCACCGAATTGCCTTCGCCCCAATCGGCGAGCATCCGCTGCAGCTTGATCAGCTGCGCGGCACTTCCCGAGGGCACCTTGCTGCAACGAAGCGTGAGGGTCACCGCGGTGATGGTGCTTCCCTCCGGCACCACGCCTGCGATGTCGAAGGCGATCACGCCGCGGCGCAGGGTGTTGCCGCCGTTTGATCCCACACGGCCGGAATAGAACGAACTCGAAGCCCCTGCACTCAGCGCGAGCGAGGGATCCTCGATCAGGGTGTTGTCCTTCACCGAGGTCATCGACACCTCGTCTGCGGCGAGCGGCGCCGCTGCAGTCAGGATCGCGAGCATGCCCGCCGCGATCCCTCGGCTCCATTCGGGGCTGCCGAGTGGGTTTGATCTCTTCACAGACTTCTCCTTCACCGGGCCATGCTCGTCCATCCGCCGCTGCGGATCTCACGGGGCGGACACGCTGATGCAGCCTTCTCAGTCTGCCACACGGGGATTCACTTCGTACTCCAATTCCCCAGGAGAATGGCCAAATCGGCTCCATCGACGATGCCGTCGCCGTTGAGATCGGCGGGACCGCGGCCGCCCCAGGCACCCAGCAAGATCGCCAGATCGGCCCCATTGACGATGCCATCGCCGTTGAGGTCGCCAGGAATGCCGCCCGAGCCAGGCACCAGGGTCAGCTGCACGTAGAGGGCCTGCATCGCCTCGCCGGGAAGATCCTCGTCGGAGACCTCGATCTCGACGACGCCCGACCATCCCTTCGCGGGGATCGCGGCGGCATCGATCGAAAGCAGCAGTTCGCCGGGCGTCGCAGCGATCGGAGCGGGCAGGCTCGAGACCGAGACCGGACCCGGCGCCACCGCCGCGCTGTCGACCTCGAGCAGGCTCTGCAGTCCGTCGTAGCCGAGGTTGTAGATCGGAATCGCAAGCGACACCGAGCCGGAGCCCTCGACCTCGAAAGTCACCTCGATCTCGTCGACGGGCCCGAAGGGCTCGAGACTCGGCTGGGCGTGATCGACGACTTCTGCGATCGCCTGCAAGGGGAACACCGCGTTGACGACATCGCCGCTCGCGCGGGCCTCGAGCAGCACCTCGATCTCGCCGGGAGTGGCGGTGTCGAGCATCACCGAGGTCGACGCGACCGCCGGCGCCAACGGCGCCGAGGCGAAGCCGGTTCCGGCGGCGCCATCGATCGCCACGACTTCCACGGGTATCGGGAGGCTCGCCCACGGCGTCTCCGCCGGAGCGGTGTTCTGCACCCACACCTCGATCGGCACCGACGAACCGCGCAACGTCCGACCGATCGCATCGTCGACCGCTGCCACGAGCACCCCGGGCAGGTGGAGGTCCATGATCACCGGGATGTGGTCGCTCGCGTCGAAGAGCGCATCGGCCAAGGCGTTCGAGCGGGCGACCTGCCCGGGGAAGTAGCTGTTGTTGCCGGCGTTGATCGCCTCGTTGTAGTGGTTGCCGTCGTTGCCCACGCTGCGGTAGCTGCCGGCGATCACGTCGAGACCGGTCCCGTCGCCGAGCTTGGGCGAATGGAGCTGGAAGTCGAAGCGATCGTCCATCGCGCCGCCGGTGAGGCCGCCCGCGGAGATGTCGCGAGGCGACTGGCTGTGCTTGATCGCGTTGCTTTCACCGACCCAGTCTCCGTTTCCGAGCGGATCGACGAGCACACCGGGGCCCGAGGTGGTGAGGGCCGCGTAGGCATCCTCGCCGCTGGTGTACATGTTGAAGTCGCCGACGAGCACCACGTTGACGCCGCTTCCGAGCGAGGCGATGTCGTCTCGCAGCGCCTCGGCGCCCATGAGTCGAGTCGCCGCGCTCGAGGCGTCGTTGCTCGCCTTGAGGTGGCAGCCGTAGACCCACAGGGTGCCGATCGGCTCCGGATAGCCGACGAGCCGCAGTTGCCAGCGATCGCTCTTTCTTCCCGCGCCGGTCGAGATGTCGCGGTGCCCCGATGGGACCTCGACGAACAGGTCGGTGCGATGGAAGAGGGCGATGGCGCCGCCGGAGGAGTCCTCCGACGACGAGGTGGTGTACGTGGCCCGGGCGTAGGTGACGCCGGCCGGTGCCGCCGCATCGACGATCGCTTCGAGATCGTCGACGGCGCCGGAGGTGACCTCCTCGAAGACAAGGATCGCCGGCGCCACCGCAAAGCCGTTCCGATCGTCGTCGCTCAACGCGGCGAGCACCTCCTCGACCGCGGTGGGATCTCCAATCAGCTTGGCGATGTTCCAGGTCGAGATCCGCACCTGCGCGTGCACGGCAGATGCCGGCACGAGTCCGCCGCCGAGGGCCAGCGCCATCGTTGCGGCGCACGACCATCGCCAGTCAAGTCGAATCTGGGGTTGCGGGCGCGGCACGAGACGGGCTCCTGAGATCGGTGCAAGCAGACTGGCTCGGGCCCGCGCGATCCCTCGGCGAACCACGACCTCTCGACGCGGCAAGTCGTCCTCAGGTTCGAGGATAGATCAGGTCCGCGCCGCGACCACTCCTCGGCCGCGGAGCCGAGGAAGATGCTCCGGTTTGGGTGGGCTCGCGGTCACCTAGGCGGCCGGCGGTCGCTTCGGCGGGTCGGTCCAGGCCAACCCGAACCGTCGAGCGAGGTCCTCGATGCGACGGCTCTCGGACCTGCCGTCGCCGCGTTGGCGGTCCCGATCTGAGGACGCCATTTGCCGAATCCAAGCCGCTTCACTGGGCCCCACGAAGCGAATCGCGGGACTGACTCGGTTGGCGGGAGCAGTCTGACTGTCGGATCGAGTTGCGCGGTCCATGCGTCTCTCCTCCTGTGGGGTCGCCGCGAGTGCGGGCGACGCTTGACAAGCCTGGCGTTCGCCGATGCTGGAGGCGGAAGGGAAACTCCCCCAACGAGGCCGCACTCGGCCACGGAGGGCCGCGGAGGGTCTGCAGACCGTCCGGTTGTGAAGCAGGGGCAATCTGGGCGATCCGCGGTCTTCTCCCCATGCCGCGCGGCACGCGGCTTGCCGAGACTTCATCCATGCGACTCGAACGATTCACCACTCTGGCTCAGGAGGCGATCGCCTCCGCTCAATCCTCCGCGAACACCGCCGGTCACGGCGAGGTTTCGCCGCTTCATCTGCTCACCGCGATGCTGCAGGAACGGCAGTCGGTTGCCGCCTCGATCCTCACCAAGGCAGGCGTCGACCCCGCCCGCGTGCTGCAGGTCGCGGAGTCGGAACTCCGTCGCCTGCCAACCGTCGAGGGTTCCGCACCGCAGGGCGGCCGGAGCCTGATGGAGGTCCTCTCCGCCGCCGAGAAGGAGGCGACGAGGCTCAAGGACGGCTACATCTCGAGCGAGCACCTGCTGCTTGCGCTCTCGGACGTGCCGGGGCCCGGCCGCGAGGTGCTCTCGGCCGTCGGAGCCGACCGCAAGCGTCTCCTCGCGGCGATCGAGCAGATCCGCAAGGCCTCGGGGGTCGCCAACGTCAACGACCCCGGCGCCGAAGGCAGTTTCGAGGCGCTCAAGAAGTACGCGATCGACCTCAACGAGCGGGCCGCTGCCGGCAAGATCGATCCGGTGATCGGCCGCGACGAGGAGATCCGCCGCTGCATGCAGGTCCTCTCGCGGCGCACCAAGAACAACCCGGTGCTGATCGGCGAGCCCGGCGTCGGCAAGACCGCGATCGCAGAGGGACTCGCGATCCGCATCGTCAACGGCGATTGCCCCGACTCGATGAAGGAGGCCCGCATCGTCGCCCTCGACGTCGGGCAGCTGCTCGCAGGCGCGAAGTACCGCGGCGAGTTCGAGGAGCGCTTGAAGGCGGTCCTCCGCGAGGTCGCCTCGAGCGAGGGCCGGGTGATCCTCTTCATCGATGAACTGCACACCATCGTCGGCGCCGGCCAGGCCGAAGGCGCCGTGAGCGCCGGCAACCTGCTCAAGCCGGCCCTTGCCCGCGGCGAACTGCGCTGCATCGGCGCGACCACCCTCGACGAGTACCGCAAGCACATCGAGAAGGACCCCGCCTTCGAGCGGCGCTTCCAGCCGGTCTACGTCGGCGAGCCCTCGGTCGAGGACACCATCGCGATCCTCCGCGGGCTCAAGAACCGCTACGAGGCCCACCACGGCGTGCGGATCCAGGACGGCGCGATCATCACCGCCGCAACCCTCGGACACCGCTACATCGCCGACCGGTTCCTGCCCGACAAGGCGATCGACCTGCTCGACGAGGCGGCATCGCGGCTTCGCATCGAGAACGATTCGATGCCGACCGAACTCGACGAGTTGCGCCGCAAGGTGATGCAGCTCGAGATCGAGCGCGAAGCCCTCAAGCTCGAGAACGACGAGAAGAGCCGCAAGGCCCTCGCCGCGGTCGAGGCGGAACTCGCCTCGCAGCAGGAGAAGTTCCAGGCCCTCGACGCCCGCTGGAAGGTCGAGAAGGGCGAGCTCGACGACATCAAGAAGCTCCGCGAGCAGATCGACCAGAAGGAGATCGAGCTCGAACAGGCAAAGCGCCGCGGCGACTTCGAGGCGGCGTCACGGATCCAGTACGGAGACCTCCGCGATCTCGAGAAGAAGCTCGTCGACTCCGAGGCGGCGCTCGCCAAGCGACAGGCCGCCGGCGGCGCGATGGTCAAGGAAGAGGTCGATCCCGAGCAGATCGCCGCGGTGGTGAGCAAGTGGACGGGGATCCCCGTCAGCAAGCTCGTCGAGACCGAGCGCGAGAAGCTCCTGCACATGGAGAACGACCTCCGCAGGCGAGTGGTCGGCCAGCCCGAGGCGGTCGAGGCGGTCTCCGAGGCGGTGCGCCGCAGCCGCGCAGGCCTCGGCGAGGCGCATCGGCCGATCGGCAGCTTCCTCTTCCTCGGCCCCACCGGCGTCGGCAAGACCGAACTCTGCAAGGCTCTGGCCGAGTTCCTCTTCGACACCGAGGAGGCGATGGTCCGCATCGACATGAGCGAGTTCATGGAGCAGCACGCGGTGGCGCGTCTGATCGGCGCGCCACCCGGCTACGTGGGCTACGAGGAAGGCGGCCGCCTGACCGAGGCGGTTCGTCGGCGCCCCTACTGCGTCATCCTCTTCGACGAGATGGAGAAGGCCCATCCCGACGTCAGCAACGTGCTGCTTCAGGTCTTGGACGACGGCCGGCTCACCGACGGCCAGGGCCGCACCGTCGACTTCTCGAACGCGATCATCGTGATGACGAGCAACATCGGCTCCGCGGCGATCCTCGAGATGACCGAGCAGGGCGCCATCGACGCCGAGATCGAGGCCCACATCAAGACCCTGCTCAAGAAGCACCTCCGCCCCGAACTCATCAACCGCATCGATGAGACGGTGATCTTCCACCAGCTCGGCCGCGAGCAGCTCGCGGGGATCGTCGAGATCCAGGCCAAGCTCCTCGCCAAGCGGCTCGCCGCGCGAGGCATGCACCTCGAACTGAGCGACGCAGCCAAGGTCGCCCTCGCCGACGAGGGCTACGACCCGCAGTTCGGGGCGAGGCCCCTCAAGCGGGTCTTCCAGCAGCGGCTCGAGAACCAGATCGCGGCCCGCATCCTCGCGGGCGAGTTCAACGAGGGCGACACCATCGTGGTCGACCACCAGGGCAAGAGCTTCGTCTTCATCGCCCGCCCCGCCCCCGCCGAACCCGTCGAGGCGGTGGAGGCGGAGGTGATGGACTGATGATGCGAACCGCTGCGGCGGCATCGAGGCACGGATCGATCGAGATCTTCACCGTGGAGCCGGGATCGATCGAATCCAAGCGATGATTGCCTCGCCCTTCGTGTATCGATCCAATCGAGGCCCCAGCGTCCGCTCTCCAAAGCGATCGATCAGCCTCCAGCGCAACGTCCACCTCATCGGTACGCCGAGTCGGCAACGAAGGAGTTGACGGATCGATGAGTTGACGCCCTTCGGAAGGCTGTATGTGAAGACCCGCTCGGTCCTCAATCCAGCTCGCGAAACGGCACGCTCCAGGCTTGGGATGGTGAACTGCTGGACATGCCTCGGAGCGTCGGTGCTGTGCCAGCGACGCTTCAGCCACCGGCATGCCCAATAGGCCGAGTTCGGAACCGCAATCACGATTCGTCCATCCGCGTGCAGCACGCGGGCCAAGTCCATCAGACAGGCGACTGGATCGGGCACATGTTCCAGCACATGATGCATGGTGACAAGATCGAATCGACGCTCGGAAAACAGGCGGCCAACGTCGCTCGAAGTGCCTTGCTCGACACGAAGTCCGCGCGATCGACAGCGCTCCACTGCGATTGCGCTTGGATCGACGCCGAAACCTCGGACCCCCAACTGCGTCATCGTTTCGATGAAATCGCCCCCACCGCATCCGAAGTCGAGCAATTGACTCCCTGGAGAGAAGGGTGTCTGGCGGTGCTCGCCAGCCTGACGAGCGGCTTCGACCTGGCTCGCCGTGGGTGCATCACCTCGATCCGTGCTGCTGGAGTAGGCGACGTAGTCATCACGGTAGTACGGAGCCAACTGCTCCCAATCGGGAGTCGGAAGCGCCATCCCATGCCCGCAGTCCCGGCATCTGAAGTAGCTCCACCGACCGTTCTCGTCGCGGAAGGAGAACCACCCTCGAAGGTCCTCGCCTTCACAGATGACGCATCGTTGAGTCTCAGTTCTGGTCATCGTCCGGTGGCTCGCGCTTGGTGCTTCGCTGCGTTGGTCGAGTTCGAGAGCTGCAGGATCAACGAGACCGGACACATGCCTCGAGAGTCACTGCGGTGGAACGGACTTCGAGGTGCGTGACTCCACTGCCACAAGCGACCTCGTCTTCACCCACCCGGACAGGTCCTCGGGATCGTCCAGGAACTCGCGAACCAGCTCGGTCCACTCGGTTCCTACATAGAGGCTGGCAAGGACCGATGCGCTCGCCTCGGACACGCTGCGATACAGCTCCCGATCGGCCGCGAGCCTCACGAATTGCTCCGCCAGAGAGTCCGGGTCTGCGGCCCGAAACTGAAGGCTTCCGCGATCGACCGAGAGGCGGTCCGCAAAGGCGGGATGATCCGACGCGACCAAGGGCGTGCGTGAGGCCAGGGCCTCGTAGATCGTGTTGGGGAGGCCCTCCGCGAATTCGTATCGGGAAGGAACCACCACGACATCGTGATCCCTCATCATCGCTCGCACCCCTTCCGACGCGACCGGACCGAGAAATCGCACTTGTGATTCGACTCCAGCGCTCGCCGCCCGCTGCCGAAGCGTCTCAACATCCCCCGAGCCGGCGACGGTCAAGTGGATCAGAACTCCCCGGCCGCTCAGGAGCGCACAGGCGTCGACACAGTCCCCAACGCCCTTCTCGATCGACACGACACCCGCGTAGAAGATCCTCAGCCGATCTTCGGACCCGAACTCCTTGGGTTCCGTGACGGCTGCCATTCTGCGGAACTCCCAAGGGACGATGCGCGAATCCGGAACTCCAAGGTGGCGCACCGATTTGCTCGCGTTGAGCGAGTGATTGCACACGCACGGGGCATTCAGCGCCCGTACCCGGAGCCGCCAGAGGCGGTACCGCTCCCTGAGGGTTCGCTTGTAGAACATGTTTGCGAACGTGGGCAAGGTAAGCACCTGCGCCCGAGACGCCCAAGCGCACGCATCCCTGCTTGGAACCCGCATCAGCAGAAGATCCGGACGGAGATCAGACAGCAATCGGGGGATGGATCGACCGTCCCAGGCTGACTGAGACGAGAGTCCGACCGACGAGAGATTCGAACTCAGTTCGACTCGAGGATGGCAGGCCGAGGTCGAAATGGTCGTCACATCAAAGTCGCGGGAGATGGACTCGACGAAGTCCACGGACCAGCGCTGGTCTCGGTAGGTTTCAGGCCCACCAGCGCGCAGGCAAGACCAAGCCTCGGCGTAACTGCCCGATTGCAGAATCACAAGCCTTCTCAATCAAGTCTCCCCGGCTTGGCAACCCGAATCCGCGAACCGAACCGCAATCTCGGACCGGCGGCCTCCAACTGCAACGCTACGGCCGAGATCGCGACTGATGAAGTGGAGCTGGACGGGCTCGAACCGACGACCTCCTCGATGCCATCGAGGCGCTCTCCCAACTGAGCTACAGCCCCAACACTGGTTGTCCCTGCCCGACAAACCGGCAGGATCGCAGACGCTAGCCGATCGACCGACTTGCGGCAAGGATCCACTCGAAGTCGCGAGATCAGAAGGCGACTCGCGACCCCCGAAGCGATGCGGGCGAGTGCGGATCCGGGCCCCAGACGTTTGCCGCAGGGGTCGTGGCTGGCTCGTCCGAATCGGGTTCCCGCACGCGGCTCATTGAGAGCGGTCTGTCGATGAGCGGCAACGCGGCACGCTGCGCACGGGAGCCCGTCGATTGCTCGGAACTGCGGCAACCCTCGGTTCCCGAGGGCGACGACCGGAACGACGACCCGGACACCGGGTCTGATCGCCCCCATCGCAGCAGGTCTTTCATCGGTTCGAGGTCCGCGGCGACACCCCGAACCGGTCGGCTTCGACGTCCGCGAGCCCCAATCTCGCGCAGGACCCGGGGACGAGACGATTCCTGCGGCGAACCGCAGCGGACCGGCTTCCCGCGAGGTCCGGAGGCCTCGGCGGCTCACCCCGCCGCGGCGTCGAGGGCCTTCTGGATCACCGGCTTGGGCTGCATGCCGACCCACTTGTTGACGACCTGGCCGTCCTTGAGAAGGAGGATCGTCGGGATCGACTGGATGCCGAACCGCAAGGCGAGGTCGCGGTTGCTGTCGATGTCGACCTTGCCGATCTTCGCCTTGCCCGCGTAGTTGGTCGCGAGTTCGTCGATCATCGGGGCGATCGCCCGGCACGGGCCGCACCACTCCGCCCAGAAGTCGACCAACACCGGCTGGCCGGCCTGCATCGCCTCGGAGTCGAAGTTCGCGTCGGTGAAGTGAATGGTGTTGGGGCTGGCCATGGCGCTCTCTCGAAGTGGACTTGCGTTGAGGCGACCGGAGTCGCGGGGAGGGGAATGGTACCGGTCTCTGCCGATGTTTCGCCTCGGCCTCCGGACGGAGTCAGCCGGTTCAGGGAATCCTCCGCATCACGGTCGCCGACGGGGTGCCTGCCGAGTCGATTCGCCGACTCGGCCATCGTCGAATCGCCTCCGAGACGTTGGGACGATGCGCCGAGGGCTCCTCGGACCGACTTCGCCACCCGGGCAACTGCCGCGAGTCAGGCGATTCCGGATCGGCCACACCGCAGCACCGCCGCAGCCACCTCAAGGCCCTGGCGAGTCGCTGCGACGTCGTGGGTGCGGATGATCCTCGCTCCGCCCGCCCACGCGGCGACCGCGGCCACCACCGAGCCGGTCACTCTGCGATGCGGATCGGACTCCGCGGCGACAGCCCCGATGAAGCTCTTGCGGCTCGCCCCGATCAGGACGGGCCGGCCCAGCAACGCGAGTTCCTCGATCCGCCCGATCAAGGAGTAGTTCTGCTCGACACTCTTGCCGAAGCCCAGGCCAGGGTCGATCGCGATCGAACTCGGATCGACGCCCGCAGCTTCGGCGAGTGCCACCCGCTCGAGCAGGCGGGCCACGACTTCCTCGACCACATCCCCGTAGGCAGGCGGCGCCTGGTAGCGATCGCTGTAGGAATCGGCCGGTGGTGGGGCGAGCCGGTGCATCAGCACAAGGCCGCACCCCTGCCGAGCGGCGAGCGCGAGGATCGACGGATCCTCCTCGCCCGCCGAGACGTCGTTCACGATCTCGGCTCCGCAGGCGATCGCCGCCTCCGCCACCGCCGCGAGCGTGGTGTCGATCGAGATCACCACCTCGCTGCGGCGTCGAATCGCCTCGATCACCGGCACCACCCGGCGAATCTGCTCCTCGGCATCGACCCGCACTGCGCCGGGCCGGGTGCTCTCGCCGCCGACGTCGATGATGCCGGCGCCAGCCTCGACCATCGCCAAGGCCGCCTCGGCAGCCCGATCCGGATCAAGGTGCTCGCCG
>JAPOKA010000089.1 GCA_029977865.1 bacterium
TGCATAGGGATCCGAGGCGATGGTCGAACCGAGGGAGAATCCGAAGTGCCCCGTCACTCCCGCCGAGTTGCTCGACCACCACTGCACGCTGTACTGGTTCCCGGCGATGAGTCCGCCGAGCGAGACGGTGATGGTCGAGGGGTTGTCCGCCGAACCACCGCTTGAGAGTAGCGCTTGGTATCCAGAGGTGAGCGAGGTGAACGGAGCCCCAGATCCTCCGAGGTTCGAGTACGACGCCAGCACGCCGGGAACCTCTTGGAGGGTGAGACTGCCCACCGTCGCAGAGGAGGTGGTAGGAGTGTTGGAGATGCCGAAGGCTGCGAAGTTGACGCCGTTGACGGTGGTTGCGGCCACCGAAGTGGTTCCGAAGGTGTAGGCATAGACCAGCGAGCCGCTGGTGCTGACGTCTGAGTCGCCGCTGATCGTCTGCGCCGCACCCCACGTGATCGGGGTGGTCACACCCGCCTCGGCGACGCCGGTGATGAGAATCAGACCTCCCGTCGCCGCCATCGCCGCGACGCTTCGCCGCCACGGCCACGTGCGGCGAGACGGGTCCGAATGCGAGGCGCTGCCGCCGAAATGGTGGGATGGGCTCATCAATCTCTCATCAAAGTAGGGGTGGAGGACCCATGAAGTTTGACCTCGGAACCCCCGCGCCGCACCAACCAATCTCAACTTGGTCGAAATCCGCACAAATTGTTCGCAGCCTGCCTGCTCGGGCCGTGAGCGTGACATTCAGCCCGCGGACCCATGGACAGACCCCGAACCACTCTGGTCCGGCGCTTCTCGGAGGCTGGAAGCATGACGCCTTGGATTCCCGCTGCCTTCAGGATCTGAAGGCGCCGCCCGTCGCACCCGAGAGGACCCCGCCCCCCGGGGAACGGCGGTGAAGGTGGTCGAACACACCGACAACGCCCGCAGGTCACGCAGGCGGCACCGAACATCGCCATCGAGGACTTCGCCGACCAGGAACGAGGCCACCCGGCCGTCGGTCACTGCTCGATCCAACCGCACCCGCAGTTCACCGCATGATGCTGAGCCGCGGGCGCGAGTTGCCGCCGCGGACCCGGAGGACGAGATCCACTTCAAGTTCGTGGGGCTCACCGATCTCGACAGCCCCGGGACCCAGCGCACGCTCGAGGTCCTCGAAGTTCCAGTTCGCGACGACTCCACCTGGATCTGCTGGGCTGGTGGCGCCGAGCCCGAGCGTCGGCAGTTTCCACTCGAACGCCGGACGCCCGTGAAGGACGAAGTGACCGGACGATCAATCTCCGCGTCAGCCGTCGCGCCGCTTGTTCCCTTAACTCGTCACCCGGTTGGCCACGACCGAGACCCCGCCGGTCACGCCTCCCCTGCCGGGCTCGCAGCCTCGAGCGCCTCGACCGTCGGCGCCGGACGCCCCGCGAACTTCGAGAGCTTCACGACCGACGGATCGACCGACTTCTTTCGGCGCACGACCAGCACCTCGCGTCCGGCGAATGCCTCGAGCATCGCTTCGGCCCACGCCTTGCGGTGGGCTGGCGAACGGATCGACTTCGCCCAGCCATCGACCATCCGGGCAAACGCCTCCGAGGGACGCTTGCTCTTCATGCGATCGTCCGAGTCGAGATAGCGAATCGCAGCGGCTCGCGTCTCGGCGAGAAACGCTTCCCCGCCAAGGTCCTGCCAACAGCGGGCCAGGAGCCTCGGGTTGACGCAGCCCTGCCGCTCGAGCTCGCCGAGCAACCTCTCGATCGCCTCCCGGCTGCCCGGCGAAGGCAGGGAGAGCACCCGCCCGTGGGCGAGGTCGCGCACGGTGTCGGCGTAGAGCACCGTCGACTTCTCGGCGTGCGGCGCGAAAGCCTTGTTGAAGGCGTCGAGCACCTCGATCGCGGTGGCGGCATCGGGCGCTGCGGCGATCGCGGCATCGACCAGCACCAGCGAGTAGGGATTCCGCGGCACCGCCCACTCGACGAGGCGAACGCATCGGGCGCCGCGCTCCGCCGGCTCGAGCGCATCCCATGCCCGCCGCACCACCATCGCCTCGAGCAGGCTCTCGAAGTCCTCGTTCACCCCCCACGCCACCGACTGGTGGAAGACCATCGGACGCCGGCCGCCGAGGTCGTCGTAGTTCCAGCCCGCATGGACGGTGGTCACCTCGTCGCCGCCGGTCGCGTACTGCCCGCCCTTGCATCGAAACGCTCCCGTCGCGGCATCGCGCTCCATGAACACGATCGCGCAGTGCCCGGGCTGCCCGGCGGTCGAGGCGGGAACGCCGCAGATTCGGTGGGTGCGGGCCCCGATGTTGCCCATGGTGCCGCAGACCCCGCCGTCCTTCCACATCATCTGGATCGAACCGTAGCTGTAGGCGAACGGACTCACCCGCCGGGCCGACTGCATGTCGAACTGCTGGGCGATGCCGCCGATGTACTCGCCGTAGGTGCGGAACTCGCCCTCGTCGCGGTACTGCTCCCAGATCGCCTCGCGCTCGCGAAGCGGCTGATCGTCGGCGGCGAGCATCAGCAGCACCGGCCACGGTGCGTTGAGCGGAAAGCGAGGCCACATTCGATCGGTGCCGCTGAAGTCATGACGGTCGTTCCGAATGAACCACGCCATCGACTCGCTCGCGGTCGGCGCTCGGTCGCGCTCTTGGGGCATGCGGCCCTTGGCGCGATAGGCGTCATGAAAGAGGTCGTGCGCGGCCTTGATCCGGGTCCGGAGGTCCTTGTCGTGGACCGCCTCCGACGACTTCCAATGCACCGCGTGATCACCGCAGTCGAGCCGCACCTCCGGATGACCGTGGCTCGCGAGGTAGTCGTTGAACGCCGCTTGCAATTCCGGCGAAGCGATGACGTCGGCGCCGACGAGGCCACGCTCGACCGTCTTCGACACCTTGACCGGCTTGCCGCGCGGCTTGGCCACGCCTCGCTCGTCGTACTCGAGCGGGGGAAGCTCGCGCACCTCGACCTCGACCTCGATCGGCGGGTGATCTTCGAGGAAGTTGATGACGTGATCGAACGCGTCGAGCTCGCGCGACGAATCCCTGGTGTCGATCTGCACCCGCGGATCTCCGGGGATCTCGAGAACCAATGGCGGTCGCGGCGAGACATCCGGCAGTTCGCCCGGACCTGGATCGCCATCGCCATCGTTCCAGGTCGAGGCCTTCTTCTTGGTTGGGGCGTAGGAGCCTTGAATGGCGAATGCGAGCGCGAGTTGCGTGTAGTCGCGGCGCACGACCTCCTCGCCGAGATCGATCTCGAGGCTACGCAGGCCGAGCAGCACCGGCAGCGGGTCGCGCCGGCATCCGTAGACCGAAGCCTTCACCACGGGGTCGCCGTCGATCCACGCGAGGAAGTCCGGAGGCAGCTCGATCCCCCGCTCGCGACAGGCGTCGAGCGTTCGGTCTCGCGCGTCGGCGATCTGCCGCGCCGCGAGGCGATCGAAGGAGTCCGCCTGGGTTAGCGACCTGGAGTCGTTCACCGATAGCGCTGCAGCCACTGCTGTTCGTGCGAGAACCGTCGCAGCGATCGCGGCGACCACGATCAAGGCGAGCGCGGTCGGAGTGCGTCGCTGCCGGAAGGCGGCGGCTCGGCCCGCGCGAGACGCGGCGAGCCCGAACCAGTCTTGTTGCGCGAGGAGTTGCATCGCTGAAAGGTATCGCCGGAGCGGCGCGAGACCACTCTCAGTCCGCGCATTCAGAGCGGCTTCCGCATTCGACGCGCGGCTCGCCGGCGTGAGCCGCGTCACTCCGTCCATTCCGGAGGAGGCAGTGAACATCCCGGCGCACCTCGCCGCGGGCGACGACGGCCCGAGGACCAGGTGGGATCGCTGTCATCGGTGGGTCGGGTTCGACGGCGAAACAGCGCCACCATCGGCACCGACCGCCATGTTCCAGGCGATCCAGACGAACTCTCGCCATCGAACACCTCTCGCACCAATCCGCCCGCCGCCAGGTTCGTCGGTGCAGTCGACGGGGGCGTTCCCCGGCGATCGCGAGGCCCCCCGACCGGCCGGGTGTCCCTCTGAATGTGCCCCCGATCGCCGGGCTGAGGCAGACACCAGCAGTCGGACGATTCGCCCGACCTCCGTACTTCCGGAATGTCCAAAGCTCGGCATTGTCCACGACGCCTTCTGGGCTAGGCTGCTGTCATGATGAATTCACGGTTCCACGGCCTTCTTGCCCTGAGCGCCGCGATCTTGTTCGCTCAGTTCGCGACCGCCGCGCCGCCGACGATCCGAGCCGCTTCCGGCGAGAGTCGAAGTTCGACCGCGCCGGTTCTTCTCAAGACCACCACCGTGGTGGCACATGGATTCACCGCGACCCCCATCACGCCTTGGTTCGAGAACATGGCGAAAGCGATCCTCGCGCGTGCCGGCGGAGTCGGCGCGGTCTATCGGTACGACGGCGTCAACGGGCGACTGGTTCGAGTCGAGAACGACGGCGGCGACGGCTCCGATCTCAACATCGTGATCGCCTTCGGTTGGGAGGGTGACTCCGAGTTCGTCGGCGAGGGACCCAATTGGGGATACGTCCAGGCCGCCGGCGATGCCATGTCTGCGATGTTGCGCGATGCCGCGTACGAGACGCCGGGCGCCGGCCCGAGCGATCTGGTCAGCAACCGGGCGGTCCATCTCATCGGGCACAGCCGGGGCGGCTGCCTGGTCAGCGAGGCGGCGAAGCGGCTTGCGATCGCCGGGATTCCCGTCGACCAGGTGACCACGCTCGATCCCCATCCTGCCAACGGCACCCTGGACGCACCCTACAACATCGATTGGGGCGACCCATATCCGCGTCACTGGTCATCCACCATCTGGCAAGACAACGTCTGGCGGGCAGACGGCGGCGGGATCTTCAATGGGGTCGACCAAGACGGGATTCCGGTCGAGGGCGTCCACAACACCCAACTCTCCGAGAGCCTGCTCGCGCTCGGTGGCTACGTGCTCGGGCACTTCGACGTCCACCTGTGGTACCACGGCACCATCGATCTCTCGCCGAACCCCGACAACGGCGAGGTGTCGATCAGCAACCTCATGCGGGCCACGTGGTGGCCGGAAGGCTACGACGTCGTCGGTTTCAACCGGTCCGCGATCGGCGGAGGCGAGCGGCCGGAGATTCCGCCGGGCATCGAACCCGATCCGGCCTCGGCTCCGCTCCTCGAGAACGGCCACTTCGAAGCCGGCTCCCGCGCCGGTTGGGACTATCACGGCGGGGTCGGCGCGAACGTGATCGGCGGAGGCAGCGCATGGTTCGCCCGCCTCGACGCGAGTCGACCGGAACTCGTGCACAACCGCATGCACGTGCCCACACCACCGCCGGGGTTTTGCCTGCGGATCTCCTTCGACGCCCGCCGCGCGAGTTCGGATGCCACCGATGACACCCTCAAGATCGAACTCGAACGCTGGGAAGACGAAGCACCCGTCGCCCTGCCCTGTGCCGCCTGGAGCGTGGCGTCGCTTCCTTCCGAGTTTGCCCGCTACTCGGTCATGGTCCCCGCGGAGTTCATGTGCCGCACGGTGCGACTCCATGCCGAGGTCAACTTCTCCGCGGCGGTGGAGTCGACCGTCGATCTGACCAACTTCGCGGTCGACTACGTCCTCGAGGGCGACCTTGATGGCGATGGAATCGTGGGCGGCGCAGACCTCTCTGGCATGCTCGCGGCGTGGGGAACCCTGGGCGACTGCCTCGCCGACCTCGATGGCGACGGCACGGTCGGCGGCCTCGATCTCGGCAAGCTGCTCGCCAACTTTGGCCTGACCACACCCAACTGACCCTGCCTGCACGAGGAGGCTGGGGTCGGGTGGACGAAGGACCACCGAGGCGATCGCGGCGCCGAGGACAGGCGGCGATCGAGCCGCGCGAGACTCATGCGATGAAGCGATCGTGCCAACGCGAGCGCTGTTGGCGTGGAATCTGGTCGCAGTGAGTGGCGGCCCGTCGTAGCCTTCGGCGACTCAGGAGCTCGCGGGTGGCTCGCGATCGCTCCTCTTCCGCCCAACGCCGGTGCTACCTTCTGCCATTCCGGCTCCGGAGAATCGCCATGGCCTGCCTCATCGCCCTCGTCGGTCTCTGTTTCCCGCGCTTGGTTCTTGCGGTCCTATTCCTGTTCACCGACTACCTCGGGTCGGCGTACCAGAGCGTGCTGTGGCCGGTGCTGGGCTTTCTCTTCATGCCATTCACCACCGTCGCCTACGCCATCGCCATGAACGAGCTGGGTGGCATGTCTGGCGGCGGCGTGGTGCTGGTCGTGATCGGCGTGCTGCTTGATCTGGGCACCTCCGGCGGTGCGGCGTCCCGCTCGAGAAGTCAGTCCGACTGATCTCGAGCTCGGCGACAACTGCGCAAGCCTTCCCCCGACACAACCGTTGCGGAGTCTTGTTGCAGGTTCCGACCGGAACGAGCGCGACGGATGCTTCGGTTTCGCAGCGGCGGCAACCAACTGCGCTCGAATCGCCGTGACGACCTGTTCGCCGAGCGCTTGCGAGCCCGCAGCCGTGAAGTGGACGTCGCGCGGACGCTGCAGTTGCTCGAGCCGCGGCCGCGCGAAGGACTCGAGATCGTCGATGGCGATGCCGCGGCGAGCCATGATCGCCTTCGCAGCGGCGTTGTAGCGCTCGACGTCATCAGGGTCGCGATGCGGCCTCACCCCGCCAGCCGGGACCGGAGTCGTGGTCGCGAAGACCAGAGTCGCGCCGGTCGCTTCGAGAACATCGCAGATCGCCTCGAGCCGGCGCTCGTATTCGGGAAGCTCGGACTGCCTCGCGTCGCTCGGGTCGTCGGAGTTCTTCCCGTCCTCCTCGACCCGCTTGAGATCATGCAACCCGAAGTTGAAGTGGATCAGATCGAAGTTGCCGCCGTCGAGCGCAATCCACGACTCGACGCGGCGCTCCCCCTTGAGGGTGCCCTCGCAGTTCTCGCGCGGCCGCACCACCACCGCTTCGCCATCGAGGGCCCGTTCGACCGCATCGTGGTAACCCATCGAGATCGAATCGCCGAGCAGAAGCACCCGAGGCAGCGGCTCGCCCTCGTCACGGAGTGCCTTCGAGCGTCGTGCCGTCTCCTCCCGCATGGCGAGCAGTTGCGGGCGACTCTCCGGATCGCCGGCAAGGTCGCGCTGTTCAAGCGGATCGGCGCGAAGGTCGTAGAGGTGCTCGGGCGAGCCCTCGACATCGAGGTAGCGGGCGTACTTCCAGTCACGGCTGCGGATTCCCTCCCAGCGAGGGATGCGAGGATTCCGCATGCGATGCTCGCAGAAGAAGTCGGCACGCGGCTCGGAGGCCTCGACACCCTCGACCGCGGCGAGGGCCCTGCCTTGCATCGAATCGGGAGGCTCGAGTCCCGCCGCGGCGAGCAGGGTCGGGGCCACATCGATGTTGAGCGCGATCGAGTCGTCGACCATGCCTCGCGCCGACTCCGGCCGGCGGGGATCGCAGACCACCAGCGGCACCCGCAGCGACTCCTCGTGGTGCGACCACTTTCCCGCGAATCCCCGTTCGCCCATGTAGTAGCCGTTGTCGCCGATGAAGACGACGACGGTCGTGTCGGCGATTCCGCGGGCTTCGAGCGCCTCGAGCACGCGGCCGATGTTGCGATCGAGTCCGGTGAGCAGGCGAAGATAGTTGCGCAGGTTGCGGTCGTACTTCTCCTCGGTATCCCAGCGCCAGTGCCAGCGGTCTCGGTTCATCGAGTCCTGCAGATGCGGCGGCTCGGCGGCGAAGGCCTCGTTCCCGTCGAGGCGCGGGCGCGGCATGGCGAAGCCTTCGTAAAGACCTGCCTCCGACGCTGCGTGCGGGTAGTGGTTCTCGAGATCGCCGTCGACGGCGTGGGCGGCGTTGAAGCTGACCGCGAGACAGAAGGGCCGATCCGCGGGAGCATCGCGCACGAACTCGGCCGCGGCTTCGCCGACGAGATCGCTCTCGTGACGAATCGTCCCGTCGGGCAGCGCTTTGAGATACGGCGGGCCGATCGGCGTGAACTCGTCGAAGAGGGTGTCGACGGTGGGCCGGCCTCCCTCGACCTGCACCCCGAACTTCCCCACGAATCCGGTGTGGTAGCCCGCCTCGCGCAAGAGTCGCGGATAGCTGCGGTCGCAATGGGCCTCCGCGAGGGGCGGAGTTCCGAAGGTGAAGCGATGGGTTCTCTCGACAAGCCCGGTGAGAATCGACGCGCGGCTCGCAGCGCAGATGCTCGTGGTGACGAAGGCGTTCTCGTAGCGAACGCCGCGTCCGGCGAGTCGATCGATGTTCGGAGTCTGCAGGAACGGGTGCCCGGCGCAACCGAGCATGTCGGCGCGGTGGTCGTCACTCACGAAGAGGACGATGTTCGGTCGCGCCGCGGTCGGGGCGTCGTGCGGCGGGTCGGCCGCCGACGCCGTCGCCACCGGCGGCGCGAGCATCGCCATCGCGATCAGGACGGAGAGCCGCACTCGGCAGGTGCGGGGGGTGACACGCCCTCCCGCGAGCCGCTCGCTGCGCCGCATGCGAAGTCGTGGGGTGCGGATCATGCCGACCACGATCCTACGGACCGAGCCGAGTCGCGGCCTGCCGAAGTTGATCCGGTTCGGCCAGACGCGAGCCTGGCCTATTCGGCGGCGAGGAGGCACGCACAAGACAACGCGGACGGGGCGAATCGCACCGTCCGCGAGAGGAACAAGGAGACAAGCAGCCGAGGGTCAGCGACCGGCGCTCCGCCTGCGGCCCAGCGCCCCAAGCCCGCCGATCGCCAGAAGCGCGACCGCCGATGGTCCGGGAATGTAGGAGACCCGGAAGCCGAGGGCGAGGGCATCGTTCTGGGGGGGGAAGAAGTACTGGTGGTCAGCCTGCAGAGAGCGGACGATGCTGTTGAACCCACCCCCCCGTGTGCTCCGCTGGGAGATGCCATTGGCGGTGATGATCGTCTCGTTCCACTCAACGACATTCCCGTTCATGTCAAAGGCGCCGAAGAAGCTCGCCGAGTACGAGCCCACCGCTGTGAGGCCGCCGACTGCGTTGGCGAAGTTCGCCCCGCCCGTCCCTGGGGGCCCGGCAAGTGGCGCGGTGTTGCTTTGCGTGGCAAACTGCCAGTAGTCGTCGCCGTCGCCGCCAGCATTCGCAGGCTGGTAGTACGCCGCCTTGTACCACTCGTCCTCGCTGGTGATCGCCCATGTCGAGTTCGCGTTGCGGGTGACCGAGGTGTTCACTGGATTCAACACGCCGTTGAGCGTGTAGGTCCCGGTCTCGGTGGTGCCAGCGCCCCCCTGTCCGTTCTCGAGCCAGTTCACGAACCGCGCCGCGTCCCAGAAGGAGACTTGGTTCACCGGCATGTTCTCGCGGCCGGAAATGGTCTGGTATGTGTACGACCCGCTCGAGCCCGAGCGGGTGATGCCGCCTTGGCCACTGCTCATGTTCATGCTGTAGAGGTTGTAGGTGTCCGTCGCAGCCACCGCGTTCAGGAACGCCGTGTATTGCGCGTTGGTCACCTCATGCGTCCCGATGTTGTACGTGTACCCGACCGCGCCGTAGCCGGTCGAGTCCGCCGCATTGCCGGCGTAGCCGATCGCCACGGTGTCGATGGTGATCTGCCCGAACGCCATGAAAGCGCCGCCGCAGGTGACGATTGCGGTCGCAGCCAAGAGACTCAAACTCCTCATGGGATCCCCTCCATCTCGTCTTCGCCCCGACGCCCACGCGGACACGTGCCGCGAAGAATCGCCGATGCACGGGAGGGAGGCTAGTGGAGGCGGAACGTTCCCATGACGCCCGATTCGAGGGCGAGATTCCCCAAGTCAGTGCATCTCAGAATGCTCGAGCCGGCGAACCTCGATAGCCCGCGCATCTCGTGAGTTTCAGGGTCTTTGCGCAGGCGCGACCTCATCCGGGAGAGATGGAGGGAGCAGGAACGCGGGGACCATCAGTCGACCGCTCACGAGCGCTGCGGCCGACTGCGTCCACGCATCGACGCGTCGACCTTGGGGAACGAGACGACGATCCGCCCCGGAGCGGGCGGGCGCACCCCGTGGTGCGGGGTGCGGGCCCGCGTTCGGACCAGTCGTACATGGAGCCGGGGGGATTCGAACCCCCGTGCCGGGCCAGACGAGCCGCCGCCTCTACGCGCGTAGCCGCCGAATGAATCTCGGTCCGGGGTTTGGCCGGCGACAGCCGTCTCGGACCCAGGCATACGAAGGTCTCGTTCCGCCGAGGCATGCCAGCCCTTTGGAACCAGCCCGATGGTCGTCAGTGCACCGCCTCATCGGGCGTCGGGCGGTGCACTGCGCGGTCAATTAGGCCGCGAGAGCGTACTGCGTGTTGGCAGTCGTAGTTGTGCATCCTTTTTACGTGGCATGGATGCTCCACGGCGCGCCACGACGGTCCGTACCTGTCCGGTCGATGCCAGTCGGCCCCGATCGGTCGTCGTCGCGTGGTTCGACGACAAGGCGGAGTGTAGCGCGAGGCGATCGCCGAGGCGAGGCCGTCGGCGCACGGCGGTTCTTCGTCGATGTCGCGGCGAGGTCAATTCCAGCCG
>JAPOKA010000008.1:0-106 GCA_029977865.1 bacterium
TGCCCGAGATGGATCGAGCCGTTGGCGTAGGGAGGCCCGTCGTGGAAGACGTAGGGCGCCGCGGTGCGGCGATCCTCCTGAACCGCGGCGTAGAGACCGCCCTCCG
>JAPOKA010000008.1:116-64330 GCA_029977865.1 bacterium
GCGACGCGGTGACCCTCCATCAGCCGACTGCGGACCACGAAGTCCTTGAGCGCCTTGTTGAGGAGATGCCCGAGATGGATCGAGCCGTTGGCGTAGGGAGGCCCGTCGTGGAAGACGTAGGGCGGCGCGGTGCGGCGATCCTCCTGAACCGCGGCGTAGAGACCGCCCTCCGACCAGCGCTCGACGGTGAGCGGTTCGTTGCGGGCAAGGTCCGCCCGCATGGGGAAGTCGGTCTTGGGAAGGTTCAACGTGGCCTTGTAGCGGTTGCGTCCGCCGGAGGACTCGCGTTGGGGCTGGGTAGTCTCGCTCATCGGGTGCAGTCGGTCGCGGGTGCCGGAGTCAGGTCTCGGGGGTCTCGTCGCCGGGCTTGACGGCCTCGTCGAGATACCGCTGGAAGTCGGACATCTTGTAGCTCACGAAGCAGAAGACGTGGTGCAGGGTGAACCACTCGAGGTCGGCCGGGTCCTTGTCGAGGTCGGCACGGAGTCGGTTGAGTTCGGCGAGCAGGGTTTCGGCCTTCATGTCGTTCCGGAGGTGGCCGCCGAGCGGGCTCGGCGTTTGAGGTCAGTGATCGTGATCGTGGTCGTGGTCGTGGTCGTGGTCGTGGTCGTGGTCGTGGTCGAGATGGCTGCCGTGATCGTGCCCGTGGTCATGGGATGAGGCCTCGAGCCAACCTGTTCCCCAGGCGATCACCACGCCGAGCACGAGCATCGCCGAAAGGGCGAGGCGATCGTGATCGTGGAACTTGAGTTCGGGCAGCAGGTCGGCGAGGGCGATGCAGAGGAAGGTGCCGGCCGAGAAGGCCAACGCAAGGGCGGTCCACGCCGCCTGGTCCTGCGAACCGGAGATTCCCAGCCGAAAGAGCACGATGCCCAGCGGCACCATGAGGGCGAAGCCGAGATTCGCCAGGTGCACGAAGCGCTTCTCGATGCCAGCAGCCCGCATGAGCATGGTGATGGTCATGGCGTCGAAGGGCTTGTGGAGCACCACGCCGAGGAAGACCCCGAATCCGGCGAACGCCGCGGCGTGACCGTGCGACTCCGCCGCCTCGACGCTCGCGGCAAGGGCGACGCCCGAGAGGATCGTGTGCACGGCGAGCCCCACCATCGCGCCAAGCCAGGAGACGCGGGTGGCACCGCCCGAATCTCCGCCGTGATGGTGCCCGTGCCCTGCTTCGTGGGTGTGGTCCGCGCCGTGGTCGCAAGTCCCCTCGGCCACCGGTTCGTGCTGGTGGAAGGAAAGAAAGCGCTCGAGCAGGAACATCACCAGGAATCCCAGCAGCACCGCAAGCATGATGGGGTCGAGCCCGCCGTGGGGATCGCCCGCAGCACTCACCGCGACCTCGGCGCTCATCTGGCTCGCTTCTCCCGCGGACGCAGAGACTTCGATCGCCGCTCCTCCATCGGTGGCGCGCGACTCGCCCCAGAGAACGATCGCGTGGGGCAACATGTGGATCACCCCCACTCCGAACATGACGCCCGCCACCAGCGAGAGGGCCAGTTGCATGCTGCGGTGGCCGAGCGACAGCAGCGTCGGGACGATGCCGCCGAGCATGGAGGCGACGAGGACGAGCAGGCAGTAGACGAAGAGGAGCAGGGGAAACCTCCACGATCGCCGGCGGCCGCGGCCGCCGACGTCGGCGACCGATCCGCAAGGGGGCGGATGGTACCCCTCGGCCTTGCCGCTCCGGGAAATCGGTGGCCAGCCTGCACCAGAGTGCGGTCCGCGGGCGCCCTCGCCCGCCAAACGTCGGTCGGGTGAGCGGGTGCACGGCGGGCCGGGGGCCCGCGGTCCACTCCTTGCCGAGCGACCAGGCCAAAGTGCAGTTCGCGCAGTCGGCCGCGGACCGCCCGGGCGGTGATGACACCTCCCATCGCCGCCGATACACTTCTGCCCTCCCGTTGGGGCGGTAGCTCAATTGGGAGAGCGCCTGAATCGCATTCAGGAGGTTGTGAGTTCGATCCTCATCCGCTCCACTGCGAGCGCCCCGCCAGACGGCGGGGCGTTTGCGTTTCCGGGCCCCGCAGCGGGTAGTCGGCCGCCCTGGTTCCGTACACTCGATGCCGTGAGCCCCACCCCCGCGCCGAGCGAGATGAGCCAGGCCACCCCGCCCCGCGAGGTGGTCGAGTTGGCCGCAGCGCCGACGGACGGCGACCGCCTGCTCAACACCCTCGACACCCCGGCGATGCGGCAGTTCCGTCGCTTCAAGGAGGCCCATCCGGGCTGCCTGCTCTTCTTCCGGATGGGCGACTTCTACGAGCTCTTCGGTGAAGACGCCGTGCGAGCCCACAAGGCCCTCGGCATCACCCTCACCGAACGCACCGCCGGCGTGCCGATGGCAGGCGTGCCGCATCACGCGGCCGAGCAGTACCTGAGACGACTGGTCGAGCAGGGCTTTCGCGTTGCAGTCGCCGATCAGATGCAGGATCCGAAGGATGCCAAGGGCGTTGTCGACCGCGCGGTGACCCGCGTGGTGACGCCCGGGACGCTCGTCGATGAACATCTGCTCGAGGATGCCCGCGCCAATCGAGTCGCTGCCGTCGCCGCACCCGCGGCGAAGTCGCGGGACCCGCGATGGGCGATCGCATCGATCGAGATCTCGACCGGTTCATTTCGGATCGAGTGGTCGGACGAATCGTCGATCCGCGATCGTCTCGCCCGCCTCGCGCCGCAGGAGTTGCTGATTCCCGTCGACCGCCACGGCGCGTGGCCGGAGTGGGCGTGGCTTGGCGTCTCGGGCGACGGCGTGCTGCCCTGCCCTCCGACCGGGCGGCCGAGCTGGACCTTCGAGGCGTCGGATGCCGCGAGCACCCTCAAGGAACGTTTCGGAGTCGCCTCGCTCGGCGGCTTCGGCCTCGAGGAAGGCACCACTGCGGTGGCCGCTGCCGGGGCGATCCTGCGCTATGTCGCGGAGATGTCCGCCGCCGACCACGACTCGGCCGACGCCGACCCGCGGCGGCTCGCCCACCTCGAGCCGCCCCGCGTCGAACGCGAGGGCGAACGGCTCGAGATCGATGCGATCGCGCTGCGAGCCCTCGAGGTCGAGCGAACCGTCCGCAGCGGCGGCAGCGAGGGCACGCTCGTCGAGATCATGCAGCGGGCCCGCACTCCGATGGGCCGTCGCCTCCTTCGCGAGTGGCTCTGCTATCCGCTTGCCAACCTCGAGGCGATTCGAGCCCGACATCGCCGCGTCGCGATCCTCGTCGACGACCGCCGGCTCGCCGAACGGCTGCGCGGACTCTTCGATCGCATTCAGGATCTGGCCCGCATCGGTGGACGGCTCGGCCTGCGCCGGGCTACCCCCCGAGATCTCGCGGCGCTCGCGAAGTCGGTCGAGGCGGCCGGGATGCTCGCAGCGGAACTCCGCGGCGTCGAGGCGTTCGCCAAGGAGACCGCACGGCTCGACGCGGCGATCGAGCGCCTCGCTCCGGCCTGCCGCGAGACCACCGCGGCGATCGAGGAGAGTCCCCCGCCGCATCTGCGCGAGGGCGGGGCGATCCGCGACGGCTTCGATGCCGAACTCGACGAGGCGCGGTCGCTCCATCGCGACGGGCACGGCTGGCTTTCGTCCTATCAGGCGAGCCTCGCGGCGCAGACCGGAATCGCCTCGCTCAAGATCGGCTTCAACCGCGTCTTCGGCTACTACGTCGAAATCACCCACGCCCACCGCGACGCGGCGATCCCCGCCGAATTCGTGCGGCGTCAGACCCTGAAGAACGCCGAGCGCTACACGACGCCGGAACTCTCCGCCTACGAGTCGAAGGCCCTTGACGCGGAGAGCCGCGCCCTCGACCGCGAGCGGCAGATCTTCGAGCAGCTGATCTCCCGCTGGGTCGAATCGCTCGCTTCGCTCGCCGAGGTCGCGCGGATGGTCGCCGGCCTCGATGTGATCGCGGGCTTCGCAGAGATCGCCGCGGTAGGCGCCTGGGTCGAACCCGAGATGATCGACGCACCGGTCCTCGCGATCGAACAGGGTCGTCATCCCGTGCTCGACCGGCTGCTCCGCGACCGCTTCGTGCCCAACGATTGCCGGCTCGGGATCGCGACCGACGAAGACCCCTCGGGCGCCGCGACGCTCGCGCTCATCACCGGCCCCAACATGGCCGGCAAGAGCACCTTCATCCGCCAGGCGGCGCTGCTGGTGCTGCTCGCCCATGCCGGAAGTTTCGTGCCTGCAGATCGCGCGACCATCGGATTGTGCGATCGGATCTTCACCCGCATCGGCGCGAGCGACGAGTTGCACGGCGGGCAGTCGACCTTCATGGTCGAGATGACCGAGACCGCGAACCTGCTCCGCCACGCGACACGCCGGAGTCTCGTCGTCCTCGACGAGATCGGCCGCGGCACCAGCACCCTCGACGGCCTCGCACTGGCGTGGGCGATCGCAGAGACCCTCGGCGATCGCGGCTGTCGCACGCTGCTCGCGACGCACTACCACGAGCTCACGCGGCTCGGCGAACGCCATGGCGCGGTCCGCAACCTCAATGTCGCGGTGAGGGAGTGGGGCGATCGCATCGTGTTCCTGCACCGCATCGAGCCCGGACGCGCCGACCGCAGCTACGGCCTGCATGTGGCACGGCTCGCGGGCGTGCCCGACGGCACCGTCGAACGCGCAGAGGCGGTGCTCGGCAGCCTCGAGGTCCGCAGCGGCGAGGCCGATCCGCCGCCGCGGGAAGCGGCACCGCCGAGCCGACGGAAGCGAGAGGCCAGGGACGAGGCCCCGAGCCTCTTCGATCCCGCCACCCATCCGGTGGTCGAGGCGCTCAAGGCCATCGAAGTCGAGCGGCTCACTCCGCTCGAGGCGTTCGACCTGGTTCGGCGGCTGCGCGAGCAGGTCGACTAGCGGCCCGCCTGCGGGCGCTTGCGCCGAGAAGGCCACGAACCCGAGGGGACTCGACAAGCCCCACGTGTTTCAGGTGCGCTGTGGGGACCCATGTGACCGCGAGGGCAGTCCCATGAACTCCACGAGGCTCATGAGTCCATTGAGGCCTGTCCCCATGCGCTGATTCCCCGAATTCCCGATGCCCTCAAGCCGACTGCCCGCTGCACACGCGGCAACTCAGATCCGGGTGATCGAATCTCTCGGCTGCGGTCGACGACCTGCCCTCGCCCGGCTCGAGAGATCCGGAAGAGCGAAGTCAGCTGCCCTCTTGCTTCGCACCCGACCGTTGCTCGGTGTTGGGCACGAAGAACTCCGGCGCTCCCGGAAGCTCGCCCACGAAGGTCTCGAGGTCGGCGTCGGGCTTGTCGAGGTCGACCCGCAGGATCGCCTTCTTGTCGCGATCACCGACATAGAGCGTGCTGCCGTCGATCGCGAGGCCCGACGGCTGATCCGGGCGGTGCTTGCGGCCCTTGAGCACATCGGTGACGGTGCCGTCGGCAGTGCGGCGAAACACCGTCTTGGCACCGCGATCGGTCACGTAGATCCGTCCCGCCGGGTCCACCACCACCTGGATCGGCTTCTTGAGGCCATGCGAGCGGTCCATCACTGTGTCGACTCGCCTTCCGGTGGTGCGGTCATAGGCGTACACCGCGGAGGCATCGCGATCGACCACCAGCAGTCGTCCTTGCCCGTCGATCGCGAGTCCGCGCACCACCCGCAACCCGTCACGCTGCTCGCCATCGCTGCCGATGAAGATGCCATCGCGGGGCGGCGTCACCGCGTTCCAATTCGACTTGACGCCGACCGGCGCCGGAATCGGCGCGCCCGCGGACGGCGCGTCCAGGCCCGCGAACCAAGTGACGAGATTGGCATCCTGATCGCTCACGAAGACGGTGCCGTCCGGCGCCACCGCGATGTCGTAGGGATGGATGCGATCGGCGAAGTCGCGGCCGAGGTCTGCGAAGACGTTGACGAAGGCCCGCTTGCCCTCCGCATCCGGGTTGCCGTAGCGGAGAATCCCGGGGTCGTCGCTGTAGGCGCTCGCGACGAGCATCGAGCCGTCCTCGAGGAAGGCCATGCCGCGGGGCTCGCGCAACATCGCCCCGCCCGACACGTCCTTCGCCGAGCAGACGATCACCACCGCACCGCCCTTGGGATCGAGCGCCACCACTGCATTGGCCCCCGAACCGCCGTGCATGGTGAGGTACCACGCGCAGCGCTCGTGCGGTCCGCCGCCCGAGGAGTCGGCGCTGCCGCCACAGCCGAGCAGCGCCGCCATCGCGGCGGTCATGGCGAGAATTCGATTCCCTCGAGGCCGGATCGTGGCGTTCATGGAGCGGGATGGTAAGTTCCAAGCGGTCCCGATCAAGAGTCCGCCCCACGCCTGAGAGCCTCAATGTCGAACCTCGCCCCTCTTCCGCTCGTGCTGCTCGAATCGGGACGCAGCGTCGCCGAGTTGTTCAGCACTTCCGGCAAGGACGGGGGCATTCCCGACTCCGCCTACGAGCGGCTGATGATGCCGCTGCATCAGCTCGCCAACGGCTGGATCATCCTGGAGCTGGTCCTTGGGTTCGCGTTTGCGGTCGGGTGCGCCGCCCTGCTCGCCTGGCATCCCCACCACGTCCGCGGAGTCGGCACGGCGGATCGCTTCCGCGAGCGCCGCATCCTGCTCATGATCGCGGTGGTCGGCGTGGTGGTCGCGCAGATCGTCGCGGTGGAACCGTCGATGGCGCTGGTCGTCTTCGGCATCGGCAGCCTCATCCGCTTCCGCACCGTGCTGGCGAATCCGGAGATCACCGCCAAGGGCATCATGGTGGTGGTGATCGGCCTCGCCTGCGGACTCAGCCTCTTCCCGCTCGCAGTGCTGCTGACCGCCGCCGCGTGGGGTCTGCTCTGGTTCATCGACCGCAAGGTCGTCATGCGGGTCCGGGTCGACCTGCGGAGCGCCCCCGCCTCGACCGACGCAGTCGAGCGCGAGCTCCGCGAGACCTGCCGCCGCTTCGGATACGGACTGCTCGAGTTCGAACCGATGCGAGATGGTCGGCGTCTCGAGTTGCAGTTGCTGAGCCGCATCGACCGCACCCCCGACTCCGTCGCCGCGGAGGTTCGAACCATGCTTCCGCACGATCTGCAGGACGCCAAGGTCTCTGCGAAGGTGGCGGTGTCGATCTGATCCGAGTGCCCTGCGAGAGGAGCGCGTGCGTGTCCCCAGCCGAATCCGGCCTGCTCGAGGCCATGTTCCTGCATCGAACCTTCGAGGCGGCCCTCTCCTGGGAGGCCTACCTCGCGACCGATCCCGATCGCGCCACCCGCTGGCGGGAGTTCCACGAGAAGGTCGAACTCGTCGAACCGCAGCGATCGCTGCTCGCGGGCTTCACCCGACGCCTGAACGTGCTCTGCATCTCGGGAATCTGGTGCGGCGACTGCGTGCAGCAGGGTCCCATGCTCGAACGGATCGCCGCGGCGAGCCCGGAGATCGACCTCCGCTGGGTCGACCGCGACGAGCACGCCGAGCTCGCGGCGCAGGTCAAGATCAACGCGGGCCTTCGGGTGCCGGTGGTGCTGTTCATGGCCGAGGACTTCGAACTGCTCGGCTGGTACGGCGACCGCACCCTCGCGCGCTATCGCGCCTTGGCGGCGAAGAACCTCGGACCCTCCTGCCCGGTGCCGGGAGCCCCGGTGCCCCCCGATGAGCTCGCGGCGACGCTGGCCGACTGGGTGAACGAGTTCGAGCGCTTCCAACTGATGCTGCGGCTCTCGCCGCGGCTGCGACATCGCCACGGAGACTGAGCGGCCGCGACGGCGAGCCACGAAGACCGTGCTGCCAGGCCTCCGTGAGCGAGCGCCGCATCGCGTGAGTTCGCTTCCCCTGACCGGCGAGTCCGCTCCCGAGCGAGCCGGCGAAGCGCACCCGACCGCGCCGCGGTGGCGAGTCGGTCGATTGTGCCCCCATCGCTTGAGGTCGATTCCCTCGAAGGGTTCCGCTCGCGCCGGCGTTGCGAGGGCTACAACCGTTTGCTGCTGCCTCCACTCGAGGCCGCCTCGAACCTCTCGCCCCAACGGGCTCCCGGAGGCTCAGACATGAACTCGCGATCCAACCGATCTTCGCCGCCACACACTTCATCGAACGAGGGGCGAAGGAGGTGGCTGGCGCCAGGCGGCTGGGTGATGCTGTTGGCGGCGTGCTCCGCGGAGGCGTTCGCAGAGTGCCCCGGCGATCTCGACGGAAACGGCGTCGTCAACGGCAGCGATCTCGGAGTGATGCTGATCTCGTGGGGCGGCGCCGACGCGGTCGCCGACCTCGACGGCGATGGCGTGGTGGGTGGCAGCGACATCGGCCTCCTCCTCATCGGCTGGGGTCCGTGTCCGTGCGAAGCGCCTCCGGCCTTCGAACCGCTGCACTCCGCCTCGACGCCGTTGGAGCCCGAGGTGCGCTTCGAGCGTGCGGACGCGCTGGTGACGCGACTGGCCGATCGCGCTCGCGACCGCCATGCCCGTGAAGACATCGTGAACGGCGTGGTCTTCCGCAAGTACGACCACTACCTCCCCTTCTACTGGGAGCAGCGGGTCGCCGAGCTCGAGATCGTCGACCGCGTGGCGATGGGTGGCGAAGGCGTCACCTTCAACTTCACCACGCTCGCCCAACTCGATCCGGCGGAGTTCCGCACCTTCTACGCCGACACCGACTCGCTCGCGCTCTACCTCCACAACCTCTCCGACATTCCCGGACAGGGCGTGACCCTCGAGTCGGTGACGCCCTCGACCCGCTACCCCGGCGAGACCGAGTACGCCTACTCCGCCACCATCACCCACCGGCAGCCCGGCGGCGCAGCGCTCGAGATCGGCGACTCCTTCGAGGTGGAGCTGAGCCAGTTCCTGCTGGCTCCGCGAAACGGCCGCGAGAACTACTACGGCACCGCCTTTCTCTACGAGGTCGGCCGCGGAGTGGTGCCCTGGTACGCGAGGGACAAGGAGGAGGCGACCACGCCCGCAGAGCGCGAGGCGGCGAGCTTCCTGTCGCACCCGCTGCCCGAGCATGCCTGGCTCGGCGGCGAGACCACCCTTCCCTACCAGTACTCGAACGAGCCCCGGCATCGCTTCAAGCAGACCGCCGGCAACATCTCGAGCGAGAGCGGACACCGCTTCATGCAGGGCCGTCGCCTGCATCACACCGACTTCCGCGACGGCAGCCACTCCGAACCCGAGAACCCCATCTTCGACGAGCAGGTCGGAAAGGCGGGTCCGCTGCTGGTCGCGGCGAGTTGCGTCGCCTGTCACCGCGACAACGGCCGAGCGCTTCCCGTCGCGGTCGGCGAGCCGCTTCGCGGCGCGGTGGTGCACGTCGCCGCGGACGAAACCGGCACGCCGCACCCGATCTGGGGAGAGTCGCTGCAGCACGATGCCTCGGCGGTGCCGCCGATCGCCTTCACCATCGAGGCCGAAGCCTTCACCGCGATGAGCGGCGTGGCCACCGAGCCCTGCAGCGACGCGGGCGGTGGGCTCGATGTCGCATCGATCGATGCAAACGACTGGATGGCCTACGGCAATCACCCGCTCGCCATTCCCGAGAGCGGCACCTACCTCGTCGACCTGAGGGTCGCGAGCGCGATCGGCGGCGGGATGATCCGCATCGAGGAGGCGGGCGGCAGCGTGCTGCACGCCCTCGCCGAGGTGCCGGCCACCGGCGGTGGGCAGACCTGGACCACCATCACCGTCGAAGCGACGCTCGAGGCTGGCACCCATGTCTTCGGACTCAACGCGGCGGTCGGTGGATGGAAGCTCAACTGGTTCCGCGTTCGCAGCTTGCCCGGCGGCAACGCCTCCGAGCCGCGGGCGATCCTCGCCGGATGGGAAGAGACCGCGGGCAGCTACGGTGACGGCGCCCCCTACTCGCTCCGGAAGCCGATCTACGCCTTCGAGATGCCTCCCGGTGTCGATCCTCCCCAGCACTTCGCGGTGCGGCTCGCTCCACCGCTGGTCGGACTCGGCCTGCTCGAGGCGATCGACGAATCCACCATCCTCGCCCGCGAAGACGCGTGCGATCTCGATGGCGACGGCATCTCCGGTCGGGTGCACGCGGTCACGAGTCCGCTTGAGTCGACCGCCAATCGGCTTGGTCGCTTCGGCACCAAGGCCTCGCAGGCCGCGGTCCGACATCAGATCGCCTACGCCCTCAATCGCGACATGGGCATTGCGACCGCAGCGTTCCCCGTGCTCGATGGCGACACTTCGGCGAGCGCGGTCGAACTCGACGCAGCCGAGCTCGACGACCTGACCCGTTACGTCTCGCTGCTCGGTGTCTCGGCGCGTCGCAGTCTCACCGACGAGACCGCCCTGCACGGCGAGCAGCGCTTCGCGGCCGCCGGCTGCAGCGCCTGCCACGTGGCCGAGCTTGCCACCGGCCCCCATCATCCCTTCGCCGAACTTCGAAACCAGACCATCCGCCCGTTCACCGATCTCCTGCTGCACGACCTCGGCCCCGGACTCGCCGATTCGATCGAATCCGACGGCGTCGATGGAAGCGAGTGGCGCACTCCGCCGCTTTGGAGCATCGGCCTCACCGCTGGTGTCGCGGGAGGCGAGGCCTACCTGCACGACGGCCGCGCGAGGACCCTCGAAGAGGCGATCCTCTGGCACGGCGGCGAAGCCGAAGCGAGCAAGGAGTACTTCCGCACGATGTCGAGCGAGGATCGTGCGGCGCTGATCGCCTTCCTGCGAAGCCTGTAGCGAGGTCGGCGCGGTCCCGACCGGCGCCTCCGGCCACGAGACTTCAGACGTGGCCGCGCCGATGCTCCGCTGCGCGAGCAGAAGGGCGCCCTCGCCGCGCCGGTCTCGATGCAGCGACCGCGCCTCACCACCATCGCGAATCCCGATCCGCCGCGGAGAGACTCCGGGCGATCAGGTCACTTCGCATTCCATGACGAGAGCATGATGGAGAGATCGGAGCCGCCGACGAGGCCATCGAGGTCGAGATCCGCGGGACCGCTCTTGTTGCCCCATTCCGAGAGCATTCCCGTGAGATCCACTCCGTTCACCAGGCCATCGTTGTTGAGATCGCCGCGGAGCATGGCACATCGCGACCAGAACTCCTCGACATCGAGGTGGTCGAGGACCCAGTCGCCGTTGAAGTCGAAGACCTCGCGACCCGGCTCGACCGGGCCGAGGCCGAACCCTTGGAAGGTCTCCCAATCGTCGGCACCGACCTGTCCGTCGCCCTCGACGTCGCCGAGTCGCGCCGGCGGATAGATGGACCAGAACTGATTGGCCGGAACATCGACGAACTCCCGAACCGGTCCTCCGTTGGGCCACTTCACGAGGATCTCGTCGGCCGAGGTCGCGGCGCCAAGACCGAAGTGAAGGTACGGCTCGTTCTGCCCGAGGTAGGAGTTGCCACCGAGGATCACCTCTGCCCGCTGCCGCTCGTTGCCCACCCGCAGATGGGCGCTGGCCCCGGCGGCCTGATGGTTGGCGCCGAGGCCCACCACCCGCAGGCGAAGCCACGAACGCAACGAGCCCTCGTTGTTGATGTAGAGGCGGACGTTGCCGCTGTGGTTGTTCTGCAGCATGTCGAGGTCGCCATCGCCATCGACATCACCCACCACCGAGACGTACGAGACACCGCCGGTCCCGGCGAGGGCGAACTCCGCGGTGCCGTTGGTCATCGGCGGCGAACCTGGATTCACGTACAGGGTGTTGCCCTGCCACTGGTTGTTCACGTAGAGATCGAGATCGGAGTCGTTGTCGAGATCCCAGAAGAGCCCGCCCCAACTGGTGATGTAGTGCCCCACCCCCCACTCTTCGTGCGCCTCGACGTAGGTGCCGTCGCCTTGGCTGACGATCAGCGAGTTGGCGCCGTAGAGCGGCGGCACGGGATCGGAGATGTTGGTGATGTAGTAGTCGGGGAAGCCGTCGCGATTGAGGTCGCCCGCCGCCACACACATCGAGAAGAGGGAACTGTCGGCGCCGCTCGACTCGGAGACGTCCACCAGGACTCCGTCGTCGTTGCGCCAAAGTTGATTGGGGCCGAAGAACGGACCGCGGTCGTTGGCGAGGTAGAGGTCGGTCCAGGAATCGGCATCGAAGTCGGTGAAGGCCGCCATGAGGCTCGGCCGCTCGCTCTCGACGCCGACTCCCGGCTGCACTCTCAGGAAGTGGCCGCCACCAAGATTGCGGTAGAGCCGGTTGCGGGTGACGTCGATGTTCCCCGGCACCACGTATTGGCAGAGATAGAGATCGAGTCGGCCGTCGCCGTCGTAGTCACCGCAGGTGACGCCCTTGGTGGGGAGCATCTCGCCGAGCCCGCTGCCGGCGGTCACATCGGTGAAGTGCCACGGCGAGGTCTGCTCGTAGAGCCGATTGCCGCCGCCGTTGAAGTACTGGGTCAGGAAGAGGTCGAGGTCGCCATCTCCGTCGAAGTCGAAGGCGATCACCGAACTCGCTGCGGCGAGCGGGGCAATGCCCGACTCGATACTGCGATCGGTGAAGTGGCCGGTGCCGTCGTTCTCGAAGATCCCGGGCAGGCCGTTCGAACGTCCCAGCAGCACCAGATCGAGATCGCGGTCGGCGTCGAGATCCGCCATCGCCATGCCGAATCCGGAGTATCCGCCGCTCGGCGGATAGCCTTGCATCGTGTACCAGACCCCCCGCTGGAGCGCCTCTGAGGTGAACGGTTCGACGTCGGCGACAGCCGCCGTGGTCATGACCGCGGCGGCGAGCACCCAGACCTTGGATCGCAACGCGATCGACATCGCAGCGACCTCCCCTCACGAGCCCGCGGCCTTTCGGGCTCCAAGAGTCCTGAGAAACGCTCAGAACAGAAAAAAATCTACCGCGCGGGCCGGGTTGGGCAATACCTGCCCGGTGCATCTGAGGAATTTTCCAACCGGATCCTTGCGGTTGCGGGAGTCATCCGCAGGGTCGGTTCCTCCCCGATCGCTCCGAGCGATGAAACTGCCCCTCGAGTGGCTCGCGTGGGTTCTTTCCGGACTGCTGCTCGCCGCCGCTCCGACCGCGTTCGCGGCAGCAGATCCTCCCGCAGCCACCCCGGAGGTTCTCTCGGACCCGGCGGAGCTTGCCGCGCTCGACGAGTTGCTGGGCGGCGACGCCTGGGCGCGGCGTGCACTGGGGGTGATGCGGCTCGAGTCGATTCCCGAGTCCTTGGCGCTGCCGCGGCTCCTTCGCGCGGTGCAGGATCCGAGCTGGCAGGTTCGGGCCTTTGCGGTCGCGGTGGCGGCGAGGCGACGGGCCCCGCTCGAACTTGCCACCCTGCTCGCCGACGAGCCCCACCCGCTGGTGGTGCGGACGATGCTGCGATGTCGGGTCCCGTTCGAGGCGGAGAAGCTCGAGCGGGGGCTCGAGGTCCTTCGCCGCTCCGGGTCCGACGCTGATCGCCTGCTCGGGGTCGAACTGGCGCTGGCCTCCGGCGACGAAGCGCGTCGCGAACTGGCGGAGGAGACCTTCGTCTCGGTGGTCTTGCGGATGGACCCCGCCGAAGCCGGACGACTCTCGCCGCGGCTCGCGGCGATCTCCGCGGCGCCCGACCTGCGCCGCGATCACCGCTGGCGAGCCTGGCTTCGATCGAACCGTGGCCGCATCGGACTCGCGGCCGCGTGGATGGTCCCCGAGGCAGACGACGAGGCGGAATGGGCTGCGTTGCGGCGGAATGCCATCGCGGCGCTCGACACCCGCGAGTTCGTCGGACTGGTCGAGTACATCCGCGATCTCGCTTCGCGTCGGCTCGACCTCGCCATCGCGATCGACTGCACCGCCAGCATGACCGGCGAACTTGCCGAGGTGCAGGGCGGGCTTGACGACCTCATGCTCTTCGCGGGCGACATCACCGCAGGAGTGCGAATCGGCGTGGTGGCCTACCGGGACCGTCGTGATCGCTTCGAAACCGTCGCCCGCGACTTCACCGCGTCGATTCCGCAGGCGAGGGAGTGGCTCTGGTCGCTCACCGCCGAAGGCGGCGGAGACCGCCCGGAAGCGGTTCACCCCGCGCTGGAGCGGCTCTTCACCACGCTCTCGTGGGATCCGCAGCGAACCGGGATCGCGATCCTCATCGGAGACGCCCCGCCCCACCCGGGCTTCGGCGGCGCCTGCGTCTCGCTGGCGGCTCGGGCCGCCGCCGCGGGAGTGGTGACCCACGTGGTGAGCGCCGCCCCAGCCAGCGAGCCCGATCCCGAGGCCGAAGCCCAAGGCGACGCGGACGATGCCGGGCCGAACCTCGCCGCGCGGCGACGCTCGCGGCGAACCGGTCCACCCGAGCACTTCCCCGAGATCGCCACCGCGGGAGGCGGCCGCCTCGTCGAACTCGCCGACGACGACTCGCTCGTGGGCGAAATCGTGGGATTGACCCTCGGCGATCGCTTCGAGGACGCGATGCGGGGGTTCTTCTCCGCGTACCTCGAGGTCTGCCGCTGAGCGTGGCCGCCGACCTCTGAGATTTGGGATGCCGGAGGCGACTTGGATGGCTCGCGGTCGGCTCGTGCCCCGGCCGCTCGGGTCAAGTCGCCGCACCGATTCAAGAGGCTTCTCACCGAAACTCCATGGTTCCTTGCCAAACCTGAGAAGTTGGGTAACATCCGCCCGTCCGAGAACCTCTCATCGCATCTTTCTCCCCTCCGGAAAGCGTCCGTCGACCAGACGGACGCTTTCTCTTTTGCCCGTCGCAGCCCGTGGATCTCGGGCAACGAGACCGGCCGGACGCATCCGCGGCTTCGGATCGACCGCCGCCGAAGCCGCCCCTCGATCGTCCTGCGATTCGCGCCCGGTCTCGCGCTCCCGACCGTTATCATTCCGCCCTTCCCGTACCGGACCGACTTCATGCCCAGCCCGACCGACTGCCGCTACTCCGATTCGCACGAGTGGTTCCGCCTCGACGGCGACGTGGTGACCATGGGGATCACCCAGTTCGCCGCAGACCAGCTCACCGACGTCACCTACGTGGCGATGAAGCCCGCGGGGACCCGCGTGGGAGAGGGGGAGAGCGTGGGCGAGGTGGAGTCGGTCAAGACCACCGGCGATGTCTACTCGGCGATCACGGGTGAGATCATCGAAGTGAACTCCGCGGTCTCCGCCGACCCGTCGCTGGTCAACTCCGATCCCTACGGAGCCGGCTGGATGGTCCGCCTGCGGGTCGACGACCCGGCACCGCTGTCGGCCTTGAAGGATGGCTCGGCCTACGACCAGAGCCTTGCGGGTGCCTGATCCGATCGCCAACGGTGAAACGAGGCCGATTCGGCTTGCGGTCTCCGGCCTGCGCAAGACCTATCGAGCCGCCGACGATCGTGGTCAACCCGTGCAGGCGATTCGAGGTCTCGACCTGACCATCGATCAACCGGGGTTTCACGCGGTGATGGGTCCCTCGGGCAGCGGCAAGACCACCTTGCTGCACCTGCTTGCGGGGCTCGACCGCGCCGACTCTGGGTCGATCGAAGTGGCTGGCGATCGCGTGGATCAGCTCTCCGAGCGGGCCTTGACCGAGTACCGGCGAAGGCGAATCGGAATCGTCTTCCAGCAGTTCAACCTGCTGCCCACGCTCTCGGCGCTCGACAACGTGATGCTTCCCGGGACCCTCGACGGGCAGGCCGGACCTGCCCTTCGCGATCGCGGGCTCGCTCTGCTCGAGGAACTCGGACTCTCCGGCCGCGCCGGGCACCGGCCCGAGGCGCTCTCCGGCGGAGAGCAGCAGCGGGTGGCGATCGCACGGGCGCTCCTCTTCGATCCGCCGATTCTCTTCGCCGACGAGCCCACCGGGAATCTCGACTCGGCCACCAGCGAAAGGCTCTGGGAGATGCTGGCTCGAATCGCGGGGGAGCGCGAGAAGCTCGTGCTGATGGTGACCCACGAGACCTCGGCGGCGACCCGATGCCGCACGGTCTTCGTGCTTCGCGACGGAACTCTTGCGGGAGCGTTCGATGTGGACGGGCTCGATGCGGGCGGTGTGGCCGTTCGTGCGGCTGAACTTGCTCGGGCGACCGCGTAGGACCGCCCTGCTGGCCCTGGCCATCGCCTTCGCCGCGGCCCTCGTGATCGCGGTGGTGAGCCTCGTCGTGTCGGGTCAGTCCGCGGTGGAGCGGCGCCTCGTCCGTTCGGTCGGCGCTGCCGATGCGATCGTCGGGCATTCCTTCAGCAGCGACTTCGAGGAATCGGTGCTCGAGGAGGTGCGGGACTGGCCGGGCGTCGTGAGCGCCAGCGGTCGCCTGCGCAGTTCGCTGACCCTGATCCGCGAGGACCGCCGCCGCGACGACGAGGGGCTCCTGCGCCGGGTCACGGTGGAGTGCCGCGGATTCGATCTCGACGACGCCGACCGCTTCGATCAGTTGGATTGCTCCGTGGGCCGCGTTCCCCGTTCGCCCGGAGAGATCGTCATCGACCCTCTCACCGCCGATCACCTCGACGCGGTCATCGGCGATCGCCTCGAAGTGCAGCGATTCGGAGATCCCTTGACCCTCGAGGTTGTGGGCATCCAGAACCGCCCCGTCCTCGGCGGCTTGCAACGGCCGACGGCACACCTCGCTCGCGACACGCTCGCGGAGGCGGCCGACGCCGCAGGAAAGCTCACCGCCATCTCGATCATTCTCGAACCCGACACCGATGTCGCGGCCTGGTGTGCCGCGCAAGAGCCGCGACTGGCAGCGCACCCCGATCTCGAGGTCGAGACCTCCGACCGAATCCGCGCCGGATTCGATCGGGGCGTCGCCGGAAGCCGGCTCGCGCTCTCGTTGCTCACCATCATGTCGTTTCTCTCCTGCAGCTTCATCGTCGCCACCGGCATGACCACCGCGGTGATCGAGCAGCAGCGAATCCTCGCGATCTGCCGCTGCATCGGCGCAGCGCGGGGGCACTTGATCGTCGGGCAGCTGCTCGCGGGCTTGCTGCTCGGCGCGATCGGCGGGTTGGCGGGTATTCCCGTGGCCCTGGGCCTGCTCGCGGCTGCCGAGGGTCCGTTGCACGAACTGCTCACCGAGGGAATCTCCGTACCGCTCTGGGGCGTCGGACTCGCGTTGTGCGGGGCGATGGGCTCGGGAGTGCTTGGAGCGGCCTTCCCCGCGCTCAAGGCCAGTCGCGTTCCGCCCCTCGAGGCGTTGCGAGCGCGGGCGCGGCCGGCAAGGCCTTGGAAACTGGCGCTCTGCACCGGACTCGGCCTGCTCGCCCTTGCCGGACAGTTGGGACTGCTGCAGGCGCCCGATCGCGACGTCCGGTTCCTGCTCCACACCTTCTTCGGATTCCCGCTGTTGGCGATGGGGTGGTTCCTGCTGGGTCCGCCGGCGTTTCGCCTGCTCGCCGAGATCCTCTCCAAGCCGATCAGTCGCGTGCTCCGGCTGCCCCGCGGCGTGCTGGAGGGTTCCGTCCGGGCGACGCCCTACCGCTTCGGATTCACCGCCGGGGCCCTGATGCTCGGGCTCGCGCTGCTGGTGGTCACCTGGACCGACACCAAGGCCCTCGATCAGGCGATCGGCGGGAGAGTGATGCTCGCGGATGGGTTCGTCTTCCGGACCGGCGGCCTCTCGCCGGCGCAGCAGCGCGCGCTCGCGGCCCTTCCCGGGGCGATCGAGTCGTGTCCGATCGGCTACCTCCCGCTCGAAGTGATCGGCGAGCAGGTCTTCGGAGTCGAGGGCATCCATCCGAAGGGGATCATTGCGGTCGGCTTCGATCCGGTCTGCTTCCGCCGCCTGAACCGGCTTGAGTACCTGCGCGGTGACGAGGAGACCGCGAGTCGCAGACTGCTGGAGGGCGATGCGGTGCTGGTGGCGGAGCAGTTCCTGGTGGCACGAGGTCTCGACATCGGTGACTCGATCGAGATCGGCAACGCGCGGCACTCGGCTTCGTTCGAGATCGTGGGCGTCGTCCGCTCGGTGGGCCTCGACCTGGCGACCAAGGCCTTCGGCACCCGCAGCCTCTACAACGAGATGGCGATCAGTTGCGTCTTCCTCGACTTCGAAGCGGTGGCCACCCACTTCTCGAGCCGCGATGCATTCATCATGCAGGTGCAGCTCGATCCCACGCTTGGTGCCGAGGGAGAGGATCGCTTCCGGGAGTCGGTGATCGATGCGGTGCCGGGCACGTTCTTCGCGAGCGGGCGGCAAATCAAGGGCATCCTCGAACAGCTGAGCGCCGTACTGCTCGGCGTGGCGGGCTCGGTCTCCGGCATGGCGATGCTTCTTGCCGGCCTCGGCATGGCCAACGTCATCGCCGCCGGCATCTCGGCGCGGCGATTCGAATTCGGACTCATGCGCTCGGTGGGGGCGAGCCGCGGCGTGGTGGCTCGACTGGTGCTCGCGGAGGCGTTCCTGGTGGCGCTCGCCGCATCCGTGACCGGCCTTACCTACGGCTACCAGCTCACGCTGCTGAGCCGGATCTGGTACCGGGATCTCGTGGGCATCAACCTCGAACACCAGGTGCACCCACTGCCGCTCGCTGCGGGCGTGCTCGCGCTGCTGCTGGTGGCGGTCGCCTCCAGCACGCCGGCGGCGTGGCGACTCCTTCGCCGACCCACCGTCGAACTGCTTGCCGACGGTCGTGGCGGCTGACCGGCCCCCGCTTCCTACGATCCGCCCGTGACTGACGGACGCTTCCGACTCGAGAGCCCCTTTCGTCCCATGGGCGACCAGCCCCAGGCGATCGAGGATCTCGTGCAGGGCATCGAAGCGGGGCGAACGAGCCAGACGCTGCTCGGCGCCACCGGCACCGGCAAGACCTTCACCATGGCGAACGTGATCGCGCGGGTGAACCGCCCGACACTGCTCGTCAGCCACAACAAGACTCTCGCCGCCCAGCTCTACGAGGAGATGAAGGAGCTCTTCCCCCACAACGCGGTGAGCTACTTCGTGAGCTACTACGACTACTACCAGCCCGAGGCCTACATCCCGCAGCGGGACATCTACATCGAGAAGGATGCGGCCCGGAACCAGGACCTCGACCGCCTCCGACTCGCCGCGACGAGCAACCTCCTCAGCCGGCCCGACACCATCGTCGTCGCGAGCGTCTCCTGCCTCTACGGCCTCGGCTCGCCCAAGGAGTACGGGCGGCGGATCATGATGGTCCGCCGCGGAGAGACGCTCGACCGCCGCCAGTTCCTGCTCGGGCTGAGCGAGATGCAGTACCAGCGCCGCGAGGTCGATCCCGGCCGCGGCCACTATCGCGTGCGCGGCGAGTGCCTCGAGATCCACTCCGCCCACGAGGAGCACGCGATCCGGCTCGACCTCTTCGGCGACGAGATCGAGCGCATCGAACTCTTCGACCCCACCTCCGGCGAGGTGCTCGGCGAGGTGCCTCAGGTCTTCATCTTTCCCGCGGTCCACTACGTGACGCCGCAGGACACCATGCAGTCGGCGCTGGCGGGAATTCGCGGCGAGCTCGAGGAGCAGCTGCTGCACTTCCGCTCCAAGGGCCTGCTGCTCGAGGCGGAGCGGCTCAAGAGCCGCACCCTCTACGACCTCGAACTGCTCGAGGAGACCGGCACCTGCCCCGGCGTCGAGAACTACGCGCGGTGGTTCGACGGCCGCGAGCCGGGTGAGCGGGCGTGGACCCTTCTCGACTACTTCTCCCACGTGCCCGAACGCCGCCCCGACGAATGGCTGTGCATCATCGACGAGAGCCACGTGACCATCCCGCAGATCCGCGGGATGTACTTCGGCGACCGCAGCCGCAAGCAGACCCTCGTCGATCACGGCTTTCGCCTGCCGAGCGCCCTCGACAATCGACCGCTTCGATTCGAGGAGTTCGAGGCGCTGGTGCCGCTGACCGTCCACGTCTCCGCCACCCCCGGCGGGTACGAACTCGAGCGCTGCGGCGGCGTGGTCGCCGAGCAGGTGATCCGTCCCACCGGGCTCGTCGATCCTCCGATCAGCGTGCGCTCGGCGAAGACCCAGGTCGCCGATCTGCTCGAGCTGGTCCGGGATCGTGCCGCCAAGGGCGAGCGAAGCCTCGTCACCGCCCTCACCAAGCGACTCTGCGAGGACCTCACCTCATACCTCCACGAACAGGGGGTGCGGGTGCGGTACCTGCACAGCGAGATCGACACCCTCGAGCGGCTGGAGATCCTGCGCGACCTGCGGACCGGCGAGTTCGACGTGCTGGTGGGCGTGAACCTCCTGCGCGAAGGACTCGATCTGCCGGAGGTCTCGCTGGTCTGCATCCTCGACGCCGACAAGCAGGGATTCCTGCGCAGCCAGTCGAGCCTCATCCAGACCATGGGCCGCGCCGCCCGCAACGTGAACAGCCTCGCGGTGCTCTACGCCGATGCCATGACGCCCGAGATGCAGACCGCGATCGACGAGGTCGAGCGCCGCCGCGCGAAGCAGCTTGCCTACAACGTCGAGCACGGCATCACGGCGAAGACCGTCGAGAAGGCGATTCGTCGCGGCATCGAGCAGGAGCTCGCGGCGAGCCGCACCGTGCGCAAGGTCGCCGGCGCCAAGCCCCAGGCGTCGTTCGATCGCGAGGAGTTCGAACGCCAGCTCGAGGCCGAGATGCTCGAGGCGGCGCAGCGGCTCGAGTTCGAGAAGGCCGCACGGCTGCGGGACGATCTCGCCCGGCTTCGCGCCGGTGGCGAGGTCGAGCCGAACACCGACCACGGCCGAAGCGCGGCGAAGCCGGGCGCGCCTGGATCTCGCGCCGGTCGCACCGGTCCGAGGGCGACGCGACGCGGCAATCGCCCGCGGCGCTGAGCCCGCGACGGCGAGGCGACTCGAAACTCAATGGCGATCAGCGGAGCGACTCGGGCCGCACCCCGAGCCGGATGCGGCTCGCGGCGGCCACCAGCCTCGCAAACGAGGAGCGATCGGCCGACGGCTTCACCGTCGTCCGCGGCGCGGCCGCGGGCTTGGCAACGGTGGATGTCTTGACGGCGGCGTGGCTCACGCGATCTCTCGACTCTCTGGGGCTTGGAGCGTTCCCACGACTCCGAGGCAGACTCTTCGGCCCAAGGTCTTCACGAGGTCCCGCATTTCGACAGGTTTCGCCCTCGACTTCAAGGGGCGAGGCGGCTCGCGCGTGAAATTGTTCGGACCGCCGCCGGTCGCCACCGACCCGATAACCTTCCCGATCCCGCGACCTCGCCCATGCCAGCCACTCCACGCCCCTCCCCATCCGAGCATCGGTTGATCCGCGTCCGCGGCGCCCGCGAGCACAACCTCAAGGGCATCGATGTCGCGATCCCCCGGGACGAGCTGGTGGTGCTGACCGGAGTGTCTGGCTCCGGCAAGAGCTCGTTGGCCTTCGACACCATCTTCGCGGAGGGGCAGCGGAAGTACATGGAGTCGCTCTCCGCGTACGCCCGGCAGTTCCTCGATCAGATGCAGAAGCCCGATGTCGACGGCATCGAGGGACTGCCCCCCACCATCGCCATCGAACAGCGGACCGGCGGCCACTCGCCCCGCTCGACGGTCGCCACCACCACCGAGATCCACGACTACCTCCGGGTGCTGCTTGCCCGCTGCGGCACGCCGACCTGCTGGCATCGCGGCGAGGACGGACGGGCGTGCGGGCTTCCGATCGCCCGCACCGATCCCTCGGTGCTCGTCGACACCCTCGTCTCCACGCATGCAGGCATCCGCGCGATGGTCGCGGCACCGGTGGTCCGCGGACGCAAGGGACATCACCGCGACGTGCTCGAGAGCCTGCAGCGGCAAGGCTTCGTGCGGGCTCGGGTCGACGGCCGTCTGGTCGATCTGCGCGAGGCGCTCAAGGAGGGCGGCGACAATCCGCTCAAGCTCGCCCGATACGAGACCCACGACATCGAAGCGGTGATCGATCGCATCGCCATCGGTCCCGAGAGCCGGCAGCGGCTTGCGGAGAGTCTCGAGACCGCGCTCAAGGCGGGCGACGGCAACGTGGTGCTGCTGCTCGAGGAGGCCGCTGGCGAATCCGGCGCCGGCGAAACGCGCTGGATCGAGCGCCGCTTCAGCGAGCGATTCGCCTGCCCCGCCCACCCCGAGTGCTCGATCGAGGAGATGTCGCCGCGGCTCTTCTCCTTCAACAGCCCGCACGGCGCCTGCTCCCGCTGCAGCGGGCTCGGCTCGATCAGCGAGTTCGATCTCGAACTGGTCGCGCCGGATCCGGCCAAGGGCGTCGCGACCGGCGCCATCGAGCCCTACCGCCGCAACGGGCCGCGGATGAACATCCACTACGCGCGGCTGCTGCGGCGATTCTGCGATCGCGTCGGGATCTCCCGCGACCTGCCGCTCGCCGATCTTGCGGCGCCGCTGCGACGGGCCCTGCTCTTCGGCACCGACGATGCCCTCGAGGCAAGCCTCGGATTCTCCTTCGAAGGCGTGGTGCCGAGCCTCCGTCGCCGCTACGAGGAGACCGAGAGCGAGATCGTGAAGGAACGCCTGCGCGGCTACATGACCGCGGTCCCCTGCCCGGAGTGCGGCGGGGCGCGGCTTCGGCCCGAAGCCCTCGCGGTCCGCATCCGCGGCGGCGGCATGCCGCTGAACCTCGCGGAGATCTCGCGGTTGACGATCTCGCAGGCGATGGGGTACTTCGGCTCGCTCGAGCTCGACGCCGAGCGGCGCACCATCGCCGCACCGGTCCTCAAGGAGATCGAGGCGCGGCTGGGATTTCTCGCCGCGGTGGGCCTCGAGTACCTCACCCTCGATCGCACCAGCTCGACGCTCTCGGGTGGCGAAGCCCAGCGAATCCGCCTGGCCACGCAGGTCGGCTCGGGACTGGTGGGGGTCTGCTACGTGCTCGACGAACCGACCATCGGCCTGCACTCCCGCGACAACGATCGCCTGATCGCGACGCTGCGGAATCTCTCCCGCATCGGCAACACCGTCCTGGTGGTCGAGCACGACGAGGAGATGATCCGCGCCGCCGACCACGTGCTCGACATCGGACCGGGCCCGGGCCGGCACGGCGGAACCGTGGTCGCGGAGGGCACCGTCGCGGAGATCGCCGCCAACCCCGCTTCGCTGACCGGCGACTATCTCGCGGGACGCAAGGGCGTCGCGGTGCCGGAGCGCCGGCGCTCGGTCTCGGAACGGGAGTCGATCCGCGTCGAGGGCGCCAGCGCCAACAACCTCTGCGACGTGGACGTCGCGTTCCCGCTCGGCGGCATGGTGGTGGTGACCGGCGTCTCCGGCTCGGGCAAGAGCACGCTCGTCAACGAGGTGCTGCTGAAGGCCGCGCAGCGACAGGTGCTGGGATCGCGGGTGGTGCCGGCGGCCCACCGCCGTGTCGACGGACTCGCGGCGATCGAGCGCGTGGTCGAGGTCGACCAGTCGCCGATCGGCCGCACTCCGCGCTCGAATCCCGCGACCTACACCGGAATCCTCGACGAGATTCGCAAGCTCTTCGCCCTCGTCCCCGAGGCGAAGATTCGCGGATACCAGCCGGGGCGGTTCAGCTTCAACGTGAAGGGCGGGCGCTGCGAGACTTGTCAGGGCCAAGGGGTGCGGCGCATCGAGATGCACTTCCTTCCCGACGTCTTCGTGACCTGCGAGACCTGCCGCGGCCGCCGCTTCAATCGCGAGACCCTCGAGGTCCGCTTCCGCGGCAAGTCGATCTCGGACATCCTCGAGATGACCATCGAGGACGCGGTCGAGTTCTTCGAAGCGCATCCCAAGGTGGTGCGGATGCTCGGCTGCCTGCGCGATGTCGGGCTCGGCTACGTGCAGCTCGGGCAGGCCTCGACCACCCTCTCCGGCGGCGAAGCGCAGCGGGTCAAGCTGGCCGCGGAACTGGGCCTCTCTCGTTCCGGCCGCGCCCTCTACGTCCTCGACGAGCCCACCACCGGCCTGCACTTCGACGATGTCCGCAAGCTGCTCGAGGTCCTCGAGCGGCTCGCAGACTCCGGCCACACTCTCGTGGTCATCGAGCACAACCTCGAGGTCATCAAGCGGGCGGACTGGATCATCGATCTCGGTCCGGAAGGTGGCGATCGCGGCGGCACCGTGGTCGCGACCGGCACCCCCGAAGCAGTGGCCGCCAACCCCAGGAGCCACACCGGGAAGTTCCTGGCGCCCCTGCTCGATCCCAAGCGCATCGAAGCGGCCGCCGCGGCATCGACTGCGACGGTCGAACACTCCGCTTCACCCCGGCGATCGAAGAAGTCCGCTTCCGCGGCGGGCGGCAACACCACCGGCCGCGGCGCCGCGAAGGCGTCAGGTACTTCTCTCGCCTCCGCACCGAAGGCTCGCCGCGCGGCTTCCGGCGCCAAGCGGGGCACCGCCAAACGTGCGACGACCTCGAAGGCCGCCACCGCCCGCCGCAGCGGCAAGGGCCGTGGCTAGCCCCACCAACCGGCGCATGACCGGCGCGACTCTCGGCGTCGCGCTCGCGGTCGGCGTGGTTGCCGCGGTCGCGATGCTGGTGGGGCCGCTCCGCGAACGGGTCGACGAGGCGAGACGGACCGCCGCGATCGACGCTGCGCTCTCCGCCGAGGCAGATGATCGAGCGAGTGGCTGGGTGAAACTCGCGGCCGAACTCGACGACGACCGCCTGGGTGCACAACTCGCCGCGCGAATCGAGTTCGAGGCCGCCACCCGTTTTCACGAAGGCCGCCTCGACGATGCAGCCCTTGCAGAACTTGCGATCGAACTCGACCGCCGCGGCGGCTGGAACTGGGCCGATGGGAACTCCGCCGCGATCCGGCGATCGCTCGAACTCGCGGCGAACGCCGAGGCGGATCCCACCCTCGTCGCGCTCGCGGTGCAACGCCTGATCGATGCACCGGCGCCTGGCGGAATCCCCGCCTCGGAATCGGTCGCCGCGGCACTCTGGAATCGACTCGACCCGCCCCTGCAACGTCGGCTGCTGCCTCGGCTCGCCTCGATGGAGCCGGAGTCGAGCCGTGCCGTGCTCTTGCAACTTCTGCCGCCAACCGACGCCTCGCTCGCCAACCTCCTGCGGCTGGCCCGGCTCTGCGGCGCCGCCGACCCGACCGCGGCGATCGAGCAGGCCGGCGACCCCGATGTGCCCGCGGCCGAACGCGATCGTGCCGCGGCGGTCGCGGTGCGGCTCGATCCGGAGTTCGCGCTGACGCTCCTCTCCGACCTCGACACCGAGCCGACGCGGCCGTGGGCCACCATCCTCGCGCCCGCCGCGACGGACCCCGCCGTGCGGGCGGCGATCTCGGGCCGCGCAGCCGGCGGCGACTCGGCCGCGAAGCGGCTGCTCGCTCGGCTCGAGGCCACGGAGAACCGCGAGCCGCCTGAAGCCGAGTCGTTGGCGGCGGCATGGGACCTTCTCAGCGATCCGGATGCGCCAATTCACGATCGCCGGATCGCGGCGCTGGTGCTGCTCGACCACCCCGGTGAGGAGGAACTCCCGGAACCGTCCATGGCACGGCTGCTCGAGGGTGCTGCGGGCGATGCCGACGGTTCGGTGCTCACCACGGCGCTCCTCGCCGAGGCGATCGGCCGTCCCGCACTCGCGGCGCGTTGGCTTCGCGACTTCGACGACGAGCGGAAGCGGGCGGGCGCTCTGCTTGCGGTGCTGAACGACGGTCGCGGCGAGTTGGCCGCGCAACTCGATCGCACCGCGGCCGCGGCGAGCGATCCGCAACTGCGGTCGTTCCTGCGGGCGGCGATGTGGGCACGGGCCGCGCCGCGCGACGCCGCCGCCGCGTCAGGCGATCGCGGCTTCGTCCATCGCATCGCCCATCGGCCCGATCGCAGCGGGCTCGACCTCGAAGTGCTTGCGTTGATGCTGGCCTCCGGCGATCCCGAGGCGGTCGACTCGCTCATCGAGAGCTGGGAGCCCGAACACGACGCCGACCCGTCGGCACTGGAACGATGGAGCGAACGGATGGCGCTGCGTTGGCTGCTGCTGAGTCGATTCGTTCCCGGCCTTGCCGCGGAACTCGGCCCGCCGCTGGGAGGCTCCCGACTCGACCTCGAACTGCAGGCGGATCTCGCCCTGACCGCATGGTGGGCGCTGCGATCGAGGTCGCGTTTCGATCCGGCCGTTCGCCGCTGGACCGACCGGTGAGGTGGTCGCGCGGAGTTCCGAGTTCGTCCGGCCGACTTGTGGGCTCGCGTCGATCGGCGGATGATCGCCGCATCGCATCGCCTCTCCCGAGCACCACCGATGGCTGAACCCGGCTTCTCCACTGCGCTTCGTGTCCTGATGACGCCGCAGGACACCAACCATCAGGGCACGGTCTTCGGCGGGGTGATCCTCTCGCGAATCGACCAGGCCGCCTACCTCGAGGCTCGCCGCCACGGGCAGCATCGCTGGGTCACCGTGAGCATGGATCGAATCGAGTTCAAGGCTCCCATCTGGACCGGCGACATCGTCGACTTCGAGACCCGCACCGAGGCGACCGGACGGAGTTCGGTGACCGTCAAGGTCGAGGTCTTCGCGCAGCGCTATTCGACCGGTGACCGCGTCCCGGTGACGGAAGCCACGGTGAAGATGGTCGCGGTGAGCGCGGCGGGCCGATCGATCGACTTCCGCAGCCCGCCGACCGTCGGCGCAGCGGTAAAGCCGGAACGCTCGGCATGAGCGATCGCGGCGAACCGCTGCGGCTTGGCGTGCTGGTCTCGCGCGGCGGTCGCACCGCGGTGAATCTGGCCGAGCAGCTCCGCCGCGCCGGAACCCCCGCGGTCATCGCGATCGCCATCCTGCACGATCCCGCAGCGCCCGCGGTCGAGCGACTGCTCGCTGCGGGAATTCCTTTCGAGGTGGTGCCCGCGGCGCCGCCCCGCGATCTCGGTGAGGCGGAGCGGGACGATCTCTCCGACCGCATCGATGCGCGGCTGCTTGCCGCCCGGGTCGATCTGGTCTGCCTCTGCGGCTACCTCCGACATTTCCGGGTCGGAGCTCGCTGGCGAGGCCGGGCGATCAACATCCATCCCGCCCTGCTGCCGGAGTTCGGGGGGAAGGGATTCCACGGCCTGCACGTCCACCGCGCCGTGCTCGCGGCGGGGCGGCGGGAGTCCGGCTGTTCGGTGCACTGGGTCGACGAGCTCTACGACCACGGCGAGGTGATCCTGCAGCGGCGGTGTCCGGTCGAGCCCGACGACACCCCCGAGTCGCTTGCGGCCCGAGTCTTCGCGGAGGAGTGCCTGGCGCTGCCCGAGGCGGTGGCGGCGATCGCAGCAGCACGATGAGGATCCGCTCGCTCTGCGATCGCCGCCGCAGCGCGATTTCTCCGGCGGAACTGCCGACCTGCCGCTTGCCTCCGGCCGACTCGCGGGCCACGATCCTTCCGTGAGCGAACCGTTGCCGACCCGACCGCTTCGAGCCGCGGGGCGAATCCTCGCGATGCTGGCCCTTGTTCTCGCGGCGAGCACCGCCGATGCCGACGACGAGATCGATCGCCAGCAGGAGCGGGTGGTCGAGGCATTCGGCCGTCGCGACTACCCCGCCGCAGAACGCCTGCTCGAAGACCTGCTCGCCGCCGATCCCGGCCACCCCGAACATCTCTACAACCTCGCCTGCGCCCGCAGCCTGCAAGGTGACGGCGAGGGCGCGGTCACCCACCTGCTCGCGGCGATCGACGCCGGCTTTCGCGACCCCTCCTTCCTCGAGGAAGACCCCGACCTCGCCGCAGCCCGGGCTGCCCCCGCCTTCGCCCGGGTACGCGAGGCGGTCGCGAACCTCGCGGCCTCGTCGCCGCTCGCGGCGCGGGCGAGCCTTTCCGCGTGGCTCGACCGCTTCGGGGCGAGCCGATACCGGGTCGAGGAGGATCCCGCGCGATCGCTCGTGATCGCGACGGTGCTCTCGCCCGAGTCGCACGCCGAGATGATCGAGATGCTCGATCGCCAGGCCGACCACCTGCTCGCGACGCTGTTCGAACAACCCCCCGCCTCGCCGGTGCTGCTGGTGGTGGCTCGCCCCGAGGACGCGGCGGCGTTCTTCTCCGACGAATCGACCGCCGGCCTCTACGAGCACGCGCGGCGGCGGCTGGTGACCCGCGACATCGGCGAGAGCCTTCGGCACGAGTTCACCCACCTGCTGCACCACGCGCAGATGGAACGCCTCGGGCACCGGCACCCGATCTGGATTCAGGAGGGTCTCGCCAGCCTCTACGAAGCGCATGAGATCGCCGCCGACGGGAGCGTCCGCTTCCTGCCCAACTCGCGGCACAACGTCGCCTACCGCGCCGCCCGGGCGGGCGTCACCCGACCTTGGCGGGAGGTGGTGACCCTCTCCCCGCGGGAGTTCATGGCCGAATCGACGCGGCTCTACCCGCAGACTCGGGCAATGTTCGAGTTCATCGCCGCCGAAGCGGGGCTGGCGAGATTCTGGGAGTCGTACCTCCGCACCTATCCCGAGAGTCCGGATGGCTCGGCGGCCCTGCGCGAGATGTTCGGGGACGATCTCGACGCCATCGAGAAACGGTGGAAGCGATGGGTGATCGGGCGCGGGCCGATCGACGACTCGGTGCGCCCCGGCGATGCGTCACTCGGCATCGAGGGGGAGGATCTGCCCGACGGCATCCGGGTGGCTCGCCTCGTCCCGCGTTCGGCGGCGGGCGCCGCGGGAGTCCGCCGCAACGACGTGCTGCTGGCGATCGACGACGCGCCGATCCGCTCCACCCGCGAACTGCTGCTTGCGGTCGCAGCACGCCGCGTCGGCGAGACCGTTCGGCTGCGGGTTCGCCGCGGCGACACCACCCTCGAACTCTCCGCGGTGTTGCGCCCCCTTCCCAACAGCGCGGGCGGGACTGCGATCTCGCCGCGGCCGCGCCGTTGATGTCGCCGTGCGGCGCTCGTAGACTTCGCGCATCCCGCCCACGTCGCCTCGAGAGTCGCCCATGCAGGCCGCCCGGCCTCGCCCTTCCGCCCCGACGTTCCGCACGCTGTTTCTCCGCGGACTCGCGGTGGTCCTTCCGTCGGTCCTGACTCTCTGGCTGCTCGTCCAGGCCTATCGCTTCGTCGACCGCTCGATCGCGGCACCCATCAACGAGGGGATCCGCCTCGGCATCGAGCAACTCGACCGGCGGTGGCCGGTGCTTCCGGCCCGGTTCGATCCCACACCCTCGGAGGTCTTCGCCGAGGTGGCGGCGACGGCAAGCAGCCGCACTCCGCTCGACAGCGACCAGGCCCGGCAGCAGCTCCGCGAGCAGAGCTTCAAGGCGTGGTGGAACGACACCTGGTACGTGGATCTCATCGGCCTGGCGGTCGCGGTGGTGGCGGTGTGGCTGGCGGGCCGCTTCGTCGGCGGGCTCCTCGGTCGGCAGATCTACCGCCGCCTCGAACGGCTGCTCACCTCGGTGCCGGTGGTGAAGCACGTCTATCCGCACGTGAAGCAGGTGGTGGAATTCCTGATTTCCGACGAGCGGCCGATGAAGTTCAACCGCGTGGTCGCCATTCAGTACCCTCGCCAAGGCATCTGGTCGCTCGGCCTCGTGACCGGCGAGGGACTTTCCGCGATGCGTGGCGCCGCAGGCGACGCCTTGACGATCTTCGTGCCCAGTTCTCCCACCCCGTTCACCGGATACACCATCACCGTGCCGAAGCAGGATGCCGTGGAGCTCGACCTGACCATCGACGAAGCGCTTCGATTCGTGGTCACGGCCGGGGTCCTCTCCCCCACGCGGCCCGGTGGGGTGCCGGAACTCCCGCAACCCCGTCTCAAGGAGGGACGCTGATGCAGATCAACATCACCGGTCGGCACATGTCCGTCACCACGCCCATCGAGGAGTACATTCACCGCAAGGTGGACCGTCTCCCGCGCCATTTCGATCGCGTCCAGCAAATCTCGGTGGTGATCGAGAAGCAGCCCAACGAGTATCACGTCGAGATCCTCGTCGACGTGGAAGGCCACAAGGACTTCGTGGCCAACGGCACTCACGAGGATCTCTACGCCTGCGTGGATGTGACCGTCGATCGATCCGTACGGCAGCTGACCGACTTCAAGGAAAAGCTGCGGCAGCACAAGCACTGACTCCCCGAGACCGAACTGGACAGGCCCATGCGATTCCGAGAGATCGTCGTTGAGACCGCCATCCTCCCCTCCCTCTCCGCCGACAAGCGCGATGACGCCATCGCCGAACTGGTCGACGCGCTGGTGGAGTCCAAGACCATCGCCAAGAAGGACCGCGACGCCTTCTTCAAGGCGGTGATCGCCCGCGAGAAGAAGGGCTCGACCGGGTTCGGGCACGGGGTCGCGGTGCCCCACGTGAAGAGCCCGAAGATCGAGAAGCTCGCGGTCGCGGTCGGCATCAGCGACGTCGGGGTCGAGTTCAACGCCCTCGATCGCAAGCCGGTGCACTCGATCTTCCTGCTGCTGAGCCCCGAGCATCGCCCCGAAGACCACCTCGAGGCCATGGAGTTGATCTTCGGGCAGCTTCGCCACGATCGCTTCCGCAGCTTCCTCCGTCAGGCCGCGACGGTCGAGGATGTGGTCCGGCTTCTCGACGAGGCGGACTCCAACCGCGCCGCCCGCTGATTTCGCCGCTCGGTTCCCGCACCTCCGGACCTCAACGTGCCCACGATCCGCGTGGCCATCTCCAATCGCCTCGGCCTGCATGCGCGGCCGGCAACCACCTTCGCCCAGGCGGCGGGGCAGTTCCGCGCCACGGTGCGGGTGCGGCGATCGGATTCGCCGGAGTGGATCGACGGCAAGAGCATCATGCAGTTGCTCATGCTCGCGGCGACCGCAGGCACCGTGCTCGAGATCGAGGCGGCCGGACCCGACGAGGGCGACGCGGTTCGGGAGCTGAAGCAGTTGGTCGAGAACCGGTTCGACGAGGAGTAGACGGAGCAGGACACCTCGGTCCGGCATCGGGGCCGCAGCCGCCGCGATCGCCAGCCCTCCGTCCGGCGGCGCGACCCGCGTTGGGTCTGGATCGGTGGCGCGACCAGCGCCGGGCTGGCCACCGCGATGGTGGGTGATTGCCGGGTTGCGGAGCGCAGAACCGGTGGCATACTCCGACCCGAACCCACCCATGCGAACGGCTCTGCCTGATTCGGGTCTCGCGCTCTTGACATCGGCGGTGACGCTGGCGCTGACCGCCGCGACCGCCACCGCAGCGCCACCCGTTTATCGGGCGATTCCCATCGCGAACGCGGTGGGGCCGACCGCGATCAACGAGTCGGCCACCGTGGTCGGCACCAACAGCAGTCCCATCCGAGCCTGGATCTCGAGCGCTGGTGCCCCCGCGGTGCTGCTTCCGCTGCCGGCGGGCATGGCGAGTTCCTGGGCGCATGACGTGAACGAGGCCGGCGTCGTCGTCGGCGCCGTCGGAGCGCAGTACTCGCCGGAGTTCGGCGGCAAGGCCGCGGCCTGGCTGCCGGTGCGCGGCGGATACGAGGTGGTGGTGCTCGGTGCCCTCCCGGGGCATGTGGCCAGCGACGCCACCGCCCTCAACAACGTCGGCGACATCGTGGGCTGGTCCTCCAACGGAACCTATCGCCTGCCGGTCCTGTTTTCGCTCTCCTCGCCGCCGGCGAATCTGCAGGCGACGGGACTCTTCGATCCGCAGGACGTCAACGACGAGCGCGTGGTGGTCGATCGCTCCTTCACCGTCAAGCGACTCGACCTCGCCACCATGCAGGTCGACGATCTCGGAACGCCCGGGGCGGGATACCTCGCAACCGCCGCCACCGCGATCAACGGCGGCGGAACCATCAGCGGCATCGCAATCCGGACCAGCACCACCTGCGATCGCGAGGCGGCGCGCTTTTCCGACAGCAACGGCTGGGAGATCCTGAGCAACTGCGGCCCCTACAACGGCGCGCAGGACCTCAACGACCTCGGCGACGTGACGCTGAGCGCACAGCTCATGCACTACGTGCGCTTCGTCGACGAGGGCACCTACGCGATCCAATCGCTCATCGACGAGGCCGAGGGTCCCTGGTACCCGTTCTCGTTCACGGGGCTGGCCATCAACAACGCCCGAGAGATCGCCTTGAACGCAAGCCACCCCGCCTCGGGTTTCGGCGGGGCGGTGCTGCTCGTTCCCATCGGGCCCGAGGAAGATCTCAACGGCGACGGAACCGTCGATGCAGCGGACCTGACCATCCTGTTGGCGGCCTGGGGGCGGTGCCAAGGGTGCGCCGCCGACTTCGATGGCAACGGCGAGGTCGAAGGCCCCGATCTCACCAGGCTGCTGGCCGCGTGGGGCGGCAGCGGGCGCTGAGCGGTTCGACGGGCCGGTCGAATCTCGCGAGAGAACTGTTTCAGACCTCGGCGCCGACTTCCCGCCGCATGAGTTCCGCGAGCGCTCGCTGCGGCGGAAGGCCATCGAAGAGCACTGCCCGCACCGCCTGCGAGATCGGCATTTCGACTCCACGCTCGTCGGCAAGGCGGCAGATCGCCTTCGAAGTCTCGACGCCTTCGACCACGCTCTCCGTGGCCGCAAGATGATCGGCGAGGGACTCGCCCCGCCCGATCGCCTCGCCGCACGAGCGGTTTCGCCCTTCCGGGCAGAAGCAGGTGGTGGCGAGGTCGCCGACTCCGGCGATGCCGGAGAAGGTCTCCGCTCTCGCCCCGAGTGCGAGACCGAGCCGCGTGATCTCGGCGAGGCCTCGCGCGAGCAGCGCGCTCTTCGCGTTGAACCCGGCCTCGAGCCCATCGAGGATCCCCGCGGCGATGGCGATGACGTTCTTGGCGGCACCAGCGATCTCGACACCGAGGGGATCGGGGCTGGTGTAGACCCGCATCCAAGGCGCGAGGAACATCTGCTGCACCTCCGAGGCCCACGACTCGTCCTCGCTCGCGGCAACAAGCGTCGCCGGCAGCCGCCGCGCGAGTTCCGACGCGATGGTGGGACCGGAGAGCACGCAGACCGCCGCACCCGACCGAAGCCCGGCGAGGATCTGGCTCGGACGATCGAGCGAGCTGGTCTCGATGCCCTTGGAGACGCTGATCAGGGGCACCGAAGCACTGGGAAACCTCGACCAGACCCCGCGAAGAAACTGCACCGGGATCGCGCTCACCGCCGCGTCGGCGCCCTCGATGGCCTCGTCCTCGGCGGAGACGACTTCGATCGAGCCGGGGAGGTCGAGTCCCTCGACGCGGGGAGACCGGCGGGTTCGCCGAATCGCGTCGAGTGCCGCTTGAAACGGGCCCCAGAGCCTGACCTCGTGGCCACCCTCGGCGAGTTGCGTCGCCAGCACCAACCCCATCTGTCCATCGCCGACGACGGTGATTCGCATGATCGGGACGACTATACGAGCCCCTCCCTGCGGGCGGGCAGTCCCTCGAACCGGCCGTTCGCCGCGAACCGGCCGACCAGCCTCTGCGTCCAACCCCTCCGCACACCCGCGTTTCCATCGATGCCTGCTAGTCTTTGCGTCTCGCACCGCCACGGAGTCCGCCACCGTGTCCAGTTCCTCGATCGAGCACACCCTGCCTGCCACCCACACCCATGACCAAGGTCCCGGCAGTCGCGCACCGGTCGAGGATTCGGGTTCTGGAGGGGGCGAGCGGCTCGAACGGCAGCTGGTGGTGGCGCTCGCCGGCGGCGTGCTACTGCTCTGCTCGTGGGTGGCCGGGCTCATCGGGTACGAACCCTCGGTGGCCCAGATTCCGGCCGCGATCGGCGCCATCGTGCTCGTCCTTCCGCTCGCCCGAGGGGCGTGGCAGGAACTCCGTGCCGGCTCGGCGTCGAGCGACTCGCTCGCCTGCCTCGCGGTGCTGGCGGCGCTGGCGAACAACTACTTCCTGGCTGCGGGTTTTCTCGCGTTCTTCCTCTGGCTCGCCGAACTCGTCCTCTCCCGCACCGCGTGGGGCGCCCAGCGAGCGATCCGAGATCTGGTCGAACTGACGCCCGACGTCGCCCGCCTCGTCGAAGCCGACGGCCGCGAACGCGAAGTCGCCCAGTCGGCGCTGCGGGTTGGCCAGACCGTCCGAGTCCGTCCGGGCGAGAACCTCCCCGCGGACGGCAAGGTGGTGGTTGGCACTTCCAACATCAATCAGGCCTCGTTGACCGGTGAAGCGGTTCCGGTCGAGGTGCAGCCGGGGTCGGAGGTCTACGCCGGCACCACCAACCTCACCGGCCAGATCGATCTCGAGGTCACCGCGGTGGCCGGGCAGACCACCATCGGCAAGGTCGAACGCCTGATCCGTGAGGCGGAGAGTTCCCGCACCCGCCGACAAGAGTTGATCGAGCGGCTCGCGACCTACTACGTGCCGGTGGTGCTCATGGTGGCGCTGGTGGTCTGGTTCTTCACCAGCCGCAGCACCGACGCCGCCGTGCGCGACTCTGCGGCGGAGCGGGCCATCACCGTGCTGGTGGTGACCTGTCCCGGCGCCCTGCTCATCGCGTATCCAACCGCCATGGTCGCCGCCTTCGCAGCCGCGGCACGCCTGGGAATCATGATCAAGCAGACCCGCACCCTCGAGGCTGCCTCCGAGGTCGACACCGTGGTGATGGACAAGACCGGCACCATCACGACCGGCAAGTTCGCGGTGAGTCGGCTCGCCCCGGCCGAGGGCGTCGAGGGCGCCACGCTGCTGCAGGCCGCCGCCGACGCCGAGCAGAGCTCGAATCACCCCCTCGCGAAGTCGATCCTCGAGACCGCTCGCCGAGCCCGCATCGAGCCGCGGGCGGTCGAAGAGGTCAAGGAGTCCCACGGTCGCGGCGTTTCCGCCAAGGTCGGAGATGGGCTGGTGCTTGCGGGCCGCGGTTCCTGGATCGCCGAACTGCATCCCGAGTTTGCCGAGGCGGTGCGCGAGGTCGAACAGAAGATCGACGGAATGTCAGGCGTGCATGTCTTCGAGAATGGGCGCTATCTCGGTGCGGTCGGCCTCGAGGACAAGCTCCGCCGCCACGCCTCCGAGGCGATTTCCTCGCTGCGGCAGCTCGGGGTGCGTCGGGTGAGCATCTTCACCGGCGATCGACTGTCGGTGGCAGTGCGAGTCGGCCAGGCGGTGGGAGTCGACTCGGTGGAGGCGGAGTGTCTGCCCGAGGAGAAGCACGCCCAACTGCAGTACCTCATCCAGCGCGGCAGCCGCACCCTGGTCGTCGGCGACGGCATCAACGACGGCCCGATCCTGGCGTCCGCCGATGTCGGCGTGGCGATGGGGCTCTCCGGATCGGACATCGCGACCAACTCCGCGGGCGTCGCGCTCATGAACGACGATCTCCGCCACGTGCCCTTCCTCGTCGAACTCGCTCGCCGCGCTCGGGGCGTCATCGCCCAGAACATCGCGGCGAGTCTGCTGCTTGCCCTCGTCGGCCTGGCCCTCGCGGCGAGCGGGCAGATCCAGATCTGGGTGACGCCGTTCTATCAGGCGGTTGCGTACGTCTTCGTCATTGCCAACAGCCTGCGGCTGGTGCGCTTCGGCGAGGACTTCGCCGGCGCCGAGGAGTACCGCCGGGCCGAGGAGGCCCGCAAGGCCTCGCTGCCGACCCGCTCGGCGAGCCGACGACTCGCGACCGGCACCTGAATTCACCGGCCCGCAGTCATCGACGAGGTCGGGCCGGAGCCGACGGCAGGCTCCGCCGATGGTCCGCGTCGATCGCCACCGCGTCGAAACCTGCGGAGTTCCACGACCGTGGCCGCACGTGAGGCCAGAGCGCGGTCGGACCTCTGAAGTTCTCGCTCGAACTGCCCGCAGCGGCTACGCGACCGTGACGTCCTTGCAGAGATAGACGTCCTGAATCGCGTTCAGGAGCTTGACGCCGTCTCCCATGGGCTTCTGGAACGCCTTGCGACCGGAGATGAGACCGATGCCGCCGGCCCGCTTGTTGATGACCGCGGTGCGGATCGCATCCGCGAGATCGTGCTTTCCGCTCGCGCCGCCAGAGTTGATCAGCGCCGCGCGGCCCGAGAAGCCATTGAGCACCTGATACCGGCAGAGGTCGATGGGGTGATCGGTGGCGAGATCGGTGTAGATCCGCTTGTCGAACTTCCCGTAGCTCGAGTCGCCCATGTTCAGGGCGGCGTAGCCGCCGTTGAGCTCGGGCAGCTTCTGCTTCACGAAGTCGGCCTGAATGGTCGCGCCGAGGTGATTCGCCTGCCCGGTGAGGTCGGCGGCGACGTGGTAGTCCTTCCCGTCGCGCTTGAAGGACGGATTGCGGAGGTAGCACCACAGCACCGTGGCCATGCCCAGCTCATGGGCGTGGCTGAAGGCGTGGGAGATCTCGACGATCTGCCGGGTGCTCTCCTCGCTGCCGAAGTAGATGGTCGCCCCGACCGCCACCGCGCCGAGGTTCCACGCCTCCTCGACCGTGCCGAAGAGCACCTGGTCGAACCGGTTGGGGTAGGTCAGCAGCTCGTTGTGGTTGATCTTGCAGATGAAGGGGATGCGGTGGGCGTACTTCCTCGAGACCGAGCCAAGCACGCCGAAGGTCGTCGCCACCGCATTGCAACCTCCCTCGATCGCCAGCTTCACGATGTTCTCGCCGTCGAAGTAGATCGGATTGGGAGCGAAGCTCGCGCCGGCGGAATGCTCGATGCCCTGGTCGACCGGGAGGATCGAGACGTACCCGGTCCCGGCGAGGCGTCCGTGGTTGAGGATCGCTCCGATCGAACGCAGGACCTGCGGGTTGCGATCGGTCGGCATCCAAACCCGATCCATGAAGTCCGGCCCCGGAAGTTGGAGCAGGCCGCGATCGACCTTGGCTTGATGGGAGAGAAGGCCGTCGGCATCGGCGCCGAGGGCATCGCGAATGGCGGAGAGGGTGGGATTGGCCATGGGATGGTCGACTCGTTGGAAGGACGCGGTGGACTCGCCGCCGACCTCGTCTGCCGGCCGCGTGACGAAAGGCATGCTATCGGTCGAGCGGCGGCAATGCGATCATGCGGACTTCGCCCGGCGTGTCGCTGCGTTCACACCGCTGCGGCGCGTGCCAACCCGTACCATTCCCATCCGTGTGGCAACCACTGCTGCTTCTGGTGCTCTCGCTCATCCTGCTCACCTTCGGGGCGGAGCTTCTGGTTCGCGGCGCCAGCATGATCGCGCTGCGGGCCGGGGTGAGTGGGTTCTTCGTAGGCATGACCGTGGTTGGCTTCGGCACCAGCACCCCGGAGCTGGCGGCAAGCCTCTTCGCGGCCTCGAACGGCGCCCCTGAGATTGCCGTCGGCAACGTGGTGGGCTCGAACATCGCCAACATCCTGATGGTGTTGGGCGTGATCGCCCTGGTCCGGCCGATTCCGGTGCGGGCCTCGTCGCTCGGTCGCGAGACGATCCTCCTGGCCCTCGTGACCGCCCTGCCCTTCGTCGCCCTCGCGCAGGGAGGGGTGCTTGGACGAACGGTCGGAGTGATCTTCGTGGCGGGTCTCGTCGCGTTCATCGCCTGGAGCTACCGCGACAGCCGGCGCGAATCGGCGGCGGTGCAGTCTGAAGCTCCGACCCTGGCGCCGGGATGGAAGGGCGGCTGGGCCTTCAACCTGCTGCTCACCGTCGTCGGGATCGCGATTCTCGCGGGGAGCTCCCGGCTGCTGGTCGACTCCGCGGTCACACTGGCGGAATTCTGGGGCGTACCCAAACTCGTCATCGGGCTGACCATTGTGGCGATCGGCACCTCGGCACCCGAACTGGTCACCAGCCTCGTCGCCGAACTTCGCGGGAAGGGCGATCTCGGCATTGGCAACCTGATCGGCTCGGGCATCTTCAACGTGCTCGGCATCCTCGGCATCACCGCGATCGTGGTCCCGATCCCGGTCGATCCGCAGATCTTCCGCTTCGACCTTCCCATCGCCATCCTCACCGCGGTGGTGCTCTACCCGATCGTCACCACCGGAAGACGGGTCTCCCGCGGAGAGGGAGCCCTGATGGTGGGCGCATTCGTGGCCTACACCGTGGCGCTTTACCTCGATCTCCCGGGCCGGATCTTCGCTGCAGCAGCGCCGTAGCGGCGCCGCTCACTCGATCGCCGAGTCGATCCAGCCGCCGCCGAGCACCTCGTCGCCGCGGTAGCAGACGATCGCCTGGCCCGGGGCCACCAGTTCTCGCCAGTCGTCGAAACGGATCTCGATGCCGGCGACATCGCCTTGGGCGGCTCGGACCTGCGCTGGCGCCAGCTCGCCATGCAGCCGCCACTGCACCAGGCACGAAGTCCAGTCGCCCGGCACGCCGCTCGCGTCGAGCCAATTGACCTGCGACGCCCGGGCACCGCGACAGCGAAGGTGCTCCCGCGGCCCCACCATCACCTCGTTGCGGTGCGGGTCCTTTCGAAGCACGAAGAGGGGAATCGTCGCTGCGACGCCAAGGCCGCGGCGCTGCCCGATGGTGAAGTTCTGGTGCCCGTCGTGCTCGGCGAGCGTGCGTCCCTGCTCATCGACCAGCGCGCCCCGACGGAAGCCCTCGGGATCGCGCCGCCGGAGGAAACCCGCGTAGTCGTGATCGGGAACGAAGCAGATCTCCTGGGAATCGGGCTTGTCGAAGATCGGAAGCCCACGCTGCTCGGCGAGGCGACGAACCTCGGGCTTCTCCATTTCACCGATGGGGAAGAGCGTTCTCGCGAGACGGTCGCGTCGAATCCCGAAGAGGGCGTAGGTCTGGTCCTTGGCGGGGTCGAGTCCGCGACGCAGGACCGCCTCGCCGCTCGAATCGCGTCCGATCCGGGCATAGTGGCCGCTCGCGACATGGGTGCAGCCGAGCGTCTCTGCATGCTCGTGCAAGCGCCCGAACTTGAGCCAGTCGTTGCAGCGCACGCAGGGGTTGGGCGTCCGACCGGCGGCGTACTCGGCTGCGAAGTAGTCGATCACGCGATCGAACTCGCGGCGAAAGTTCATCACGTAGAGGGGAATCCCCAACTGCGCCGCGACCAGGCGGGCATCCGCCGCATCGTTGACCGAACAGCACCCCTGCTTGCGCCGTCCGCGTCCGGAGGCCGCGCAGGCTTCGACGGGCGCGAGTCCCTCGGGCTCCTCCGGCTCCCCCAGACGCATGAAGCAGCCGATCACCTCGTGGCCGGCTTCGAGCAGCAGTGCCGCCGCGACCGAAGAGTCGACGCCGCCGCTCATGGCCACCAGCGTCTTTCCGGGCTGTTCGCAGTCGGCATTCACGAAGCGAGTCTAGGTTCGGTCCGACCGGACTCCAGACCTCGATTCGCTCGGCGCTCGAACCGCAGGCGACGGATTCCGCTGGCTCCTGCTGGGCCAACGCACCCTCGGAGCGACCCTCGCCAACGAGTTGCCAAGCGAGGCCCTGGTCGTTGTTCCCGCCTCCGACGGAGCCTCGCGGGCGCGTCGACGGCAATCACGATGCCGACCGCGAGAAGGACCGCCGATCGCCGCCCGAGGCGGTACCTTGCGGCGATGCTCGTCTACGCAGGCATCGACGAAGCGGGCTACGGACCGATGCTCGGGCCGCTGTGCCTTGGTCTCTGCGCCTTTCGCGTCGATGACGCCGAGGCCGAGTCCGGCCCGCCAGATCTCTGGAAGCGACTCTCCGCCGTGGTCTGCCGCAGCCCCGCCGATTCCAAGCGTCGCATCGCGATCGCCGACAGCAAGCGCCTCAAGGGAGCCAATGCTGCGAAGAGCCACCCGCTGCGACACCTCGAGCGCGGGGTGCTGGCCTTTCAGATCGCGAGCGATCCGGCGGGAACGGTCTTCGCGGACGACGGCGAGTTGCTGACTCGGCTCGAGGTCGACCTCGAGCGGCTCCGCACTCGCCCCTGGTACGGCTCATCGACCCAGCTGCCGCTGGCGATCTCCGCCGAGCGAATCGGGATCGAGGCAGCCAAACTCCGCCGCGGACTCGCTGCTTCAGGGGTCGAGGTGCTCGATCTCATGGCCGAAGCGATCGACGAGGAGGCCTTCAATCGGCTCTGCGCGAGCGCGGGGAAGGCCCACGTGAACTTCATCGCGGCGATGCGACTCGTGGATCGGCTCTGGCGGCGGCACGCCGAACACCACCCCCGGGTCATCATCGACCGCCACGGTGGCCGCAGCGACTACGTCGAACCCCTTCTCAGCGCCTTCCCCGGGGTCGAACTTGCGGTGCTGGGCCAGACCGAGCGGGTCAGTCGCTACCGGCTCGAACGGGATGGAAGCTCGATCACCCTGAGCTTCGAGGCAGAGAGCGAGGACCGCCACCTCCCCACCGCCCTCGCCTCGATGACCGCCAAGCTGGTGCGGGAGCTGCTGATGCTGCGGTTCAACCGGCACTTCGCCGGTCTCGCACCGGAGGTCAAACCCACCGCCGGCTACGTGCAGGATGCCCGTCGCTGGCTCGAGGAGATCGCGCCCACCCTCAGCAAGAGGGGGGTCCGGCGATCGGATCTGGTCCGGATGGCGTGAGCGAAGCGGCGCCGAATCGGTTCCACCGACCCGACCCCGAAGCCGACCCCGTGCCTCCGCTGCCACGAGAACACCGGACCGAGGCGAGGCTCCCACGGCCTCGACTGGTGGCGAAGGCTGATCCGAGATTGAAAATCACCGCCTTGAACCGAAGCGAGGCTTGACTCGTACCTTGCCCTCGTTACGCTACGGGACTGCCCTCGTTTTCGGGCGTTCCGAGAATTCCATGCCGTCCGACTCCGTCCAACCTTCCCCTGTGTCCGCCGCGCCGGCTGCGTTGCCCGGCGAAGGCGAGGGTTCGGACGCGGACGCCGATCCCGACTCGCGGACGCCGATTCGGAGCCACTGACCCGCCGGGTCCGGTTCCCGCCCTCTCACGAATTCAACGATCTGCGGCCAGCCCGGCATCGAGCCGAGGTTCGGTCGAGCCGATCTTCCCCTCCGGCCGTTCGCCGGATCTGCGGGACCCGTCGGGTCCCTTCCGCTTCCTCCGCATCGCCCGATCACTTCTCAACCGGGCCCCAAGACACGCCCCCAGACGCGAGACCGACCATGTCGACCGACCTGAACTTCGTCCGCAACATCGGCATCTGCGCCCACATCGACGCCGGCAAGACCACCGTCACCGAGCGCATCCTCTACTACACCGGGAAGAACTACAAGATGGGCGAGGTGCACGAAGGCACCGCGACCATGGACTTCCTGCAGGAGGAGCAGGAGCGCGGCATCACCATCCAGTCGGCCGCCACCACCTGCCCGTGGATCAAGGACGGCAATACCTACAAGATCAACCTGATCGACACCCCCGGCCACGTCGACTTCACCATCGAGGTCGAGCGCTCGCTGCGGGTGCTCGACGGCGCCGTGGCGGTGTTCGACGGCAAGGAGGGCGTCGAGGCGCAGTCGGAGACGGTCTGGCGCCAGGCCGACCGCTACCGCGTCCCCCGCGTCTGCCTCATCAACAAGATGGACAAGCTCGGAGCCGACTTCGAGTTCAGCTTCAAGTCGATTCGCGAGCGGCTCGGCGCCAACGCCATCGCGGTGCAGATCCCCATCGGGCACGGCAACGACTTCGAGGGACTCATCGATCTGCTGGGAATGCGGGCGTACTACTTCGACTCCACCGAGCTCGGCTCCAAGGTCGAGGAGCGCGACATCCCCGACTCCATGAAGGACATGGCGGAGCTGTGGCGGCATGACCTCGTCGAGAAGGCCGCAGAGCTCGACGACACGCTCATGGAGAAGTACCTCGAGAACCCCGACACGATCACGGTCCCGGAGATCAAGGCCGCCCTGCGAAAGGGCACCTTGAGCCGCGAGTGCTTCCCGGTCTTCTGCGGTTCCGCCCTCAAGTACGTGGGCGTGCAGCGGGTCATCGACGGCGTGATCGACTACCTGCCCAATCCCACCGAGGTCCCGCCGGTCGACGGCATCGACCCTCGCGACGCCGAGAAGAAGCTCACCCGGCCTCACGACCCCTCGGCCCCCTTCTCCGCCCTGGTCTTCAAGGTCGTCTCCGACTCGCACGGCGATCTCACCTACATCCGCGTCTACTCCGGCACCCTCCAGAAGGGCGGCCGTCTGCTCAACCCGGTGAACAACAAGCGTGAGATCGTCTCCCGCATCTTCGAAATGCACGCCAAGGACCGCGACGCCCTCGAGAGCGTCGGCGCCGGGCAGATCGTGGCGGTGATCGGCCCCAAGAACTCCATCACCGGCGACACCCTCTGCGATCCGGACAACCCCATCGTCCTCGAGAAGATGGACTTCCCCGAGCCGGTGATCTCGATGTCGATCGAGCCCAACACCGCCGACGACAAGAAGAAGCTCGGCGAGGCCCTCACCACCATCCGCCGCGAGGACCCCTCCTTCCGCTCCAACTACAACGATGAGACTGGCGAGACCATCATCGCCGGCATGGGCGAGCTGCACCTCGAGATCATCAAGAACAAGCTCGTCCGCGACATGAAGATCAACGTCACCGTGGGCAAGCCGCGGGTCAGCTATCGCGAGACCATCGCCGGTTCGGCCAACGACGTTCGCGGCCTGTTCAAGAAGCAGACCGGCGGACGCGGCCAGTACGGCGATGCGGTGGTCAACGTCATGCCCTTCACCAAGGAAGAGGCGGAGGCCGCGGGCCTCAAGATGGTCGACGGCGTCTGCTTCGTCGACAAGATCACCGGAGGCGTGATCCCCCGCGAGTACATCCCCTCGGTCGAGTACGGCGCGCGGCAGGCCGCCGCGAGCGGCGTGCTTGGCGGCTACCCGATGATCAACGTCAAGGTCGAGCTGGTCTTCGGCTCCTACCACGACGTCGACTCGAGCCAGGTCGCCTTCGAACAGGCTGGCGCCCTGGCGTTCCGCCAGGCCTGCACCAAGGCCGGCCTCGCCCTCCTCGAGCCGATCATGAAGCTGACCGTCACCACGCCGGACGAGTTCTTCGGAAACGTCTCCGGCGACATCGCCAGCCGTCGCGGTCAGATCAACGACTCCGAGATGCGCGGCAACGTCCGCATCATCTCGGCGGAAGTGCCGCTCTCGGAGCTCTTCGGCTACACCACCACGCTCCGCAGCATGACGCAGGGCCGGGCCACCAGCACCATGGAGCCGCTCGAGTACCGCATCATGCCCGAGCGACTCAAGGAAGCGGTGCTGACCAAGGGCTGATTCGACGACCCGACTCATCGACGCTCTCGACGGGCCGACTCCTCAGGGAGTCGGCCCATTTCAATTCGGTCAGCGCCGAGTCCGGGGTGGGACCATCTAAGATCCCCAGCAATGTCCGACGCCACGCTCGAAGACGACATTTCGGAGTTCCGCGGCGAGTACGAGCAGGAACTGGTGCGCTGGTTCCGGCGGCGGTTCGGGTGGATGTGCGGGACCTACGCGATCCTGCAGGCCGTGTTCTTCGCGGCACTGCTCCTCCGCGGGCTGCTGGGGGACGTCGGGGCGTCGCGCCCGATCGGCGTCGTCCCGGTGCCGGCTCCCGACGTCGCCGTCGGCGTGGCGGGCGGCCCCGCGGTGACCATCGGCCTTCCGCTCGAGTCCGATTCGAGCGGAGGCGCCGGATTCGAAGCCCGCGCCGGGAGTCTGGTCGACGGGATCGCCGGCGGGCTCGGCCTGCTTGCGATCGCGTACTTCGCGCTGCGGGTCCGTCCGCGGATCGAGAATCGGGCCGGAGCCCTCGACGCCGCGACCCGTCTCCTGCTCCTCCTCGGCGCGATCGTGCTGCTCGGCGAACTCGTGAAGCGGACCGCCGATCCGGCGATGGTGGTATCTCCACTGGGTCAGCTGACGCTGCTGCACCTCTTCGCGTGCCTCTTCCTGCCATGGACACCTCGGGAGTCGGTGAAGCCGATCCTGCCGCTCATCGCGGTCTGGGCGGCGTATCGAATCACCACGGGTGTGATCGACGGGTTCGCGAACTCCGGCGGCGTCGAAGCTGCGGTCTTCGCGTTCGTCGAAGTCACGCTGAGTCCGCTGGTGCTGCTTCCGGGCATGGGCCTCTGCTGGTGGAGAATGGCGCGATACCGTCGTCGCTTCGGCCGCGAGTTCACGGGACGGAAGCTCCGGGCCCTGCGACGGGAGATCAAGCAGGCGCGAACGATCCACGACAGCCTCTTTCCCGAGACCTTTGAGACCGAGGATCCGATCCGCTTCGACTTCGCCTACGCCCCCGCGAGCGATCTCGGCGGCGACTTCCTTCACGTGCAGCGTTTCGACGACGGATCCGTGGCCATGGTCCTCCTCGACGTGACCGGGCACGGCCTCTTGGCGGCGATGACCGTCAACCGACTCGTCGGCGAGATCGAGCGCCTGCACGCGGAGCAGCCCGGAGTCGGCCCCGGCGAGCTGCTCGCGGGCCTCGACCGCTACGTGCGCCTGACCCTTGCGCGACACTCCCTGCTCGCCACCGCCGCGGCGGTACTGATCCAGCCCGAACGAGGCGAGGTCCGCATCGCGAACGCCGGACATCCGCCGGTGCTTCGACGCCGCGCCGACGGACGGATCGATCGCTACGCCGCGACCGAACCGCTGCTCGGAGCCCTGCCGCCGGGGGAGTTCGGCACCGAAGAGCACCGATTCGAACTGGAGATCGGCGACATCCTGTTCGTCTACACCGACGGTGCCTTCGAGGCCCGCGATCGGAGCGGTCGCGAGCTCGGTCTCGACGGGTTCGTGGGACTCTGCGGCGGCGAAACCCCGACGGGACGCTGGGCGAAGCACCTGCTGCGGATCGTGGAAGGCTTCGAAGGACCGGTGCGAAGCGACGATGTGCTCGTGGCGACGCTCGCCTGGACCGGAGCCCGGGTGCCGCGTCCGTCGACCACGCCACGCCCCCGACGCGAGGAGATCTGCGTATGACCGTGGATCGCGACGATCGCGATGCGGAGCTGCTTCGACTCGCGGCTCGACTGGCCGTGCGAGGCCATGGCAGCGTCGAGCCCAACCCGATGGTCGGCTGCGTGGTGCTCGATCCCTCCGGTCGCGTGGTGGGACTGGGGCACCACCGCCGAATCGGCGGAGCCCACGCCGAGATCGAGGCGCTTGCAATGGCGGGCGAGCGGGCCCGCGGAGGCAGCCTGCTCGTCACCCTCGAGCCTTGCAACCATCACGGCCGCACCGGTCCCTGCAGCGAAGCCATCATCGAGGCCGGTGTCGAACGGGTGGTCTACGGGCAGGAAGACCCGCACCCGAAGGCCTGCGGCGGAGCCGCACGGCTGCGCGAGGCGGGCATCGAAGTCCTCGAGCGCAGCGATCTGCCCGAGGTGCGGCGCCTGAATCGCGCCTTCGTGCATCGGGTCCGCACCGGTCGCCCGTGGGTCGTCGCGAAGTGGGCGCAGACCTTGGACGGCAAGATCACCGTCGCCGCCGGCGACGGGCGATGGATCTCGAGCGGGCCGAGCCGGCGCATGGTGCACCGAGAGCGAGGCTGCTGCGATGCGATCCTCACCGGCATCGGCACCGTGCTCGCCGACGATCCGCTTCTGAATGTTCGCGGTGTCCCCGCCCGGCGGACGCCGTTGAGGGTGGTCGTCGATCCGCGGCTCCAGATTCCCCTCGATGCTCGGCTCGTGGCCACCGCCCGCGAACAGCCGCTGCTGGTGGCCTGCGACAGCGAGTCGCTCGAAGGCGACGCAGACCTCGCCGCGCAGCTCGAGACTGCTGGCGTCGCCCTCGTCGGCCTGCCCGCGACCTCCGGTGAACTCCCCTTGCGCGATCTGCTCGAGCGACTCTCCTCGGAGTTCGGGGTCTCTCGCGTGCTCGTCGAAGCGGGCGCCGGCATCCTGGGTCGGCTCTTCCGCGATGGGCTCGTGGACGAAGCGTGGGTCTTCGTCGCCCCTCGGGTCGTCGGAAGCGACACCGGGCTCGCCGCGGTTGCCGGCGCCACCCAAGGCGGACTCGGCCACAGCCTTGCCCTCGAACTCGAGTCGATCCGCCGTCGCGGCAGCGATCTGATCCTCGGCTACGGCGTGCCCTCGGGCGGCGCCGGGGCGAGGCCGTAGTCCGCCCCGCGGAGCGACGGAGCGAAACTCGCCGGGAAGACCCGCATCACGTCGTCGCCGTTGTCGAGCGCCCATCGCGAGGTCTCGGGGTCGCGGGCGATCCGCACCGCATCGAGCGGTCGCCCCCCCACTCCGGAGAGGATCGCCATCGCCTCGAGGAGCTCCTGCGGGAATCCTCCAACCGCGATCTCCGGCGCTCGCGCTGCGGTGAGCTTCTCGAGCAGACTCTCGGCGCGAGCTCGCTCGACCGGCACCGTCTGCGTCACCGAGCCGTCGCCGGCAAGTCTCTCCGCCACGAAACCGTCGAGTTCCCGACGGATCCTGAAGCTCTCCGCGGCGGTTCGAATCTCGACCGCGGCGATCTCCGACGCCGGCACCGCCGTGCCGGTGGGATCGATGAGGGCGGTCACCGGTCGCAGCAGGGTCGATCGCGCCCCTTCGCCGAGCAGCACGACCACCGGCCGCCCTTCGACCATCGCAAAGCGATCGGTCGAGCCGGGACCGAACAGGCCTCCGAGGCGAATCGCCTCCCGCTCGAGTTCGATGCCACCATCCGGTCGCGGCGACGCTCGCTCGAGCACCAGCGTCTCGGCTGGCGCATCGAGGCCGTAGCGGGCCAGATCCGTCGGCTCGTCCTCGAAGAACGCCGCCGATTCGACTCGCGCCAGCGCCGCGAGCCATGCTTCGACCGCCTCGCGATCGAGACGGGTGGAGATCGGCGACTCGAGCGACCAGCTCTTGCCCTCGCGAACCGCCCGCACCTCCTGGCCGTCGGCGAACTGAAGTCGAATCCGATCGACCGGCCCGGCGGGGAGATCGAGCAGCTGCTTGCGGCGCCACTCGCGCGGATGATGCTCGACGATCCGGTCGTGAAGGCCGGTGTCGACTGCGAGCACCCGCTCCTCACCGCGGCGCCGCGCCCAGGCTCGTCCGGCGACGGTGGGTCGGCCGAGCTCCAACACCTCGCGATGACGTTCACCCGACTCGTCGGTCCACCCGAACTCGATCGCCGCGACCGGAGGCTCGAGCCCGAGCGAGGCGAGACCGCGATCGGCCTCGAGTTCGGCAAGCTCGACGGCGCGGCTCGCGGCGAGCGCTTCCGCCGCCACCGCATGCCGTCGCATCGAGAACGACTCCAGCGGATGCTCAAAGGGCTCGACCTGCCTCCAGGCGGTTCCCTCGCGGCGGAAGACCCATTCCGGCTCGTCCCCCCGCACCAGGCGAATCTCGTCGATGCGATCAACCGGCAGTTCGCCCGCCGTGAACACCGGCTGCGGACCGCTCGCGACGACCTCGGGACGCCGCAGCAGCCATGCCGCGGCAGCGGCGAGCACGATGGCCGCGATCCACCAGGAGAGCGTCGACCGCACGCTCATGCCGCGTGCTCCCTTCGCCAGACCACCACCGCGCCGAACACGAGCGGCAGCACCGGAAAGCCCACCAACACCGCAGCCACCCACCCGCTTCGGATCGCGGGCGTGATGCCGGCGAGCCGCGCCACCTCGCGGCCGGAGCCTCCGCTTGCGACCCACTCGTCGAGTCCTGCAAGCCAGGCGACGCCGCTGCGGGCCAGTTCGCGATTGCCCGGGTTCGCGAAGGCCACCCGCTCGCCGCCGAGTTCCACGGTGCGATCGGCGAGGTTCGAGAGCATCCAACCGCTTGAACCCACCACCACCGCTCGCTGCGCGCTTCCGCCAGGGCGAGTTCGCTCCACCGCCACCACCATGGGCAGCTCGCGATCCTGCCGTTTCGCCTCGGGGACCTCCTCGACGTCCCGCAGGCGCCGCCAGTCCTCTTCGAGCCACCGCGACTCCGAGGCAGGCAACGAAAGCACCGACTTCGCGCCGCCCTCGGGCTCGTCGATCGGAACCGGATAGAAGACCAGGAGCGACTGGCCGTCGAGCGCCCGACCGAGCGGGTGTTCGACGGCACCGTTCGAAGCAAGGTGCAGCGGCTGGGTCGCGGGGCGTCCCTGCTCGTCGCCGACCAGTTCGAGAATGGTCCGCGAAGTGTCCCCACGCACCCCGAGCGATGCCGCCAGTTCGGCCCACGGATCTCGACCGCCGAGGAGCGGCAGCACACTTGGCGCCAGGCTCAACATGACCGGATCACCGGCCTCGATGCGACCCCGGGTCGCCGCGATCAAGGCTCGTTCCGCCTCGTCGGGCTCGACGCTGGACCGCCGCAGCGGCGGGATCGCCACGAACACCGCCCGGCGGCCCGACTCGAGGGTGGGCTCGCCGCCCGCGGCGGCATTCCACTCCCGCACCTCGAAACGAGCCGCGCGAAGTTCGTCCGCGATGGCGGCGAGGTCGCCTCCCTCCGGCGTGCGCCGCAGCATCGAGGCGGGCTCGACGTGCATGAACACCACCACCGGTGGCGACTCGATGAGGCTCGCGCGAATCGCCGCAGCAAGCAGCTGCTCTCCGCGGAATCGCCGGTCGAAGCGAACCGTCTCCTCGCCGGTGAAGGACGATCGCGGCAGCAGTTGCCAACCCGGCACCACGATGGCGCCGGACGGGCCGCTGATCACCGCCGCCTCGCCGCCGCCGATCGCCGCGGCGATCTGACCGAGCCGCGGCGGCGGCAGTCGCTCGAGCCGATCCATGCTGCTGCGCAATCGCGCCGCGATCCGCTGCGCCGCACCGTCTCGCGCCAGACCTTCGACGAGTTGGTCCGACCGCAGGCGATGGTGCGCCACGAGCACGCTGCGGGCCGACTCGAAGTCCGGGAAGGGACTCGAGGGCGACGTCGCGAGATACACCTCGATCTCCCCTCGCAGCCGCGGACCGGTGGTGGCGACCTGCTCGAGCATCGAGGCCACCGCGGCTTCGGCAGCGCCGTCTTCGCCGCGGGTCCGCGCCGCCGCGATGCGAGCCTTCGCCGCCGGCAGCCGCTCGTCGGCGTAGGCCACGAGTTCGTCGAGACCGGCGAGTCCCTCGTCGATCGCGTCCGAGTAGGCCTCCGACTCCGATGCATGGGCCGCTGCGAGCGACTCGAGCAGCCGCTCGTAGCGAGGCAGGTCTCCGGGGTCGGTGGGATCGAGCCGTCCGACCGACAGCGACCGTGCCGCCTCGCCGAACCGACGCAGCACTTCGTCGAGCTGCTCGAGCAAGGCGCGGTCGCCCTCTTCCGGGACCACCAGCATTTCGATCGACCATGCACCTTCCAGCGAACCGAGCAGCGCCGCGGTCTGCGGCGAGAGGCTGTAGGCGCGGGTGCGGGTGAGGTCGAGCCGCGTTCGCAGCGCAGGGCTCGTCGCGATCGCCACCACCGCGACCGCGCAGAGTGCCATCGCAAGCACCCGCAGCGTTCCGTGCGCCAGCCGCCCGAGTCGCGCCACTCCGGCGGGACGCAGACGGCGTCCGCGGGCGAGCGCCAACGCGGCCAAGGCCAGGAAGAGCGTCGAAGCCGCCGCGAACCACGCGAGGTTCGCGGTGTCGAAGAGCCCGATCACGAAGGCATCGAGTCGCTGCAGCGGGTCGAGCGGTTCGAGCCACCGGTTGGCCGCAGGGCCGAGCCAGATGGGAAGCAACTTCACCGAGATCACAAGGGCCAGGCACGGAAACATCGCACCGAGGTAGGCGAGCACCTGACTCGAGGTGAGGGTCGAGGCGAGGATGCCCAGCGCCGCCACCGTCGAACCCACCAGCAGCAGGCCGAGCAGGCCGCAGGCCAGTTCTCCGAAGTCCGGCGCTCCGTGTTGCTCGAGGGGGATCGCCAGGACGAGCGCCGGCAGCAGCATCGTCGCGAGAATCACCACCGCGGCGACGAACTTGCCGACCACCAGCGCCGACTCTCCCACCGGCGCCGTCGAGAGAATCTCGAGCGTGCCCTGCCGACGCTCCTCCGCGAAGCTCCGCATCGCCACCGCCGGGGCGAAGAGCAGCATCGCCCATCCCAACGCCACCAGCACCGGACGAAGGTTGGCGAGTTCGCCGTCGCGGAAGCCGACCGAAGAGAAGACCACCGCTGCGAGCAGCCCCGAGGCGGCGAGCAGCACCCACGCGAGCGGGGTCACGAAGGCGGACTGCACCTCGCGGCGAGCGATGGCCAGCGCAGCGTTCATGGTCTCGCGGCTCCGGCGAGTTCCATGAAGACCGCCTCGAGGGAGGGCGCTTCGAGGTGCAGGTCCCGCACCCGACCGCCCTGCTCGACGATCGCGGCGGCCAAGTGTTCGCGGGCGTCCTTCCTCGTGCGGAGGCGATAGCGCTGCCATCGCCCGTCCTCGGAGGCTTCGAGCACCTCGATCGACTCGAGACCCGACTGCGCTGTCACGGACGCGAGATCCCTCAGGTCGGTCTCGAGCAGGATCGAGTGGACGGCGGAGGCGGTGGCGCTCTGCCGCAACTCCTGCAGCAACCCTGTCGCCACCAGGCGACCTCCCAGAATCAGCACCACGCGATCACAGAGCGTCTCGACCTCTGCCAACAGGTGGCTGCTGAGCAGCACCGTCCGACCCTGCGCGAACTCGCGGACGAGGTCGCGGAACTCGCGGACCTGGAAGGGATCGAGCCCCTCGGTGGGTTCGTCGAGAAGCAGCACCGCCGGATCACCCAGCAAGGCCGCCGCGAGCCCGACCCGCTGGCGAAAGCCGCGACTCAAGGTGCCGACAAGGCGTCTCCGCACCGAATCGAGTCCGCACCGCCCACAGACCCGCGCGATCTCGTCATGTCGCGATCCGCTCCTGCCGGCGATCGCCCAGCGAAACGCGAGGTACTCCTCGACCCGCATCTCCGGATAGGCCGGGGCCGACTCGGGCAGGTAGCCGATGCGGCGGCGGGCCTCCCGCCATGCCGCCACGGCGTCGACTCCATCGATCTCGATGCGACCGGCATCGGGACGCAGCAGACCGGTCAACATCCGCAGGGTGGTCGACTTGCCCGATCCGTTCGGACCGAGGAACCCGCAAATGCTGCCCCGCGGGACCTCGAAGGAGAGCCCGCAGACCGCCTCCACCGATCCGAAACGCTTGCTCAGACTGTTGGCGCGAATCATGGGTCGAGTGCGGGGGGTGGCAGGCTCGGGGTCGCGCGGTGCGGAGAAGGCGATCGACGCGAAGCGCGAGTCTACTGCAGCCGTGCTCGCGATTGAGCCGAACACTCGGGCACCATCGTGGTGCGCGGAGCCGGCGCCGTGGATCTCATGTTGCCCCGGATCTCGGCTCTTCATTAGACTCCTGCTCGGATCCCGATCGCCTCGATCGCCACGCCCGATGCCGGCCAATCCTTCGCGGCTGCTGGTCTTTCCCGACCTTCGCTCGCTCGAGTCCCTCGAGCCGGCGGTCCGCTCCGCCCTCGAAGGGCGGTTCAAGCTGGTGGTAGCCGAGCAGCCCAGGCGGCGCGGGTTCGACGAGATCGCGGCGCTGGAGACCATCAGCCGACTCGGCGAGGGCGTGGGCCTGGTCGAGTCGAGCGGCGAGATCCTGTGGATGAACGGCCGACTCTCGGCTGCCTCCCCCGAGGCGCTGCGGCGCTTTGCCGATGCGTGCGTCCGCGGTCTGCGCGAGCTCTCCGAGGGGCAAGGCACCGGCGACGCCGAGCCCCCCGGCTCGGTCCGCAACACCATTCGCCTTGATGACACCGCATTCGAGGTGGTGGTGGCGGCGGTGCCCGGCGAGGGTCCGCCGCGCGCGATCGGCCTCATGCTCGACATCACCGCAAGCCGGCGAATCCAGGACCGCGTGGAGGCGGTCGACGTCGCCGGTGGCGAACTGCTCGACATCGATCAGCAGTGGATCTCGCAACCGGTCACCACCCGATTGCGGCGGATCGAGGAACGGCTCATCCTCGGCATCGACTCGGTGCTTCCGGGTGGCAGCGGCGAACTGGCCTTTGAAGTTCGACTGATCGACCCGCGAAACCAACAGCTCGAACTGGTGATGTCGCGGGGCATCGAGCCCCTGCCGATCGGTCAGCGGATCTTCGCCCGCGGCGACGGCCAAGGCATCTCCGGCCTGGTCGCCTCGACCGGCCAGGGCTACATCTGCCGCGACGCAGCCGACGATCCGCACTACCTGCCGGGACTCTCCAAGGGCCGTAGCAGCGTCACCGTGCCACTTCGCCGAGGCGAGGTCGTGATCGGAACCCTCGACGTCGAGTCGACCGAAGCCGACCGATTCGACGACGAAGACCGGCTCTGCCTCGAGCTCTACGCCCGCTACCTCGGCCTAGCACTCAACATCCTCGACATGCTGGTCGTGGAGCGCTACACCACCAATCGGCAGGTCGCGGAGAACGTGCTCGGTGAGTTGAAGGCACCTCTCGAGGGTCTGAGGGCGACCCTCGCGATCGTCGAGCGTTCGCAGGAAGGCCCGGTGGCGGAGATCGCCGGGCCCCTGCGCGAGGCGATCGCGGCGATCGATGCCCGACTCGCCTCCTCGACCTCGGGACCGCAGTCGATCCTTGGGGCCGAAGAGTTCCTGCGCGATGCGGCACTCGAGGAGAGCCTCGCCGGACGCCGGGTGCTGGTGGCCGACGACGAGCCGCAGATCCGTCAGACCATTCGTGCGGTGCTCGAACGCCGGGGCTGCGAGGTGGTGGTCTGCGACGACGGCGCCGGCGCCATCGAGGCGATCGAGGCCTCCGTTCGCGAGGGCGGGAAGCGCTTCGAACTGGTGATCAGCGACGTGCGCATGCCCGACCGCAACGGCTACGAGGTCTTCCGGGCGACCAAGGAGGCCTCCCGCGAGACGCCGGTGATCCTCATGACCGGATTCGGATACGACCCGCACCACTCGATCGTCCGATCCAGCCAGGAGGGGCTGCACTGCTTCCTCTTCAAGCCCTTCCAGGTCGGGCAACTGCTCGAAGAGGTGCACAAGGCCCTCGCGGGACCGGTGGGTTCGACCTGACGGCCGGAACGACCTTCCGTCAGCCCGCCACTGCGGCCGCGATCCGCTCGAGGCCCTCGTGATCGCGAACGATGCGGATCTGCTCGAATCCGACATGGTCGAGGAGGGACCGCACCGCCGCGGCCTGATCGAACTGGAACTCGAGAAAGATCCCGCCGCCGCTCCGGAGCAGTGCGCGAGCCTGCGGCACCAGCCTTCGAATCGCGTCCAGCCCATCCCGGCCGCCGCGAAGGGCGAGGGTTGGCTCGTGGTCGCGGACATTGACGGCGACCCGTTCCCATTCCGAGTCGCTGATGTAGGGCAGGTTCGCACAGACGAAGTCGAGCGGGGCCTCGCCGCCGAGGGGCTCGAGCAAGTCGCCCCGTCGGAACGAGATCGCCTCGGCCACCCCGTGCCGAGCGGCGTTGCGGCGAGCCACTTCGAGCGCCTCCGCAGAGAGATCGATCGCCTCGATTCGAAGTTCGGCGGGACCCGCTGCCCGTGGACTCACCACCGCCTCGGCGTCGCGGACCGCGTCCGCGCCAAGCATCCGCTGCAGCCGCACCGCCTCGAACTGGTCGCTCACCCGCGGCCGGGGCCGCGACTCCGCCACGATGGTCGTGGCGATGCAGCCGCTCCCGGTTCCCACGTCTGCGCCGCGAAGGGGCGTCTGCCGGCACGCCCGGATCCAACGAATCGCCTCCTCCACCAGGGTCTCTGTCGCCGGACGCGGAATGAGCACCGCCGGTCCCACCTCGAAGGCGCGAGCGTAGAACCACGCTTCGCCGAGCAGGTACTGGATCGGCTCGTGCCTGGCCGCTCGGGCGACCAGTTCGCGGAGCCGTGCCCGCTCCTCGACCGACGCCGGCCGCTCCGGCTCCATGTAGAGGTGGACGCGCTCGCCGCCAATGACGGAGGCAAGCAACAGTTCGGCCGCGACCCGCGGGCTGTCGACCTCGTTCCGCTCGAGATGTTGGCGAATCCAGCTCAGAAGCGCTCGCGTCGTCCAAGTCTGGGAATCGGTGGCGGTCATGGATCTGGGTCTGAACTCGAGGGATTGGAGTCGTGAAGCGTAGCCGCGCGGCCATTCCCGGCGTCGCGCTGCTGCGGTTCGTCCCTCTCGGCGGAAACGCCCGCTTGCCCGCAGAATCGTGCTGCTCTTCGCTCGGTATCATCCCCCCGCGGGTCGACCGTGCGTACGGTTCCCTTCGCCCGCCTGCTTCCACTTGTCAATCGCTTCCGGCCGCAGCCTGCGGCGGCGTCGGCATCGCCACCTGAACTCCAATCCTCCCTCCGCATGCCTGAAGACCTCGCCTCTGTTCTGATCCAGTCGATCGCGCCATTGGTCGCCGGGCATGAGTCATTCACGGAGATCTCCTCGACCCCCGGCGGGATCTCCTGTCGAGCCCGCGGTGCCGCGGCCGAGGCCGAGTACCGGCTCGAGTCGCGCGACGGGGAGGTGTTGGTGAGCCTGGTGACCCCCGATCGCTGGCTCAGCGAGTCGATCGAGTCCGACCTGATGCACTCGGGCGATCCCCTCGAGGAACTGGTTGCGGAAGAACTGGCAGAAGTCGGGCTCGAAGTCGCCGAGGCCGATCTGGTGGTCCGCCACTTTCGCAGCGAGGACCGGCTCTACACCTTTGAGACTCCGATTCCAGCCGCAGTCGCGTCCGATGCCGATAAGACCCGTCTCTTTCTGCTCGCGTTCGAGGCGGCGTTCCGCAACCTCGGCGACATGAGCGGCGGCGACGAGGAGTAGCGCCCCCTTCCCCATGAAGCCTCGCGTGCTCATGCTCGGCTGGGAGTTCCCGCCCTTCATCACCGGTGGGCTTGGGACGGCGTGCCATGGCCTCACCAAGGCGCTCGACCGCGCCGGGGTTCCCGTCACCTTCGTGCTGCCGCGTCCGATTCCGCCGGAGAGTTCATCCCACGTCCGGCTGCTGACGCCGGGGCGGCTGCCGCTTCTGCCGGAGGGTCCGCCGATCGATCGGCGTGATCGGCGGTCCGATGGCCGTGGCGGCTCGACCGATTCCGAGGCGACCTCGCGTTGGACCGAACTCGAGCGCGAGCGACTCGGTCCTTTGCTCGCTCGATTCCAGCACACCCGCTTCATTGATCTGCCGGAGTCGTTCGTCGGCGCGTACTCCTCGGCGGCAATGAGCGCCACCGAGCGGGAGCTTTGGGATCGCGTCATCGCCGAAGGCGGTCTCTCGGCGCCGAAGATCGCGGCCTTGGCTCGTTCGGGCGCCTTTCCCTCGATCGAGGGAGCGGCAAGCGAACAGGTCGATCTGACGATGGTCGAGGTGCTTCCCGAGGCGGGACCGCCGGAACGGCGGCGCAGCGCCTACGGCCCCATCGCCGCCGACTACAGCGGCGATCTCGTGGCCGAAGCCGACCGCTACGCCCGTTTCTGCGTCGAGACCACCCGCGACCTCGAGTTTGACGTCATCCACGCCCACGACTGGCTCACCTATCCCGCCGGGCTCGCCCTCTCGCGCCTGACCGGCAAGCCGCTGGTGGTGCATGTGCACGCGACCGAGTTCGATCGCTCCGGCGAGCACGTCAACCAGTCGGTCTACAACATCGAGCGACGCGGCATGCACGGGGCAGCCCGGGTGATCACGGTAAGCATGCTCACCCGCAACATCGCGGCGAATCGCTACGGCGTGGACCCGGAGAAGATCGACGTCGTCTACAACGGGGTCGATCTCGAGCCCACTTCGGCGGGGCTGCAGGCGATCGGGCGACGGGACAAGATCGTTCTGTACTTCGGCCGAATCACCCACCAGAAGGGCCCGGAGTACTTCATCTCCGCGGCCAAGCGAGTGCTCGATCTGGTCGAGGATGTGAAGTTCGTGGTGGCGGGATCGGGCGATCTCGCGGCGAGCATGATCCACCGGGCGGCGGAGCTCGGCATCGGGCACAAGGTCCTGTTCACCGGCTTCCTTCGCGGCAAGGACATCGCACGGGTCTTCGCGATCGCCGACCTCTACGTGATGCCCAGCGTCTCCGAGCCCTTCGGCATCGCCCCCTTGGAGGCCCTCAGCCACAACGTGCCGGTCCTGATCAGCAAGAGTTCCGGCGTCAGCGAGGTGCTCGTCAACGCCCTGAAGGTCGACTTCTGGGATGTCGACGACATGGCCAACAAGATCATCGCGGTGCTTCGGCACCCCCCGCTCTCGCGCACCCTCGTCGAGCACGGCCAGTTCGAGGTGCGGGGAATCACCTGGGACGGCGCTGCCCTCAAGTGCCTTGAGAGCTACCAGCGGGCGATCGACGCGAGTTGATCCGGCGTGCCTGCGAGCGGACAGGAGGGCGGAGGATCCGACCCTCCGCTACACTCCTGCCGCTGCGCGCGTAGCTCAATTGGATAGAGCATCGGCCTTCGAAGCCGAGGGTTGGGGGTTCGAGTCCCTCCGCGCGTGTTCGACCGCGATTGCCCGCGGTCAGTCGGTGTTCCAGTTGGCGAGCACCGCTGCGAGGTCCGGTCCGCCGACCACGCCGTCGCCGTTGCAGTCGGCCACCGGCGAGTCGCTTCCCCAATAGGCCAGCACGATCGCCAAGTCGATACCGCCCACCTGGCCGTCGCTGTCCAGATCGCCGTTGCAGTCGCCGCCACCGCCACCGCCGCCACCGCCACCGCCACCACCGCCGCCTTCGCAGGCGTCCAGCACTCCGTTGCCGTCGGCGTCGAGGGATGGATTGTTCGCGATCATGCACGCGTCGATGCGGCCATCTCCGTCACAGTCTCCCTCGAGCGGGATTCCGGCGAGCCGCTCCTCGAAGGTGCTGAGCGGCGGGAGGCATTCCGCTTCGCGTCCAGCCGCGCCGACCGCCGGCAAGATGGGGCCGTTGGGCAGAGGAAGCTCGGGATGGTCGAAGGGACCCGCTTCCATGGCGACCCGCTCGTCCGTGAGCGACTCCAGGAACGACACGATGGCGTCGATCTGCTCATCGCTCAGGCCGAGCGTCACCATCTCCGGGGAGAGGTTGTCGATGTTCTGCTCGTGGAAATCACCGCCGCGGTTGTAGAACTCGACCACTTGCCGCAAGCTCGACATGCCGCCGTGGTGCATGTACGGCCCCGTCAATGCGACGTTCCGCAGCCCGGGAGTCTTGAATGCTCCATCGACCCCGGTGGCGACTCCCGCCGGCACTGCGAGCGGGGCTGCGACCTCCGGAAGCGGCAGTCCCTGCTGCCTTCGCCGCGTCCAGGAGAGCGGAAGTCCGCTCGAGGTCGTCGCGCCGACCCCGAGATCCTCGCCGGTCGGTCTTACGCCGAGGTTGTAGAAGCCGAACTCGTACCGGCCATCGGAGACGACCTCGAGCGTGGCCGCGTGCAGGTTGTCCATCATGAGCGCGTAGCGTCCGACCGGGAAGCCAACCAGGTCGAATCGCACCCACAGGCCGCATCCACCGCCCTTGGGGAGCGTGGTCGCGCGAACCTCGATCTGCAGGAGTCCAACGCCCTCGTCGGGCGCGATGAGTCCCACCTGCACCCAATCGCATCCGTTGGGGAGATCCGGGAAGTTCTCATGCAGGACCTCCTCGCCGTCGTCGGGATCGTTCGATCCCGGTGCGAGCAGGATCAGCTCGACGTTGCCATTGAGGTCGAAGGTCAGGGGCTGAATCGCCGGATCACCATCCGCGGGGTGATCAGCGAAGGTCACGCCCGCGAGATTCGCGGCCGCCATCATGAGCATCGCCTCGATGCCATTGGGAGCCTGGACCGGGGCAGCGGCCGTCGGAGGCGCGATCACTCCTTGACCGGGCCACGTTGCGCTGCTGAACGCGGGGCCGGTATGGCAGGCGGAGCAGTTGGTGATCTGAAGATCGGGGAACTGACCAAGATTGACGAAGAGGTCGAGCCCCTCGAGTTGCTGCTCGTCAAGGTGACCTCCGCCGCCAACGGGGAATCCCGCCGCTGCGAAGCGGTCGTAGGGCGAATCGTCGGAGACGAGCGTCGACTCGTAGGCCTGCAGGGCCAATCCCACCAGCATCGGGAAGTTCGCATGGATCTGAGGAACACCCTGCGGAGTCGGGTTTTCGGTCACCCATTGATCCTGGAATGCCGCCACGAACAAATCGCGATAGTCGGAGACCAGCCCCATGCCGCTCGCGTCCCGGTACGGCCCGAGGACCGAGTCGGTCGGCGAGACCTGCTGCGAGGCGAGCGCCCGGGAGTCGAGCAGTCGGCCGGCAAGGTCTTCCCAAGTGCGGCCCGAGCAGCTCATCTCGACGCCATTGAGCACCGGTCCTACGCCTTGTGATGCGAGTCCGGAGTAGTCGAGCATCACCGCGACCTGTTGCAGGGACTGCGTCGCCGGATTCCACCGCCACACCCGCGCGTTGGGATTGGTCGGCCCGGCGATGTCCACGCCGTTGAACCAGAGATTCGCACGCCCATCCCAGAATTGGCGAACGTTGAAGACCGAGTTGATCGCGGAGGGCGAGTTGCGCCCGGTGACCTGACGCACATTGACGCCACCTTCGTTGAAGACCGCGTCTGCCTGGTCCTCGCAGATCTCGATCAGCGGCTGGCCTGCGACGCCCTCGAAGAACCTCTTCAAGACGCCTTGGCTTCCAGCGATGTCGTCGATGCTGCGGGTAACGAGACTGAAGCGAGATCCCGGCTGCTCGAACACCGTGGTCGGAAAGAACTCGGTATTGAGCACGCCGCCAGGCAGGACCCCACCATCGAAGGTTCCGTTGAACCCGGGATTCATGGTGTTCCAGATGCGGGGATCCGCTCCCGCATGCCCATGGCAGGTGGCGCAGGCGGTCTGCATGTCGCTTCCGACCTGGGTATCCCAGAAGAGCGACTTGCCCAGGACGACCGCCTGTTCGTGGTCATCGATGAAGTCGTCGATGTTGGTGGGAGTCGGAACCCACACCGACCCAAGCGGGGCCGGATAATCCAAGGCGGTGCCCCGTTGGGCGTGGACCGCTCCCAAGAAGCCAAAGACAAAGAGCACCGCCACCGAACCCAGGAATCGGTTGCCACAGTTCGTGGCGCGCCACAAACCATCTCGATCTCGCGTTGTCATGTTTGCTCCCCACGAGCGGTCAGAACGATTCAGAGGACGTTTCGGCACAGACCCCACAATGCCTGCGTCGAAACGCCTCTGGCTCCGCAGCACCCGAGGGCCGCGGAAGCGTCGAGATTGTGGGACCTTTCTCCGCCGGTCGATGTCATCGATGACAAAACGCGAGAATATCCTCCCCCCGATTCGGTGCCATGTTTGCCTCGTTTGCCTGGTTTCACCCGAGGGCGTCCCGCTTCCTGAAGACCATGACGCTCGCCACCGGCTGCCGCGAAGCCGACACGGGAACGACTAGCGATGCGGACTGGCTCGCTGGCTCCAGCCCCGCAGGAATCGCCAGATCGTCAGGGCCGCCAACCGCGCCGTGCGCCCATCCGCATCGAACGGAGGACAGAGTTCGACGAGATCGAGCGACGCCACGCGAGCATCGGATCCAAGCCTCTCGGCCGCTGCGAGCCAAGATTCGACTGCGAGGCCCGCCGGAGCGGGTGCGCTCACCCCCGGCGCCGACGCGGCGTCGACCGAATCGAGATCGAGCGTCGCCATGATTCGCTGATGCCGCTCGTCCGCCTCGGCGGACCAGGGCGGCAACGCCGCAAGCGGATCGGGAACTCCCGCATGAAGCTGCGGCAGTTCATCGATGAACGCCGCGGCAGCGCCTCGTCCCCGCATCCATTGAAGGTGCTCCGCGGCGACTGAGGCGGGCTGCAATCCCGCAACCGCGTATCCCGTGCAGGCCTTCGAAGGATGCTCGAGCGCTTGGCGAAATGGTGAACCGCTGTGGCCGCGCAGCGCGCCGTCGATCACCCGAAGCGGCCGCACGTCGGCATGGGCGTCGAGATTGGCGATGAAGACGCGGCGCGAGGCCGCGGCATGGCCAAGAAAGACGCCGAAGGCCGTCTCGTGTCCGCCCCCGAGCACGATGACGATTCGTCCGGCGGCCACGTGCGGCCCGAGCACGGCAGCGAGCGCGTGTTGATCGGCCTCGAGATCGCCCGATCCGTCGACGTCACCGAGATCGACCACGCGGGTCAGTGCCGCGGCCATTCGACCCTCGTCGCGAGACTCCGGAGTCAGTCGGTAGAGCCAGTGGCGGATCGCCTGCGGACCCTGCGCAGCGCCGACCCGTCCGCCGTTACGGCGCACCCCTTCGTCGACGGGAAATCCAACCATCACTGCGGCGGGCGCTTCGAGTGGCCGAGCCGCGATGAGGTCGCCGAGCCGCGGATCGCCGGCCGCCGACGCTGGTCGTTCGACGCAGGCCGGCCGAAGAATCGGGCTCGAGTCGGGCATGGTCGCCTCCGTGCCGCAACCTCCGCGGCAGCCGCAGCATACGAGCGAGTCCATCGATGTCGGTAGCATCCGCGGTCTTGCATGAAGTTCCTCCCCCGATCCAACCTTCGCGCAACGCGGGTCACCTTCGAGTTCGCCCGGCGATCGACGAGCGACCGGATCTGGTGGCTGGTGGTGGCGCTGGCGGCAGCCCACGCCCTGTTCGCGGTCGGCTGTGCGGCTCGCGCCAAGGCACCGCAGCCGTGCGTCCTCGTCACCCTCACCGCCGGGCCGCAGGACCTGCAGTCGGCCCAGATGGGGATTCGATTCGCCGAGAAGTCCCGCGAATCGGGGCGACGAACCATCCTCTACCTCTCCAGCGCCGGAGCCATCTTCGCGGCCGCTTCCGTCGATCCGGCGTTGAGGTATCTCGACCAGCCGCCCATCGGCGAACAGATCGCGTCCTTCGCCGCAGGGGGCGGCGAGGTCTGCGTCGCGCCGGGATGTGCCCGCGACTGCGGACTTTCCCGCGACGCGCTCTCGAGCTTCGCAGTGCCGGTCACTCCGCCTCAATTGCTCGATCGCCTGCCTCGGGGCGCGGTTTCGATCGCCTACTGACCACCCCATGCCACCCACTCGCGCCACCGTGCTGCTTGTCGACGACCAGGCCCTGATCGGCGAGGCGGTCCGACGGATGCTCGCGCGGGACGAGAGCGTGCAGTTGCACTACTGCAGCAAGGGCACCGAGGCGATCGAGACCGCGCGGGCGGTCCATCCCACGGTGATCCTTCAGGATCTCGTCATGCCCGACGCCGACGGGCTCGAGCTGCTCGAGGCCTATCGACGCGAAGAGCAGATTCGCGACGTGCCGGTGATCGTCCTGAGCGCGAGGGAGGAACCGGCCACCAAGGCCGACGCCTTTGCCCGCGGGGCCAGCGACTACCTCGTCAAGCTCCCCGACGCGATCGAGCTGCTCGCCCGGATCCACCACCACTCCGCCGGGTTCGTCGCAGAGCGCGAACGCCAGCGTGCCTTCGCGGAGCTGGCCTCGATGGAGCGCCAGGTTCGCGAGAAGAACCGCCGCCTCGACGAAGCGAACCGGCGGCTCGAGGACCTGAACGCGGGCCTCGCGGAGGACGTGAAGGCCGGACAGGACCGACTGCATGCGATCGCCGAGATCGGGACCGAGCTTTCCCGCATCCAGGACCTCGACATCCTGCTCGAGCGAATCCTCGGCGAGGCCGGCCGCTTCGCCGGTGCGGCCTCCGGTTCGATCTTCATCCGCCACGGGGGCTCGCTGCAGCTGGAGTACCGGCTGCGGGACGGGCTTGCCGCCCACGAGCCGGCGCTGGCGACCTTCCCGCTCACCTTCGATGCCGCGGCCGGCCGTGCAGCGCTCGGCGGCGATCCGACCTACCTGACCCTCGCGGCGGACGAATCGCCCGCGGCGGGCTCGATCGGCGGGCTGCCGGTCGAAGGCTGCGAAGGCGTGCTGCTGCGCTCGGTGCTGGCCCTTCCGCTGCGAACCGCGACCGCGGAGGTCCTGGGGGTACTGCTGCTGACCCGCCCCGAGTCGGGCTTCTCCGAGGAGGATCGCCGTCTGCTCGTCCACTTCGCGAGCCTCGCCACCGTGGCCCTCGAACGCGCCTCGCTCACTCGCTCGATGATCCTCCGCATGATCGGCATGGCCGAGTTGCGCGATCCCACCGAGACCGGTGCCCACGTCAATCGCGTGGCCGGATACTCGCTGGTGCTCTTCGCCGAGTGGGCTCGGCGCCACGGACTCGAGGCCGGCGAGACCGAACGGCAGCGCGACCGCCTGCGCATCGCCGCCATGCTGCACGACGTCGGCAAGGTCGGCATTCCCGATGCCATCCTCAAGAAGCCCGGCAAGCTCGACGACTCCGAGTACGCCCGGATGCAGATCCACACCGTGATCGGCGCCGAGCTCTTCGCGGGCCTGCGCACCGAGTTCGACGAGGCCGCCCGCGAGGTCGCCCTGCGCCATCACGAGCGTTGGGATGGCGGCGGCTACCCGGGTCCCGGCGATCCCGGGGAACTGGCCTCGCATCCGCCCGACACGCCGATCCGCCGCGGCTTGAGCGGCGAGACGATCCCGCTCTTCGCCCGCATCGTCGGCCTCGCCGACGTCTTCGACGCGTTGAGCTCCAAACGGAGCTACAAGGACCCCTGGCCCGAGTCGAAGGTGCTCGACGTGATTCGCGCCGAGAGCGGGCGACACTTCGATCCCGAACTCGTCGAGATCCTCGTCGATCGCCTCGACGAACTCCGCGCCGTGCGCGATCGCTTTGCAACCTGAGGTTCGCGCAAGGAGCCGCTCATGCCCTCTCTCACTCGATTGCCCCTGCTCGCCGTGGCCGCGCTGGCGTTCGCCAACCTGCTCGCCTGCAGTTCGGCGCCGAAGCAGCCTTCGCCCGAGGCGGTCCAGGCGGCCGCGGAGTTCGAGGAGGAGCTCGATCGCTTCGGACTCGTGGCCCGAAGTCTCGTCGACGCCGCGACCCTCGCCAAACTCGATCAGACCGACCGGCCCGAGGTCGAGAAGCGGCTGTCGGCGCGGCGATCGGTCGTCGGCCGGCTCGAACGCGCCGGCTCCGGCAGCAATTCCCTGATCTCGCTGATCGATCTGTGGTGGTGCGCGGAGATGCTGCTGCACTCGGCGCAGAACGGTCAGGTGCAGGAGCTCTTCGGCGAGGAGTCCCAGGGCATCTCCAGAGCGGCGGAGGCGATGTCGACGCAGATCGAGGACGTCGCATTGCGCTACCTGCCCAAAGAGAAGGTCGAGCAGATCAAGGAAAAGGTGGTCGAGGCGGCCGAGCAGGAGGAGATCCTCACCACCAAGATCGAGTCGGTCGCCACCGGAGCCCGTCTCGGCGGCGCACGCACCACCAGCGGTGGATCGAGCGGCGGCATCGTGGACCTGCTCTCCCTCCCGCTCTCGCCCTTCACCGCGGCCAGGAGCGTGGAGACCGGCGTCGCCGATGTGGTGGTGCAGGCCCAGGAGTTCAATCGCCAGTTCCAGCGACTCCCCGACGAGGTGCGAAGGCAGTCCGAGCGCCTGCTGCAGGAGTTCTATCTCTCTCCCCTCGCCCGCTCGACGGTGGACAACCTCAACGCCGTCGGCGCCGCCAGCACTTCGCTTGCCAAGACGGCGGAGGCGCTCCCGGTCCAACTCCGGGAGCAGGCCGCCATTCTCCTTGAGGAGACGCGCGCATCGCAGAGCGAACTGGCCTCGACCGTCGCGACGGCCCGCGATGCCGCCGCCGAGGCCCGCGCCACCGCGATCGAGGTGAATGCGGCGATCTCCAACCTCGGCGAGCAGAGTGCGGCCGTCGACCGCGCCGTCGAGCAGGCCGCAACCACCGCCAAGGCCTGGGAGCAGACCGTGGCGGCGGTGCAAGGCGTGCTCGACACCGTCGAGCGAATGCAGGGTCCCGAGCCACCGCCCGGTGCCGCGCCCCAACCGCCGTCGTTTTCGCTCGAGGAGCTCGATGCGAGCGCCGTGCAGCTCCAGAAGGCCGCGATCGACCTGCAAGGGGTTCTCGATCGAGTGATCACGCTCGTCGACGACACCAACACCGAACGGGTCGAAGTGCTCGCGGCGAGAACCATCGAGAATGCCGCGAACTCGAGCATGTCGCTCGTGGATGCGGTCTTCTGGCGCTCGCTGGTGGTGGTGGGTCTCGCCGCCGCAGGCCTGGTGACCTTCGGCGTGGTCCGACGCGGGAAGTGACCGTCGCTCGCCGGCGCAGGCTCAGTCGGGAATCGGATTGGGGTTCTCGACGAAGGGATCCTGATCCGGCGACTCGTTCTGCACCACATCTTCGCCGAGGGTGCCGACGTTGCTCGTGACTCCGTAGCCGCCTCCGGGCCCGTTCGCGGTGCCGTCGCCACCGCCGCCGCCGCGGCAGGCCATCGGCACGAGCGTGAAGACTGCGAGCATGGCGAAGAGCCCGGCGAGAAGTGCGCAACGCGAAGTTCTTGAAGGTCGGTGCATGGCGGGAGGCCTCGATCGGCGGAACAGTGACTGGAGGGAGATGTCGGCGACCCGAGGCCACCGCGAGGGGAATCCTACGGCGACTTTTCCAAGGCCTACCGGGATTCGAGCCGATCGCCGAAGAACCGTCTCGATGATCCACGCGGGTTCCCTGCACGGAGCAACCCTTGGAAGATCTGCCTCTGCGACTCGGCTCCATGGCGGCCATCCTCGCGATGGGGCTGCTCGGCGGACTGCTTCCGTGGTGGATGCCTCGACGCGCCGCCAACGCGGGTGAGCAATCCGGGCGCGGACTCGACCTGCTGAGCCTCGGAAACTGCTTCGCGGGCGGCGTGATCCTGGCGGCGGGTTTCGTGCACCTGCTTGGAGATGCTGCCTCGGGCTACGCGGAGGCCTACCCGGATGCGGAGTTCCCGTGGCCGTTCGCGCTGGCAGCCGCGAGCTTCGTCTCGATCCTCGCGGTCGAACGGGTGATCCCTCGGCTTCCGCGCGATGAACATGGCGGCGACCCCGAGGCTGCTGCGCTGGTGGCGGCCGCGTCCTCGGGCGCCTTTCCCTACCTG
>JAPOKA010000090.1 GCA_029977865.1 bacterium
CCGCCGCACGGCCGCGGGCAGCTGCGGGTCGGCGGGAATCGCGCCGGCGAACTCGATGCCGCGCCCAAGGAACCGTCGGCTCACGCGGTCCATGCGGGCGTGCACATCGTGGGCTTCTCGCTCCGAGGCGGCCTGGTTGACCACCAGGCGAACGCCGGTCTCCGGCACCTCGGCGGCCAGCACCTTGATGGCGCCGTAGGCATCGGTCATCGAAGTGGGCTCAGGAGTCGCCGCCACCAGGGTCACGCCGGCCGCCGCCGCGAAGGTCATCACCCCGCTGCCGACCCCGGCTCCGGTGTCGATCACTACGACATCGACGGTTCGCTCGAGCAGTCGCAGCTGCTCGACGAGCCGCTGCTGCTCGGCGACGGTGAGGTTGGCGATGCGACCCACTCCGGAGGCACCGGGAATCAGGAAGAACCCACCGGGCGCCGGCATCACCACCTCGCTGAGCCGGCGGGTGCCCTTCACCACCGACTCAAGGGTGTGGTCGGGGGTCAGTCCGCAGAGGACGTCGGCGTTGGCCATGCCGAGGTCGGCGTCGAGCAGGCAGGTTCGCAGTCCGCGGCGAGCGAGGCAGATCGAGAGGTTGACCGAGAGGTTGCTCTTGCCCACGCCACCCTTGCCGCTCGTGACCGCAATGGCGCGAGCAAGCCGCCGCCTCGGAGGCGGAGTTGCTTCGGCTCGTTGAGGAGCTCGCACCTCGACTGGTCGCACCGCGGCCGGTGGTGGCGGAGGCGGCGTCGAGCGCGGCGGCTCCGGCGGAGCGACCACGCTGCCCACGCCGAGTCTCTGCGCGAGCTCCCGCAGTTGGGTGGCCTGATCACTCACGGTCGGATGCTTCCTCCGAGCAGGAGCTCCGCCAATCGCCGCGGCGAGACCGCTTCGAGATGGTCGGGCACCTCCTGGCCGGTGGTGACGTACCCCACCGGGCGATTCATGCGGATGGCGAGCGAGAGCAGCGGGCCCACCGCGACCGCCTCGTCGAGCTTGGTGAACAGCAACCGGTCGGCCCGAACCCGCGAGAATGCCTCGGCCTCACGGCGCAGGACCCGGTCGCCCGCGACCGCCGAGAGAACCAGATGCACCTCGTCGGGCTCGGCGGCCTCGATGAAGGCGTGCAGTTCCTCGATTCGCTCGGCGTCGTTCTGGCTTCGTCCGGCGGAGTCGACCAGCACCGCGTCGCAGTCGGCGAAGCGGCTCTTGGCCGCCTGCATCTCCTCAGGAGACTGCACGACCTCGAGGGGCAGTCCGATGATCTCGGCGTAGGTCCGCAGTTGTTCGACTGCCGCGATGCGATAGGTATCGCAGGTGATCAGGCCCACTCGAAGGTCGAGACGCAACTTGAGGACCGCTGCGAGCTTGGCAAGGGTGGTGGTCTTGCCGACGCCGGTCGGTCCGATCAGGGCGAGGGTCCGAGCGGCATGCCGGCTCGGCGACGGTTCGCCGGGGGCCGGCAGCATTCGCTCGATCGCGCCCGCAACCGACTCGCGGACGAGGGACGCGTCGTGCCAGCAGGCCGGCGCGAGTTCCTGACGGGCCTCGGCGACCACGCGGTCGACGAGGCTGCGATCGAACTCCTGCTCGAGCAACTCGGTGTAGACCTCGAGAAAGCGGCCCGGGAGGGCACCGTGTCCGTTCGTCTCGCCGCGACCGAGCACCTCCGCCACCGTGCCCTCGATCGCCGCGAGGGGTGCGGTGGTCGAGAGTCGCTCGGCCTCGGTGCGGGCGATGGCCCCCAGCAAGATCGATCGCTCATCCCGACCCCCGCTCTGGCTCGGCTCGGCAGTGACCGTGGCGGGCCGTTCGGTGGGGATCGACCCGCTCCAGCGCGGACCAACTCTGGCGGGGCGTTCAAGCGGCACCCCGCCGACCTTGAAACCTCCCATGCGGGATGCCGGGGTCACGAATCTCGGGGCCTCGTCGTGACGCGGCTCATCCGTCGCGACGGTGACCTCCACGATTCTTCGACCGCCAAGACCGAGGAATCCGCCTTCACGGGTGGTCTTGGTGGTGACGAGTTCGACGCCGGTTCCGAGTTCGCGGCGGGCGAACTCCCAGGCCCGCTCCACGCTCGACGCTCGAAAGGTCCTGATCTGCACGGCCGCGTCTCCTGCGGTGGCGACCCACACCGATCCGCCACGCCAACGCGGTGCGGATCTCCAGATCGCCGTCCGGGAATGTCGGCGGTGAGACATCGCCGTCTGCAGAAAGGACTAGCGAGGCAGGCAGAGCGGGAGGCTCAGCGGCTCGACCTCGATCCGCACCGAGGTCGAACTTGGAGTTGCTGCGGCATCGCCGTCGATCTGGATCGGCAACGGCCGATCGCCTTCGAGTTCGATCCGCTGTCCGACTCGGTAGGTCAGCCGCCGATCGTGCAGGTGAATTCCGCTGGCGATCTCCGCGATCCATCGGAGCAGCCCCGGGAGACCTCTCGCGGGAAACGCCAGCAAGTCGAGCAGCCCGTCATCGGCTCGAGCGAGGCGGGCCGGATCGAGCCGGCGGGCGTAGGCGGCGAGGTTGGCGACCACCACGAATCCGGTCCCCGCGAAGACTTCGTCCCCGTCGACCCGCGCGGAGATGCACGCGGGTTGCCAGTGCCGAAGTTGCCGGAAGATCGGCCCGGCGTAGCTCCCTCGCGAGATCGAGCCCCGTCGGCGAGCCGCAAGGTCGTGGACCACCGCGGCATCGAAGCCGGTTGCGGCCATGATGAGAAACCGCTCGCCACCGACGCGGCCACGATCGATCCGGCGCACATCGCCAGACTCGACCGCCCGCCGCACGGTCTCGGGGTCGGCGGTCATGCCGAAGGAGCGGGCGAAGAGATTCTCGGTTCCAGCTGGCGCGTGGTAGAGCGGCACATCGGATCGCGCCGCCGACTCCTCGGCAAGCCGAACCGTGCCGTCGCCTCCGCAGACGATGAGGCGATCGGCACCGACCAGGACCGGATCGAGCCAGTCCCGGGCCGGCTCTCGCGCCGTCGCGAGTCGCTCGACTCGATGCCCCGCAGCGGCGAGCACCTGCTCGAGCCGGCGCGAGATCGCGTCGGCGGCGCCGCCGCCGGAGATGGGGTTGAAGAGGCAGATGACGCGCATGGACTGCGGAGCCGACGTGGCAAGAATCGACCGCTCTCCCGTGGGAGCGATACGCGGCGGAGCGTAGCCGCAGGAAATCGCACCCCACACCGGCCGCCTCGTCGGGGCCGCCGGCGGTTCCCAAGTAGCATGCGGCAATGCTCCGATTCCCGAGTGGCACCCCCTTCGCCGGGACGCCGCCGCAGCGAACGTTTGTCGGCGGGCTCGCCCTCTGCGCCGTCGCCGCGATCTGCCTCGCCGGCCCCGCAGCCGCACAGGAAAAACGCTACGAACTGACCTCGGAGGACCAGTGGGCTCTCCTCGCCGACGGCGAGCCCGACGGGGAGGCGGCGCAGCTGCTCGAGGTGCGGCGGGCCCTCGGGCTCGACGAGCCCAAGCGTGCCCTCAACCTCGTGAACGGTTTTCTCGAGCGAAGTCCGTATTCGAAGTGGCGTCCCGATGCGCTGCTTCTCCGTGGCGACGCCAAGCTCGAACTCGGCGACGAGTACGACGCCCTCATGGACTACGAGGAGGTCATTCGCCGCTATCCCGGCAGCGCGGTCTTCGTCTCCGCCCTCGAGCGCGAGTACGAGATCGCCAAGGCCTACGCGGGCGGCATGCGTCGCAAGCTCTGGGGCACCTTTCGGATCCTCAACGCCTCCGACGAGGCCGAGGAGCTGCTGATCCGCATCCAGGAGCGGCTTCCCGGCAGCACCCTCGCCGAACAGGCGGGCATGACCCTCGCCGACTTCTACTTCGATCGCCGCGACCTCTTCATGGCCGCGGAGGCCTACGACATCTTCATCGAGAACTACCCGCGCTCGGCCGAGATCGACAAGGCGAGATTGCGCCTGATCTACGCCTACCTCGCGAACTTCCGCGGCCCCGAGTACGACGCGCTGGGACTGCTCGAAGCACAGGCCCGATTGAAGGAACTGCAGGTCACCCGCCCGGCCCTCGCGCAGAAGGTCGGCGCCGAAGCGCTGCTGGTGCGGGTCTACGAATCGGATGCCACCAAGATGCTCGCCACGGCGAAGTGGTACGTGGAGGTCGGTGATCCGATCTCGGCGGAGATCACCATTCGCCGCATGATCGCGGCCTATCCCGACTCGATCGCCGCCCTGGAATCGCTGCGGATGATTCCCTCGATCCTTGCAGGCATGCCCGCCTCCGCCGTCGCGCAGTGCCCCGACTACACGGCGCTCCGCGAGGCGAAGTTGGGTCTCTCGCCAGCCGCAGCGGCGACGCCGATCGGTGTAGTGGCTCCGCCGCCGGCCGTTCCCGGCAGCGATGGCGGGCTCGAGCCCGCGCAGACGTCGCCAGAGGGCGCTGGCAGTTCGTCCGAAGGAGTGGCGCGATGATCGACTCCCGAGATCTCGGGTCACCATCGAGCCGCTGGAACTCGATCGCGAGGTCGCTCCTCCTCGCGGCGATCGCCGCAATCTTCCTCGGCGGCTGCAGCGCCGACCCGCGGACGGGGTACTCCTCTGCTTCTGCATGGCCGAGCGAGTACCGCAGCGTCTCGGTGCCGATGATCGCCAATCGCACCTACGCCCGAGAACTGCCGAGTCAGCTCACCGAGGCGATCGTCAAGCAGATCGAGGCCACCACCCCCTACAAGGTGACCGGCCCCGGCGGCGCGGATACGCTCCTCCGCGGCACGATTACAGAGGTCCGCCTGCAGGAGATCTCCAAGAGTCCGATCACCGGGCTCGGCGAGGAGGTCGCCATCCGGGTCACCCTCGATTACGAATGGCTCGATCTTCGCACCGGAAAGCCGATCGTGGCTCGCAACGGGTACGTGGGAACCGCGGTCTTCACTCCGAGCCGCCCCACCCACGAACCGCTGGAACTCGCGGGCTTCGAGGTCGTACGTCAGTTGGCCCGCGAGATTGTCGATTCACTGCAGGGCGAGTGGTGAGCCCGCCCGAACCACCTGACCGGACTCCCGATGCCCCGCACGCCTGATCGACCCGATCCCTCCTCCCGCGACGAGAAGCCCGGACCGGGTGGACGCCCGGTACCGCCACCGCCGCGCAATCGCCGGCAGGCCTTCACCTGGCTGACCCTGCTGGCGCTGGTGGTGCTGATGTGGGTGGTCATGACCGGCCCGAGTCGGGGCATGCGACAGATCGACACCTTCCAGCAGTTCTCGACCTTCGTGAAGGAGGAGAAGGTGCGGCCGGGCTCGGTGGTCATCGAGGACACCCGCATCATCGCGGAGATCAAGCCCGGCACGCCCGGCTTCGAGTCGAGCGGCGATAAGGGCACACCGGTCTACGTCTCCATCACTCCGGGCGAGTTCGCCTACTACCAGGACAAGCTCGACGAGATGGGCATCGGCTGGAAGGCCGACGCCGGCAGCAGCGTCTGGGTGCAGTTGCTCGTGGGCATCGCTCCGGTGCTGCTGCTGCTCTTCATCGTCTGGTTCTTCATCGCCCGCTCGGTCCGCGCCGCGGGCGGCGGCCCCGGCGGCATGCTCGGCTCGTTCGGCAAGAGCCGCCACCGCGTCGGCACCAAGGACACCGTCAGCGTCACCTTCAACGACGTGGCGGGCATCGATGAAGCCAAGGAAGAGGTGACCGAGCTCGTCGAGTTCCTCAAGAACCCCAAGCGCTTCACCCGCCTCGGCGGACGCATTCCCCGCGGCGTGCTGCTCTGCGGCCCGCCCGGATGCGGCAAGACCCTGCTCGCCAAGGCGATCGCCGGCGAGGCGGACGTGCCCTTCTTCTCGATCTCCGGCTCGGACTTCGTGGAGATGTTCGTCGGCGTCGGCGCGAGCCGCGTGCGCGACCTCTTCAAGCAGGCCAAGGAGAACTCGCCCTGCATCATCTTCCTCGACGAGATCGACGCGGTCGGTCGTCGTCGCGGCGGCGGATTCTCCTCCGGCGGCCATGACGAGCGTGAGCAGACTCTCAACGCGATCCTCGTCGAGATGGACGGCTTCGAGGCGGCCGACCAGGTGATCGTGATCGCCGCGACCAACCGGTCCGACGTGCTCGACCCCGCCCTCACCCGTCCCGGCCGTTTCGACCGCCAGGTCCAGGTGTCGCTGCCCGACCTCAACGGCCGCCGCCAGATCCTCGAGGTGCACGCCAAGAAGGTGAAGCTCGGCCCCGACGTCGATCTCGAGCGACTCGCCCGCGGTACCCCGATGTTCTCCGGCGCCGATCTCGCGGCGATCATCAACGAGGCCGCGATCATCGCCACCATGAGCGAGAAGGACGCGGTGGAGATGCTCGACCTCGAGGAGGCCCGCGACAAGATCCGCTTCGGCCGCGCTCGCAAGAGCCGCAAGCTCGAGGAGGTCGAGCGGGTCGCCACCGCCTATCACGAGGCCGGGCACACCGTGGTGCAGGCCCTCCTGCCCGAGGCCGATCCGCTGCACAAGGTGACCATCATTCCTCGCGGCCAGGCCCTCGGCGCGACCTTCTCGCTGCCCGAGAAGGATCGCTACGGCTACGCCAAGCGCTATCTCGAAGCGACCATGCGGGTCCTCTGCGGCGGCCGCATCGCCGAGGAGCGCAAGACCGGCGACACCTCGAGCGGCGCCGGCATGGATATCCGCATGGCCACCGCCTACGCCCGGCACATGGTGCTCGAGTGGGGCATGTCCGAACGCCTGGGCTTTGTCAACTACGCCGGCACCGACACTCAGGAGATGTTCATGCCGGAGAAGGACTACTCGCCCGACACCGCGAAGATCATCGACGAGGAGGTTCGTCGCCTGATCGATGCGGCCTACGAGGACGCGAGGCGCATCATCGACCAGAACTGGGAGAAGGTCATCGCCATCGCCGAGGCGCTGCTGCGCTTCGAGACCCTCTCCCGCGAGGACATCGATCGGGTGATGCGCGGCGAGCAGCTGGTGAAGCCGACCGTCGCCGACCTGCTCGCGGCGGAAAGCGCCAAGCCCGCCGCGAAGCCGCTTCCTCCGAAGACCGAGCCCGGAACCGGCGAGGAGCTCGGCGGCATGCTGCCGAGCCCGGCGTAGGGAAGACCCTCAAGTAGAGGTCGCGGGCGACCGGCGCGACCGCTCCCGAGAACCGCTGGGGAGCCGACGGGGCACGATCGCAGCGAGTGACCCGTCGGAGGGGCGCCTCGAAGTCGGCATGCGGCGATCTCAGTACGCCGCGATCTCGCCAAGCCCCGCTCGCGGCGGTTCACGACCCGCCCATCCCCTCCCGCAGCGCGATCTCACCGCACCGCGAGCGCCTGCAGTCGTTCGATCGCCGCTGCTGCGGCTTCCCCCGAGAGTTCGATGCGGACGCTCTTGAGTGGCGCTGCGTGGCCCTGCACGATCGCGACCGACGATGCCGTCACGCCGAGCGCCGCCGCGAGCAGACGCACAATCGCCTCGTTGGCCCGGCCGCCCTCGGGCGGTGCCGAAACCCGCACCTTGAGGCGATCGCCGAGCACGCCTGCAATCGCATCGCGGCTCGCGCCGGGCACCACCTTCAGACGAAGGATCAGCGACTCCGCATCACGCGAGACGAAGGACGGCAGCACGGTGCGATCCTGCGACGCGTCTGATTGGCTTCTGCGCGGTTCGGCCATCACCCGCCCGACTCCGGAGACCCCTCGGCACCGGAATTCTCTGGTGGCGTGGTGGTGTCGCGCGGCTGCGGCGGATTCTGCGTCTCGGGCTTCCCCCGCTTCTTCCGTTTCACCGGCCCGGCCTCGGGCATCGTGCGCTTGCGGACGAGCAGATGGTGGTAGTGCTGGGCGAATCGATGGGCCTCGTCGCGAATCGCCTGGCAGAGCTTGAGGCCGGGATTCTCGCGACCGAGCTTGATCGGCTCGCGCTCGCCGGGCAGGAAGATCAACTCCTCCTTCTTGGCGAGGCCGATCACGATTGGCGGCCTTGCTCCGAGGCCTGCGAAGACCTCCATCGCCGCGTTGAGCTGCCCCTTGCCGCCGTCGATGAGGACGAGGTCGGGGAAGAGTTCTTCTCCGGCCGCTGCCTCGCGGTAGCGGCGATCGACGACTTCCTGGATCGCGCGATAGTCGTCGTTTTCGACCGACTGGATTCGGTAGCGGCGATAGCCGTCCTTGAATGGGCGGCCGTCGATGAAGCAGACCTTGCTGCCGACGGTCTCGCCGCCGCCGAGATGGGCGATGTCGATCGCTTCCATGCAGCGAATCGCGTGCTCGGTGCCGAGCGCCCGCTGCAGACTGCGAAGGCCCGCCGCGGGATCGCCGCTGAAGACCGTCACCTCCGGCTGCCAGTCGAAGTCGACCTCGCCGCGACGCTTCTCGCGCTCGTCGAGCTTTTCGATCGCCTTGATCTGGTCGCGCAGCGCTGCGGCCTCCTCGAACCGGGTCTGCCGCGAGGCCTCGTCCATCTCCGCGCGAAGCTCCCGCAGCAGCGAACTGCGCTTGGAGCCGAGAAACCGCACGAAGCGCTCGATGTCGCCGCGGTAGGCCTCCGGCGAGATGCGATCGGCGCAGGGCGCCGAGCACTGGCCGATCGCGTGCAGGAGACAGGGCCGAAAGCGGCGGTTCCGGGGATCGCCCGGCACGATGTCGAGTTCGCAGGTGCGGTACTTGAAGACCTTCTGCAGGAGCTGCACCGCGCGGCGCAATCCGTTCGCCGAGACGAACGGCCCGAGGATCCGCGCTCCCTTGAAGCGATCGTCGCTCGGATTGCGGGTGACGTAGACCCCCGGCGAGGCGTCACGCAGCGTGACCGCGAGATAGGGGTAGGTCTTGTCGTCGACGAGCCGGTCGTTGAAGCGAGGCCGGGTGTCCTTGATGAGGCGGCTCTCGACGAGGAGCGCCTCCCACTCTCCCTCGCACTCGATGACGTCGAAGTCCTCGACCGCGTCGAGCATCGGCTGCTTGCGGAAGCCGAGGTCTGCCGAGGGCACGAAGTAGCTCGAGACCCGATTGGGCAGCACGCTCGCCTTGCCGACGTAGAGCACCTGCCCAGCCGCGTCCTTCATGAGATAGACCCCGGGGACCTTGGGCAGGCCGCGAGCCTTCTCGAGCAGCCGGTCAAGCCGCGGACGGGCGGAGTCGGGCGATTCTGGCGGGGTGAGGTCGGACACGGGGCGATTGGGGGGAAGGGGAGGCCTTGGCTCGCCGCTCATCGGCGGGGATTCGCCCCATCGGGCGACAAAGGACCGGAAACCCGTACTCGAACCGGGGCAGACTCCTTGACTGCCCACCGCCGGAATCTATTCTTCACGGTCCGAGTAGTTTCTCTCGGAGTCCGGATCCGATTCGCGGATCTGGTCGAAACACGCGTCTGACTCCCCGCCGGACTGGCCGCTGGGGATCCTGATCCAAGGTCGAGCGGGTCGAGAGCCATGGCGGCTCGCAGCGGCCCGGACCACATTCGAGTCTCCAAGGAGCCCGTCATGAGCAAGATCCGATTCTTCGCAGCCGCGGCCATCGTCGCCGCCCTCGCCGCCTGCAACTCGACCACCAAGGATTCGTCGGCCAACCCCGGCGCGGTCAGCGGCGGCGCTGCCAAGGCCGAGTGCTGTGGTCACTGCAGCGGCTCGACCTGCCCCGCCACCGGCGAGGCTGCCCCCGGCGCCGTCAGCGGTTGCAGCACCAAGAGCGACTGCGCCGCCTCCTGCAGCGAGAAGGCTGCCCCCGGCGCCGTCAGCGGCTGCAGCTCCAAGAGCGAGTGCAGCTCCTCCTGCAGCGACAAGGCTGCCCCCGGCGCCGTCAGCGGCAAGAGCGACTGCTCGAGCAAGGCCGGCTGCTGCCCGATGAGCAAGAGCCAGGGCTGATTCGAAGCCACGGTCAAGAACTCCGAACGCCCGCCCTCACCGGCGGGCGTTCGTGCTTTTTGCGGCAGATCCGTGGGGCCTGAGCGCGTCTCGACGAGGCCGAACTCGGGCTTCCGATCGAACCGGCGGGCGAATCTCGACCGATATGATCGATCGCGGAGAGGATCCCTCGGGATCCCGTTCCTTCGCCTGCGGCATTCATTCTGAACTCACGTCGGACTCTCTCGATGCTCGGACTCTCCTTCTCGCTCGGCGGCATGCTGCGTTCGCGGGTCACCGCTTCGGTTCCGGTTGCGATGCTTG
>JAPOKA010000091.1 GCA_029977865.1 bacterium
CGAGCAGCGCCCACGCCTCGGCGAGCCGCGGGTGAAGTCTCAGGGTCTCTTCGAGGGCCTTGCTGGCCTCCTCGGGGTTGTCCTTGTCGAGAAGGAGTTCCGCTTCGACGAGCCGGCTTCGCCAGTCGAGGCGATCGAGTTCACCGCGGGCTCGGCCGAGCAACTGCATCATCGACTCGTACTGCCGGGCTGAGCCCTCGGCGGCGCGGCTTTGCACGATGAGTGCCCGCACCAGATCGGAGATCGCCCGCGGCGAGTCGGCAGCGACGCCCGCGGCCACCAGACCGGCCTGATCCCTGTCGAGTTGGTCGAGGCGGCCGAGGCGATCGAGGCAGAGGCTTCGGATCGCGAGCGCCTCGAACGAGTGTGCATCGGGCAGCAGTTCGAGGGCGCGGGTGAACTCGCCGCGCCGTACCGCCGCCTCGGCTCGCAGTTCGACCGGAAGCTCGGGATCGCTCAAGGCAGCGTCGAGGAGCCGTCCCTCGGCGAGGGCGGCAGTCGCCCGGCGAAGCGGGGTGTCGAGGTCGCCGTCCTGCCAGAGACCGTGCTCGAGGCGCAGATCGCGGCGTTCTTCCTCCGACAGATAGGGAGCCTCGATCGCACGAAGGAGGGCAGGGTCGGGGGCAAGTGGGTTCGCGGAGTCGTCCACCCGACGCACCACTTGGGCGTGGGCGAAGCCGACTGCCACCACCACAAGGAGCACCGCGAGCGAAACGCAGATGGTCCTTGCCTGGTCCTGGCGTGCATGGGGATGCTTCATGGGTGGCTCGCGTGGATTCGGACCACAGGGATGTCGACCGGATCGATCGGCCGCTTGCAGACAACCGCCGTCGCCAAGGGTACGACCCGGCCGCGGAAGCGGATCGCAACCGCTTCAGATTCAGAAGGAGCCCCGGGCGAGCGCCTCGCGCGGACCTCGGCAGCGATCGTGCCCTCGGTCGAGGATCGGCGTGGCGCTGCAGGTTGCGGGCGCGACGGGATCGCCTCGGTAGCATTCCTCGATTGCCTCGATCGCTGCGGCGGCAACATCCCTTCGAGCGACGGATCCGCTCGAGGCCGCCGAGCCTTCCCTTCCCCTTCAGGAGCTCCTCATGGCAGACGCGACCCTCCCCGTGACGCCCGCGGCGACGATGGCGCAACTCTCCCGCCACTCCACCGCGATCAAGGTGCTCGCGGTCGTGATGATCGTCGCAGGCATCTTCGCGATCGTGCAGCCGATGGCGTTCGAGCTCTTCGCCGAGAAGGTGCTGGGGTGGGTGCTGGTCTTCGTGGGGCTGACTCGGGCCTTCACCGCCTGGAGCGGCCACGGATTCGGCGAGTTCCTGCTGCAGCTGCTGTTCGGGATCCTCGTGATCATCGGCGGCATGTATCTCCTGTGGAACCCGATCGGCGGCCTTGAGAGCCTGACCATCGTGCTCACCGCCTTCATGCTCGTCGAGGGGATCTCGAAGCTCGCGATGAGCTTCCACAACAAGGAGGCCGCTGGCTTCCTCGCCTTCAGCGGCATGGTCTCGCTCTTGATCGGGGTGCTGCTCTTCGCGAATCTGCAGACCGCCTGGACTTGGGCCATCGGCCTCCTGATCGGAATCGACCTGGTCTTCGGCGGATTCAGCCTGCTCACCTTCGGCTCTGCCATGAAGCGGCTCGCCGCCGCACGGTCCTAGCGATGGGCGATGTTGCGAGCCATCCGGCCTCGCTCGAAGCGATCCGCGCCGCGGCGGCGCGGATCGCCGGCCACGCGCATCGCACGCCGATCCTGACGAGCGAGACGCTTGATGCGATGGCGGCGAGGCGGCTCTTCTTCAAGGCCGAGGTCTTCCAGAAGGTCGGCGCGTTCAAGTTCCGCGGGGCGATGAACGCGGTGAGCAGGCTCGCAGACGAGGCCGCCGCGCGCGGCGTGGTCACCCACTCCTCGGGAAACCACGCTCAGGCCCTTGCGCTTGCCGCGAAGCTGCGTGGCATTCCCGCCTGGATCGTGATGCCCAAGGGTGCTCCGGCGATCAAGCGCCGCGCGGTCGAGGGCTACGGCGCGACGGTCGTCGAGTGCGAGAACACCCTCGAGGCCCGCGAGTCGACCGCGGCGCGGGTCGTTGCCGAGACCGTCGGCACGCTCATCCCGCCGTTTGATCATCCCGACGTGATTGCGGGGCAGGGCACCATGGCGCTCGAGATCCTCGAGGAGCGTCCGGAGACAGAGGCGATCGTGGTGCCGATCGGTGGTGGGGGCATGATCTCGGGCGTCGCGATCGCGGCGAAGGCGCTGAAGCCCTCGATCCGGGTCTTCGCCGCCGAGCCGGCGCTCGCAGACGATGCGTCGCGCTCGAAGGCTTCCGGCCGCATCGAGCCGGTCGAACGGATCGACACGATCGCCGATGGCCTCCGGACCTCGCTCGGCGAGTTGACGTTTCCTGTCGTGCGCGACCTCGTCGACGAAGTGCTGCTCGTCGAGGAAGGCGCGATCGTCGCGGCGATGCGGCTCGTGTGGGAGCGAATGAAGGTGCTGATCGAGCCGAGTGCGGCGGTCGGTGTCGCGGCGGTGCTCGACGCGTCGTTCAAGGCGCGTCGCGGCTTCGGACCGACCGCGGTGGTGCTGTGCGGCGGCAACGTCGATCTCGATCGCCTGCCGTGGCAGGGGTGAGCTGCAGATTGGGGTGATGCAGCATGGGGCGCATGAAGCCCAGCGGGTCCCGCCCGATCAGCCTCCGGCGCGTCTCCTACCCGGCCTTCTTCGCCGCCGCGTAGCGACGCGAGATCTCCGGCCAGTTCATGAGCGACCAGATCGCCGCGAGGTAGTCGCCGCGGCGGTTCTGATACTTGAGGTAGTAGGCGTGCTCCCAGACGTCGATCCCGATGATCGGAGTGCCCGCGAGGTCGACGTACTTCTCGCCCATCAGCGGACTGTCCTGGTTGGGCGTGCTGGTCACCGCGAGGTTCCCGTCGCGATCGACGACGAGCCACGCCCAGCCTGATCCGAATCGCGTCGCGCCGGCCTTCGAGAGCGCTGCCTTGAGGCCATCCATGCCGCCGAAAGTCTCTTTGATCGCCGCGGCGAGTTCGGGAGAGGCGCTCCCGCCCGTGCCGGGAGGCGCGAGGATGGTCCAGAAGAGCGAGTGGTTGGCGTGGCCGCCGCCGTTGTTGCGCACCGCGCCGCGCACCGACTCTGGCAACTCGTCGAGTCCGGCGATCAACACCTCGACCTCGCTTGGCACCTCGAGTCCGGCGACGGCCTTGTTCAGGTTGGCGACATATCCGGCGTGGTGCCGGTCGTGGTGGATCTCCATGGTGGCCGGATCGATCGCCGGATCGAGCGCGTTGTTGGCGTAGGGAAGCGGCGGCAGCGTGTAGGGGCCCGCTGCGTTCTGGCTTTGCATCGAGGCTGCCCCGGCGAGGACGGAGGCGGCGACGAGGAGCGATGCGACGGCAATCGGGGAGGGGGACATGGATCGAGTCTCCTGAACGGGAACGGGTGGTCTGATTCGAGCCGCGAGGTTCGACCGGGCGCGGCGGATGGTTGCAGACGATGCGACGAGCGCCACGGTCGAGAAGGCGCATGGTAGGGAGGCGTTGGGTGCGATCGATTCGAACCGCGTTCGGCGGGTGAGACGCCCGCGGTTCACCGCACCCATCGCTCGACGACTCGAAGAACAGTGGACCACGGGAATCCGGCCCGCCGTGCGGCCGTCTCGCGCGGTAGCGTTTCGACCCCGAGGAACCCAGCCCATGCCATCCGCCACGACGAAGGCCCGCAGCACCAGAACTTCACAAACGCCCACCTCGACTTCCGCACGGCGCCGCAGCGAACTTGCATGGCTACGCGAAGTGACGGCGATCCCGACCGCCGCCGGTCGCGAACAGCGGGTGATCGGGTGGATCGAGCGATGGGTGAAGGCTCGTCGACACCTGACGCTTGCCCGCGACCCTTCGGGCAACCTGTTCATTCGCGCGAAGCAGACGGCTCGCTCGGCGAAGGGATCGCCCGCCCCGATCCTTGTCACTGCGCACCTCGACCATCCGGCGTTCGTGGCGCTTGGCGAACCTCGGCAGGGCGTGCTGGGTGAAGTGGGCTTCGAACTCGATCCGGCCGCGGCGCCCAACACCTCGGCTGCGGCCTCGACGCGGTCACCCAAGCCATCGCGTCGCGGCGGGACCCATCCGATCTCGACCGTTTCGCTCGCGCCCGCACCGACTCCCACGACGATCCCGCCGAAGACTCTCGCGAAGCGCGGGACCTTCCTGCTCTGCGAGTTCCGGGGAGGCGTGCATCGGCCCTACTTCGACGACGCTGCGGTCGAGGTGATCGACGCCCGCGATCGCCGCCACGCCGGCCGGATCGTCGCGGTCTCCGATCACGCCGCACCGCACCGACGCGTGATCGTCGAACTTGCCGGACGCAGCACCAGTCCGATTGCCGCCGGCGACATCGCCCGCTGGAAGTTCGACGGACGCCTCCCTCGCGTCGAGAACGGTCTCCTCTTCACCCATGCCTGCGACGACCTTGCGGCGGTGGCGGCGGCGCTCGCGCTTCTTGATCGCACGAGCCGCGAGAAGAGCCTCGCCCATGTGGGCGTGCTCTTCACCCGCGCCGAGGAGGTCGGATTCATCGGGGCGATCGCGGCCGCGCGCGGCAAGTCGATCGAGAAGTCCACGCGGCTTCTCTGTCTCGAGAACAGTCGGAGTTTCCCCGAGAGCCCCATCGGAGGCGGTCCGATCGTTCGGGTGGGCGACCGCATCAGCGTCTTCTCGCCGGACCTGACCAATGCCGTCTCGCAGGCTGCGACTGCGCACGCGGCCGACGAAGCGAAGGCCGACCGCAGCTTCAAGTGGCAGCGGAAGCTGATGGCCGGCGGCGCCTGCGAGGCGACCGCGTTCGCCGCCTACGGACTCTCCTCGACCTGCCTCTGCCTGCCGCTTGGCCACTACCACAACATGAGCCGGATCGACGAGGTGCAGGCGGGCGAGCGTCCGGCCCGCGTGGGCCCCGAGTTCATCTCGATCGAGGACTACCACGGCCTGGTCGATCTGCTCGAGGCGGTGGTCGCGCGGCTCGATGCCCCGGAGTCCTCGAAGGGAAACTGGACGCTGATGGAGCGGCTCTTCGCGGAGCGGGCGGCGATTCTGACCTAGGTCTACCGCAGGTTCTGCTCGGTGATCTCGTGAATCCTTCGACGGACCGAGTTCGACCAGCCTTCCAAGGATGTCCGCTTGCTGACCACCGCCGCAAGCCAAAGTCTCGTGCCGAGGGTCCGACGAGCAGCCGATGTCTTGCCAACCCTGCTTGCGATCCGGAGGAGTCTGGATTCGATCGGACCGAGTGGCTTCCAGTGGCCATTGCTCGGCTCGTAGCCTCGATCGACCATCATCTCGGCAGCCTTCGACTCGATCCACCGCAGTTGACTCGGAGACAACCTCTGTCGCCATTGATTGGTCAGGGATGCATCCGGAGCCGAGTAGGTCGATCCCTCGCAGGGAGCAGTCATTGCAGCGTCGAATGGGATTCCCATGAAACGGCAGAGCTTCGCAATCTCGAGGCTCGGTGACCGGATCAGTGCCTCGAATCGAGTTTCAATCCAGTCGTCGGGACTGATCCGGTCTCGAAGGCGTGCCCAGGACTCCTCCACCTCGATCCATCGATCGATTGCGGTGAACACATTGCCATCCCATCCCATGGCAACCATCGATGAAGCAACATCGCGCGGGTCCCGAACGATGTGGATGTACCGAGCCTTGGGCCAGACAAGGGGAATCCGATGCAGGTGGCGGTGAATCGTGGCGCCGACCATCGAACCCCCGTGCCGCCGATGCCATTGAAGCAGGCAGGCGTGCGCGATGTCCGGGGGCTCGGCAGCGCCGGAGACAGCAAAGCCCCAGTGGTTGAACACCCGATCCTGCCGAAGGCGAGCGACATACTCCTCTCTTGGTGGCCATGCTCCAGACTCGGACAGGTGGTCGACCGCGAACTCGAACTCCCCAAGCCACGCCAAGAGCGGGTGCTGGTTCAGAAGAAGCCGGAGCAGCGTGGTGCCAGATCGTTCAGCGCCGACCAGGAAGAGAGGCATGCTCTCCAGACGGTCGACTTGGATCGAAGTGGAGCCCTGCAGGGCAGCGTCCGATATCCTCTGTTCTGATCGCTTCGCCATCAGGACGGGATCGGCCCATCGGCCCGCCATCTATGCCAAGATGTGTCATGAGATGGAATATTGTGTCGAGACTGAACTCCGCTACCGTGCCCGCCCCATGAGCCGGAGCCCGAAAAACGTTCACTCGGAGGAGGCAGCGGGGATCGAGGCGGCTCTCGCAGTTCGATTCCGACGCGCCATTCTTGAGGTCCTCGGAAGCGGTCAGGAGTCGCCTGATCCGCAGATCCGGACAAGCGGCGATCCCAAGCATGGCGACTTCCAGTCGAACGCCGCGATGGCCCTTGCCAAGGCCCACGGCCTCAAGCCGCGGGAGCTCGCCGAGCGAATCGTCGCGGCGGTCGACGTCTCAGGCCTTGCCGGCCCGCTCGAGATCGCCGGCCCGGGCTTCATCAACATCAGGCTCGATGCTGCCGCGCTCGGTGAACTGCTTGCCTCGATGGCAACCGGCGATCTGGGTGTGGTGCCGCAGGTTCGTCCGCACGGGGTGACCATCGATCTTTGCGGGGTCAATGTCGCCAAGCAGATGCATGTGGGCCACCTTCGCGCGACGATCATCGGCGACTGCCTGGCGCGGGTCTTCGCGCGGCTCGGCCGCCGGGTGCATCGAGAGAACCACCTCGGCGACTGGGGGCTTCCGATCGCGATGACGCTGGCGGCGCTGCGCACGGCCCGCGTCAATCTCGACCGGATCACCCTTGCCGATCTCAACGCCGCCTACCGGCGGGCGCAGGCGGCGGGCCAGTCGGACGAGAAGGGCCTCGCCGCAGCACGAGCGCTCCACAGCGGCCCGCATCGCATCGCGGAACTCGAGGCGCAGAACGATGCGGCGCTTGCTTGGATCGACGAGGCCAAGTCGACGCTGCTTCGGCTGCAGGCTGGCGATGCCGAACTGGTGCGCGACTGGAAGAAGATCATCGACTGCACCATGCGCGAGGTCTTCGAGACCGCGGTGGTGCTCAATGTGATCCTCGGCCCGGAGCACAGTCGCGGCGAGAGCTTCTATCGCGATCGCCTCGCCACCGTGGTCGAGGACTTCATGGAAGCCGGCCTTGCCACCGAAGACGCCGGCGCCATCGTGGTGAAGTTCCCGGATCGCGAACGCCCGATGCTCATTCGCAAGTCCGATGGCGGGTTCCTCTACGCCACCACCGACCTCGCCGCAGTGCGATTTCGGGTGCAGGAACTCGATTCCGATCGGGTCGTCTACGTGGTCGATGCCCGGCAGCGCGACCACTTCAAGGATGTGTTTGAAGCCTGCCACATGATCGGGTGGGACCGCACCGCCGACGGCGAACCGTCGGAGCTCGTGCACCTGGGCTTCGGTGCGGTGCTTGGTGCAGACAAGCGCCCGCTCAAGACCCGCTCCGGCGAGAACGTGACGCTGGTGTCGCTGCTCGCAGAAGCGGTCGCGCGTGGCGAGCAGGAGGTCCGCTCGCGGGCTGCGGACGCCGAGAGCGCCACCCACGGGCTCTCCGACATGGAGCTCCACGCGATCGGCCGGGCGGTCGGGATCGCCGCGGTCAAGTACGCCGACCTCTCGCTCGATGTCGCCCGCGACTACGTCTTCGACCTCGATCGCATGGTGTCGTTCCAGGGAGATACCGGACCCTACATCCAGTACGCCCATGCCCGCATCCGCTCGATCCTCGAGAAGGCTGGCATCGAGGTTCCCTTCGAAGGTGCCGCGATCGGCTCGGCGACTTTCACAATCGCCGAGCCGGGTGAGCGCGATCTTGCGTTGACCTTGCTCGCCTACGGCGGCGTGGTGGCGGAGGTGGCCCGAACGCTCGAGCCGAGCCGGCTCTGCGCCTACCTGCAGCGGCTTGCGAACGCATTCAACGGCTTCTACCACGATTGTCCGGTGCTCCGTGCGGCGGAGCCGGTCCGCTCGAGCCGCCTCGCGCTCTGCGACCTCGCTCGGCGGGTGCTGCACGACGGCCTGAGCCTGCTCGGCGTCGAGGCGCCTCCACGGATGTAGCAGTCGGAACTCGAGGTTCACCCCACTCGCGGCGAAGTTGGAGGCCACGTCGTGAGAACCGGAAGTCGGAATGGGGCGTCCACTCCAACACGGCTGCGGAAACCGGCGGTATCGCCGATGCTGGCCTCAATCTGATCCTGAGCGGTGGCCGGACGGGGTGTTGCGGGAGCGATGAGGCATCTTCCTCCTCGGTTTTTGCTTGGATTCTCATCCCGAGGTGAGAGACTGAATCCGGTCAAGTGGCACCGCGTGAGCGCCACGGCCAGTCTGATTCCGGCCCGGCTCGTTGGAGCAGGTGATTCTGTTCTTCCGAACCGGTGACGCAGGTTGAACGTGAGGATTCGACCATGACCTCGATTCGTAGGATTCTCGCCCCTTCGTGGCGTGCGATGCTCTTTGCAGTTTCCCTGGCCAGTGCACCCACCGGCGCCGCGACGTTTCAGGACTATGTCGCGGAGACGACGGTCTTGGAGGTGTCTGGGGTGTCCTACTCGGTGATCGACCTGTATGCGCAGTTCGAGCAGACCAATGTGCATGTCGTCAACGCTTATGACGTGACGCTTTCCAATGCCAACGGCACCGCGTTCCACCACAGCGATCTCAACACGCTTCAAGCGCTCGCGGGCACCTGGTCGCCGGGGTTGAGTCTCAATCTGCCGCCATCGTCCAACCCAGCGATTGATACTTTCGTCACCATCGGCGGGTCGCCAGGGAGTGCCAACACCACCAGCCTGGATCCGAACTTCAGTCCGGCGAATGCGGCAGTTCCGCCTCCGGATAGCGGTTGGTACAACTCGAATCCAGCCAACGTGCAGGGGCTTTCGGACTCCACCACCGGCAGAACTCTGCTCGCCCGGTTTGTCATCGTGACCCCGGCGGGTCCGGAGTCTCTTGAGTACACAGGCACCATCACCTTCGCCGACTACACGAATGGCAGCAACGGGCCAGCCCAACAAGCAACTTCAACGGTGTCCATCGCCTATCCGTCCGGCTCGTGCGACTCGCTGACGGCGACCGCTTCGACCAGCAACTTTGCAGCTACAGGGGGAAGTGGAACTGCGACCGTCACGGTTGGGGGAGCAGACTGCGACTGGACGGCGTCGAGCGATAGCGGCTGGCTGACTGTTTCAAGCGGAGCAGGAACCGGTGACGGCTCCTTCTCGTTCTCCGTCGCCATCAATGAAGCAGCAACCCAGCGATCTGCAACCATCACCGTTTCGAGTGGCTCCGCAGCGGATGTCGGGATCACCGTGACCCAGGACGCGGCTGCATGTGCGGTGACGGGGCTGACCCCGGCGACCGCGAGCGTCGCCTCCTCCGGCGGCACCGGCAGCGTGACCATCTCGACCAACGGCAGTTCGTGCAGCTGGACCGCAACGAGCAGCGCTGCGTGGTTGACGATCACATCCGGTTCGACCGGCACCGGCGCTACTGGCGAGATCGCCTACAGCGTGTCTGCCAACTCGAACGCCTCCTCTCGCACCGCGACCATCACCGCTGGCGGCCAGACCCACACCGTGACCCAGGACGCGGCTGCCTGCGCGGTGACCGGGCTGACTCCGGCGACCGCGAGCTTTGCATCCTCCGGCGGCACCGGCAGCGTGACCATCTCGACCAACGGCAGCTCGTGCAGCTGGACCGCAACGAGCAGCGCTGCGTGGTTGACGATCACATCCGGTTCGACCGGCACCGGCGCTACTGG
>JAPOKA010000092.1 GCA_029977865.1 bacterium
CGCCGGGTGGCCCGGAGCGGCCGCCTCCTCCCGACGACGCCGTCGCGGCCTGGAGTGCGAGCCTCCGCCGAGTGTGCTTTGCGGAGATCCTCGATCCCGCGGCGGCCGCGTTGGAGCCGCGGGCCCTTGCGATCGCTGGCCTCCGGCGGCAGCTGGCATCGTTGCTGGAGAGCGCTGCGGGTTGGGAGGCGGCGCGGCCCGATCCGGACCCGTCGCCGTTCATCGCGGCGCTGCCGGAGATTACGCGGCTCGCCAGGCTCGATGTCGAGGCCGCGCTGCAATCGGACCCTTCGGCGCGATCGATCGTCGAGGTGATCGCAGGATTCCCCGGACCGCGGGCGCTCTTGGCCCACCGGGCCGCCCACCAGCTGCATCTCGAGGGCCATCGGCTGCTCGCGCGGCTGCTTGCGGAAGCGGCCCATCGCGAGACCGGCATCGACATCCATCCGGGAGCCTCGATCGGGGAATCGTGCTTCATCGATCACGGCACCGGCGTGGTGATCGGCGAGACGGCGGTGATCGGGCGGCGTTGCACGCTGTACCAGGGAGTCACGCTCGGCGCGCGCTCGTTCCCAAGGGACTCCGCCGGGGCCTTCGTCCGCGATGCCAAACGGCATCCGACCCTCGAGGACGGAGTGGTGGTCTACGCGAACGCCACCATCCTCGGAGGCGACACCGTGATCGGACGTGGCGCGGAAGTCGCCGGTGGCGCCTTTGTCACCCGCTCGGTCGAGGCGGGCCATGTCGCCTGGACGCCGCGCGAACGACCGAACTCCCGTCCGCGGCCCTCGCCGCCGGATTCCGACGCCGCGATCCGCGAGCCCTGAGCGCTTCGTAGACTGACGGGCTTTCCCGACCCAGGGCTCCGCGCCCGCAATCCGAGGATTCGCCCGAATGCCTGCTCATCCCTTCGAATCGGCCCGGCAACGCCTGTCCACGCCGCTGGGCGATCGCGAAGTCTTCTCGATCTCCGCCCTTTCCGACTTCGGTGACATCGCGCGGCTCCCCATCGGCATCAAGGTGCTGCTTGAGGCTTGCCTTCGCCATTGCGACGGTCGGGTGGTGACCGAGGACCACGTGCGGGCCCTCGCCGGTTTCCAGGCGCGTGCGGTGGGCGAGCAGGAGATCGCATTCATGCCCGGCCGCGTGGTGCTGCAGGACTTCACCGGCGTGCCTTGCGTGGTCGACCTCGCGGCGATGCGCGATGCGATGGTCGCGCTGGGCGGCAATCCCTCGAAGGTGAATCCCCTCGTGCCCTGCGATCTGGTGATCGATCACTCGGTGCAGGTCGACGCCTTCAACTCGGGCGTGGCCTTGTCGATCAACAACCGCCTCGAGTTCGATCGCAACCGCGAGCGCTACGAGTTCCTCAAGTGGGGTCAGTCGGCGCTGCGGAACTTCCGCGTGGTACCGCCTGCGACGGGCATCGTGCACCAGGTGAACCTCGAGTACCTCGCCAAGGTCGTCTGGGACGATGGTCGGGTGCTGTTCCCGGATTCGCTGGTGGGCACCGACAGCCACACCACCATGATCAACGGCCTTGGGGTGGTGGGCTGGGGCGTGGGCGGCATCGAAGCCGAGGCGGTGATGCTTGGCCAGCCCTGCTACATGCTGATTCCCGAGGTGGTCGGGGTGCGACTGCACGGCCGCCTGCCCGAGGGCGCCACCGCGACCGATCTGGTGCTGCGAGTCACCGAAGTGCTGCGTGCGCACGGGGTGGTCGGCAAGTTCGTCGAGTTCTTCGGCCCCGGGCTTGCGGAGATGCCGCTCGCCAATCGGGCCACCATCGCCAACATGGCCCCCGAGTACGGGGCCACGGTGGGGCTCTTTCCCATCGACGAGCAGACCATCCGCTATCTCGAACTCACCGGTCGCGGTCGGGATCTCTGCGGCACCGTCGAGCAGTACGCGCGGATGCAGGGCCTGTGGCGCGACGACGCGGTGGAACCGGTCTTCACCGAAGTGCTCGAGGTGGACCTGTCGCGGATCCGTCCGGCGCTCGCCGGGCCGCGGCGGCCGCAGGATCGGGTCGACCTCGACGACATGCGATCGCAATGGCATCGATCGCTCGCCGACCAGTTCGGCAAGGCAGACGCGGTCGAGTCGGTGCGGGTGGATCGCTGGGCGGGCGAAGGCGGCGGCGACGATCTCGAAGCCCCGGCGGTTGCAACCGCGGTGAAGCGTCCGGTGCGGGTCGAGTGCGATGGCGAACGCTTCGAGCTGAGGCACGGCGATGTGGTGGTCGCGGCGATCACCAGCTGCACCAACACCAGCAACCCCGGCGTGATGGTGGGAGCCGGACTGCTCGCCCGCAAGGCGGCGGCTCGGGGCCTCGGTCGCAAGCCGTGGGTGAAGACCTCGCTGGCGCCGGGATCGCGGGTGGTGACCGAGTACCTCACCAAGGCCGGGCTTCTCGGCGACCTCGAGGCGTTGGGATTCCATGTGGTCGGATACGGCTGCACCACCTGCATCGGAAACAGCGGACCGCTTCCCGAACCGATCCGCGCGGCGGTGGTCGAGCATGATCTGGTGGTGGCGAGCGTCCTGAGCGGAAACCGGAACTTCGAAGGACGCATCCACGCCGATGTGAAGGCCAACTACCTCGCCTCGCCGCCGTTGGTGGTGGCCTACGCCATCGCCGGAACCGTCGACATCGACCTGAGCAGCGAGCCGATCGGCGTCGATCGGGAAGGCCGCGACGTCTTCCTCCGAGAGATCTGGCCGAGCCAGCAGGAGATCGACGAGTTGCTCGCGACCTGCGTCACCCGCGAGCAGTTCGAGTCGCAGTACGGCTCGGTGTTCGAGGGGTCCGCGGAATGGCAGGAGATCCGCACCAGCGGCGGCGACTCCTACGCCTGGGAAGACTCGAGCACCTACATCCAGAACCCGCCGTTCTTCGCGGGAATGCCCGCGGAACCGGCGCCGATCGAACCCATCGCCGGCGCTCGCTGCCTGGTCAAGGTCGGCGACTCGGTCACCACCGATCACATCAGTCCCGCCGGCTCGATCAAGAAGGATTCTCCGGCGGGCCGGTGGCTCGTCGACCGCGGCGTTCCGGTCTCGGAGTTCAACAGCTACGGATCGCGGCGCGGGAACGACCGCATCATGACCCGCGGGACCTTCGCCAACGTGAGACTCCGCAACCAGCTCGCGCCCGGCACCGAAGGCGGAATCACCACCGACTTCACCGACGGCGCAGTGAAGACGATCTTCGAGGCGAGCGAACGCTACCGGGCTGCGGGAACTCCGCTGGTGGTGCTGGCGGGCAAGGACTACGGGATGGGTTCGTCGCGGGACTGGGCGGCGAAGGGAACCAATCTGCTCGGAGTGCGGGTGGTGATCGCCGAGAGTTTCGAGCGAATCCACCGCAGCAACCTCGTGGGCATGGGAGTCCTTCCGCTCACCTTCCGGAGCGGCGAGTCGAGCGCATCGCTCGGCCTCGATGGAAGCGAGACGTTCTCGGTCCGCATCGACGACGAGCTCGCACCACGGCAGGAGGTCGAGGTCGAGGCTCGTCATCCTTCCGGTCGAACCACCAGCTTCCGCACGCTGTGCCGGATCGACACACCGGTCGAGGTCGACTACTTCCGACACGGCGGCATCCTGCACTTCGTGCTGCGAAAGATGGCGGCGGAGCGTTGACCGACGCCGCCGTCCGAGCCTCCGCCGCCAAGACGCGACCGACTCAGCAGGTCGTGGAGGTCTCGGCGGGGGTGGCGCGGTCGGCCGACGCGGTGGTGGTGACCTGCGACAGCGGCGCGATCGTGGGCGAGGCGGTGGCGGCGCTGCTGCGAGATCCCGCGGTGGACCGCGTGATCATCGTCGACCATCGCAGTCGGGGAGCCCATCGCGAGGTTGTGGCTGCGATCGAACGCGAGCAATCGGATCGGGTCGAGGTCGTCTGGCAGGATCGCAATCCCGGCTTCGCGGCGGGCGTCAACGAAGGGCTGCGCCGGGTGAGGCGGCCATTCGCGGCGATCGTGAACCCGGACTGCGTGGTCGATCGCGGGGCGGTCGAGTCGCTGGTTGATGCGATGAACGCGGCGCCTCGCGCCGGAATCGCTGGAGGCACGGTGCTGGATCGAAATGGTCGCGAACAGGCCGGGAGCAGACGGGAGCTTCCGCGGCGCCGAGACGCGTTCCTGCGAAGGCTTGGACTGCGAGGTCCGCGATGGGACTTCAACCATGCGGGTCGTCCCATGCCGGCCGGGCCGGTGGAGGTGCCTGCGGTCTCTGGCGCGCTGATGTTGGTTCGAAGTTCGGCGATCTCAGCGGTCGGTCCACTCGACGAGCGCTTCGTCCTGCACTTCGAAGACCTCGAGTGGTGCGCGAGAATGCGGCGGAGCGGCTTTGCGGTGCTCTTTGTTCCCGAAGCCAGCGGCCGGCATCTCAAGGGAACCTCCGCCGCGAGGCGTCCGCTCTTCGCGTGCTACCACAAGCACCGGTCGCTGCTGCTCTTCGATCGGCTCCAGGCCGGGTCGCGCTGGCAGCAGCGCTCGCATGCGCTCTTCGCGATCGCGGTGTGGAGCGGATTCCTGATCGCCGCTCCGATCGAGCTGATCGCGTCGCGGGTGCGGCGGCGCTGAGACGTAGGACGCCGGCGAGTTCGACGGGCCACGAGCCGTCGGCCCCATGCTGCCACCGCCCAGGGTTTCGGGATTCGGGTGAGAGAAGTGCGACCGCACCTGCTTGATCTCACCGGCAAACGATCGCCCACGAGCCGACGGCTCTCGGCGAGGTCTGCTTCATGCGGTATCGGTGAGCCGACTTCGACCGAGGAAGCCGGGATGCCGATCGGTGCGGAGTCCGCGGTTTCACTTGCCGGGGATCAACGCCGGCGACCGGGCACCGCGCGGCGTCGCGGAAAGAGACTCCAGTCAAGAGCCCTGGCGTAGGACGCGGCGCTGACGGCTCGCTGTTCCTGAATCCGCGCCCGTTCGCGGAGAATTCGCGGGAGTCCTGCGATCGCCTCGAGCTTTGCGCCGAGCACCACGCGGCCTTGTCCGCGAAGCGCTCCAACCACGAGGCACGCCGCTTGCGCAGCCAGGAACGGAAGCAGCAGCAAGATCGCCAGCGGCAGTGGGGTGCAGCGCACGAACGACCAGACCATGTTGCGGTGGCCAAGCCGCGTGGCGAAGTCGCTGCGGGGACCGTCCGCCGAGGCGCCCCCTGCGTGCAGGCAGGTGGCCTTCGAAACCAACAGGCAGTTCCATCCGGCGAGTCGAAGCCGGAGTCCCAGATCGACGTCCTCGAAGTAGCAGTGGAACTCTGGCGGGAAGCCCCCGGCCTTCAAGAACGCGCTTCTCCGAATGAGGCAAGCCGCAGCGCAGGCAGAGAATGCCTCAAGGTCGCGCTCGGGCCCCGAGTCGAGGCATCGGTGGCCGCGCCGCCACGCCAGTCCGCTGCAATGAAGCGAGTCTCCTGCTCCGTCGAGACGGCGGGGGTCGGCTGCCAGCCGCTGCACCGACCCGAAGCTGGCGGCGCGGGGGTTGCGTCGGGCGGCCTCGACCATCGCCGCGACCCAGCCCGATTCGAGCTCGACGTCGGCGTTGAGCACGGCCACGAGCGGCGCGCGGGTGATCGAGACGCCGCGGTTGACCGCGACGGCGAAGCCTGAGTTCCCAGCCAACGCAACGACCCGCACGCCGTGGTGGGCTCGGGCACGCGCCGCCGAGCCATCCCGACTCCCAGCATCGATGACCACGACTTCAGCGGGGGCGAGGTCCTGTCGCCGGATCGAGTCGAGGCAGCGATCGATCCACGCGGCGGACTGGTGGGTCACCACCACCACCGCCAACGGAGCCACCGGCCGCCTGCGTTCGGTCCCCGCGGTCGATTCGGCGGGCATGGTGGCGACGATCGGGCTCACGAGCCGATGCTACGAAGTCCCGGGTTGGTCGTCTTCGGATCCTGTAGCATCACGTTCTCATGGATGAGTCGCTGACTTCGGCATTGATGCTGATCGGTTTGGGCGTGACGACCTGCCTGGCTTCGGCCTTGGCGTCGGTCTTGCCACCGCCGACCGGGGACCGCCACGGACAACGAGCTCGCCGGCTTCGGGTGGACCCGGTTTCGCGGGCGGGCGGGATCGCGGTCGGGGTACCGCTCCTCGCCGTCGTCGTGGTCGCCATGGCGTCTGGATTGATCGCGGCCCCGGGGGCGGGAGCACTGGTGACGGCGCTCCTCTTGGCGATGGCGACCGGCTGGATCGACGACCTGCATCCGATCGGGCCGGCGGCCAAGTTTGCTGGCCAGTGCCTCGCGGCCGCCGCCCTCGCGGTGGCGGTGGCGGAGCCGGCATGGGTTGGAGGTGCGGAGTCGACGGTGATTCTGGTGGTGGGCCTCGCGCTCTGGAGCCAGAACGCTTGGAACTTCGTCGACGGTTCGGACGGCTTGATGGCGACCGCGGGAATCGCCGTGTTCACCGCCGGAGCCGGACTCTCGCTCGCCGGCGGCGGCGATCCCCTTCTGGTTGGACTTGCCGCGGCCACCGCGGTGGCACTGGCGGGGTTTCTTCCTTGGAACCTCCCGCGAGCTCGCCTCTTCCTCGGCGATTCGGGCAGCCTGCTCATCGGCGCGGCCTACGCCTCGTGCACCGTGCTCGGATTCGCGAATGAGTCGTGGCTGGGATGGGCGTGGATCGCCCTTGCGGCGCCGATTCACGCGGATGTTCTGGTCTGTCTGCTGCGAAGGCTGATTCGCGGATGCCGCTGGTGGGAGGGGCATCGCGAGCATGCCTACCAGCAGGTCGTGCACCGATCCGGAGCGCACGCGACCGCGATTCGCATTGGGGCCCTGCTGTGGTGCGCGATCGCTTTGCCAGCGTCGGTCGCAGCGATCTGGTGGGGATGGCCCGTCGCAGTCGCAGCCCTGGCTCTCTGTGGCATGGCGACCTACCACCTCGGTTCCGGTACCGCGGTGATCGAGGTCAGCGAGCCGAGCGCGGAGCGGGTGATCGCGACGGCGTCGAGCGAGCCGCTCGAACAACCCTCCGTGCCCGAGCTCCCGATCCCGCATTCGGTCGGCGCAGTCAGCCGTCCGCCGGCGCGGCTGGTCGAATAGGCACCTGCGTGCGACCCGGTTCGAGCGGAGTGTGGGAGGCTCCCGCCCGCCGGGAAGGACGGGCTACTACCCCAGTCGAGCCCAAGTCCACGTCCCTCGATTCCGACGAGGCCGGCGAGGGGCGGAAGTGCCGAGGTCGAGTGCAGCCCGCCGAGGCGAGGGGATGATCCCGGGCAATGGACCGCCCGGTGATTCAGGGATCGAAGTGGCTGGAGTGGGCTTGCAGAGCCGAGCGAGAATGGCTCGGAGGCGGCCCTGCGGTGCGGCTCGACGCTCGGGCCCTCCGCGAAGCTGGTCGGCCATGGTGCTATCGCTGCGGGCAGTCGATCGCGGGCGGCGAGCGATCAAGCCCCTGCGTGGAGTGCCGCGGCGAGCCTGCCGTCCTTGATGGGGTGATCCGGCTCGGGGAGTTTGCGGGCGATCTCGCCGCCTTGCTCAAGGAACTCAAGTACGGTGGAAACGCCCTGATCGCGGAGAAGCTGGGGGCCGAACTCGGAGCGGCGGTGCTGCGATTCCTGCCAAAGCCGCCCCCGTGGCTGCTGATCACATCGATCCCCGGAGCACCGTGGCGACGTTGGCATCGGGGTGTCGACCACGCATCCGAGCTCGCCGGGGCGGTGGGGCGGCGGCTCGGCCAGCCGACCTTCCGATTGCTGCGTCACGCGGGGGGCGCTCCCCGCTCCGGCCGAACGCGGGCGGGCCGCCAGCGACGGCGAATGACTCCCCGCCCGTTCGACCTTGGGGCTGCCGCGGGAAGGACCATTCTCGTCGTCGACGACATCCTGACTTCGGGTGCGACCATGCGTGAGGCAGGTCGACTCCTGCGGCCCCTCGAGGCAGCTCGGACCCTCGCCGTGGTTGTCGCCGTGACCCCCCGATCTGGCCGAAGAAAAATCAACCTGCCGAAAGTCGTTCTTGGGGGTTGACAGGCGATCGGGCATCTCTATGATCTGCCCCGCTCGTGACTCGGGCATCGATGGATGTCCCGGGTGTCGCTGTCTCAGCAACGCGAGCCTGACCTTGACAAGTGAACAGTCGGGATTGCCGCGAGGATGTGCCGTCCCGGTTCGGTTTCACAGCCGAATCCGGAGACGGAAACTAGAGGGTGGCCGTCACAGCAGCCACCTTCGGAACATCCTTGTGATGCCCAAAAGATTGAATTCCGAGATCCATCTTGCGTCGGGTCGTTCGTCGCAGGCATGGGTGTTCCAAACACAGCAGCAGGAAAAGCCGACCTGCTGCCGATGGGTCTCTCGGGACCTGTCGCGACCGGCCGGTGGACTCCACCGGTCATCCAGGCAAACTCCATTTGACGCCAACCCGGTCCTTGTGGCCGGGTGCGACGAATTCAACTGAAGAGTTTGATCCTGGCTCAGATTGAACGCTGGCGGCATGGCTAAAACATGCAAGTCGAACGCCAAAGGGAGCTTGCTCCCGAGTAGCGTGGCGAAAGGGCGAGGAACACATTCCTACGTACCCCAAGGTCGGGGATAGCCCGGGGAAACCCGGTGTAATACCCGATGTGGTCCGCAAGGATCAAAGGCTTGCTGCCTTGGGAGCGGGGAATGACCTATCAGGTTGTTGGTGAGGTAATGGCTCACCAAGCCGAAGACGGGTAGCGGGTGTGAGAGCACGACCCGCCGCATCGGGACTGAGACACTGCCCGGACTCCTACGGGAGGCTGCAGTAACGAATCTTCCGCAATGCGCGAAAGCGTGACGGGGCAATGCCGCGTGCAGGATGAAGCCCCTCGGGGTGTAAACTGCTGTCAGGGTCTAGGAACTCAATGACCAGACCCAAAGGAAGGGCCGGCTAACTCTGTGCCAGCAGCCGCGGTAATACAGAGGGCTCGAGCGTTAATCGGAATCACTGGGCTTAAAGCGTGCGTAGGCGGACATGCAAGCATCTTGTGAAAGCCCCCGGCTCAACCGGGGAATTGCTCGGTGAACTGCATGTCTTGAGGCAAGTAGAGGTGGTCGGAACGATAGGTGGAGCGGTGAAATGCGTAGATATCTATCGGAACGCCAACGGAGAAGTCAGGCCACTGGGCTCGTCCTGACGCTGAGGTACGAAAGCGTGGGGAGCGAACAGGATTAGATACCCTGGTAGTCCACGCCGTAAACGATGATAACTAGCTGCCGGGGCACATGGTGTTTCGGTGGCGCAGCTAACGCATTAAGTTATCCGCCTGGGGAGTACGGTCGCAAGATTAAAACTCAAAGGAATTGACGGGGGCCTGCACAAGCGGTGGAGCATGTGGTTTAATTCGAAGCAACGCGCAGAACCTTACCAGCGTTTGACATCCTCATCGCGGATTTCAGAGATGATTTCCTTCAGTTCGGCTGGATGAGTGACAGGTGCTGCATGGCTGTCGTCAGCTCGTGTCGTGAGATGTTGGGTTAAGTCCCGCAACGAGCGCAACCCTCGCCTTTAGTTGCCAGCATTTGGTTGGGTACTCTAAAGGAACCGCCGGTGATAAGC
>JAPOKA010000093.1 GCA_029977865.1 bacterium
CGGATCGCCCGCTGCAGGTCGACGTGCTCGGTGACGTAGGGATTGTTGTTGGGTCCGGTGTAGCGCCACGCCTCGCCGTTCTCGATGCGGGCGAATCCCGGCCGCATGAGCATCTGGCCCTGCGTGCCGGTCACCATCTCCTCGACCTTGCCGGGGGTGCCGTTCTGCTGCCGGCACATCGAAAGCGCCCAGCGTCCCTGCGGGTAGCCGTACTCGAGACCGAAGTGGTCGTAGATCACGCCGTAGTCGGGACCGGTGCGAGCCTGCCGTCCACCCACGCCAAGCACGCGCTCGGGGTGGGCGTCGAAGGCCCAGTTGATGACGTCGAGGTTGTGGATGTGCTGCTCGACGATGTGGTCGCCGGAGAGCCACGGGAAGTAGAGCCAGTTGCGGATCTGGTTCTCCATCTCGCTGCGCGAGGCCTCGGGCGCCACATTCCAGAGTCCACCCATGTTCCAGTAGCAACGGCCCGCGACGGGATCGCCGATGGCGCCGCCGTGGATCTTCGCCATCGCCGCGAGATAGTTGTTCTCGTGCCGACGCTGGGTGCCCGCGACCACGCAGAGCTTCTTGCGGTCGGCCTCCTCGGCGGCGGCGATGAAGCGGCGGATGCCGGTGCCGTCGACCGCCACCGGCTTCTCGGTGAAGACGTTCTTGCCCGCCTCGATCGCGGCGGCGAAGTGGATCGGACGGAAGCCCGGAGGCGTCGCGAGAATCACCAGATCGCAGTCGGTCCCGAGCACGCCCCGATAGGCGTCGAAGCCGGTGAAGCAGTTGGCATCGGCGACGGTGGCGCGGCTCGAATCGAACTGCTCGAGGTTGCTGCGCGAACTGGCGAGGCGGTCGGGGAAGAGATCGCCCAACGCCACGATGCGGACGTCCGCAGAAGCCTCGAGGGCGTCGCGAGCGGCGCCGGTGCCGCGGCCGCCACAGCCGATGAGGCCGACGGTGAGGGTCTCTTCGCGGCGGCTTGCCGCCCGAGCCAGTGAAGGCATCAACAGCGGCACCGCACCTGCGGCGGCACCGGCAACGAAGAGTCGGCGATCGAGCGGGACCTCGGAAGCGTGGGGGCGATCGTTCACGGTGGGCTCCTGCGAAAGCAAAGGAGGCCGGAGCGCGATCGCTCCGGCCTCGAGGGTCCTGATTGGACGTCGTGGTCGGAGGATCAGGCGAAGCGGGTCCGTCCCGGCACCGGGATCACCGGCTCGGGCAGCGGCCCCCACTCGAGGGTGGTGGGCACCAGGACCTGGTCGGACTTGAGCAGTTCGTCCCAGGTCAGCTGCTGTCCGGTGTAGGCGGCATCGCGGCCCATGATCGACATCAGGGTGCTCTGCACCATGAAGTCGCCGTCGTTGAGCGGCTTGCCGTCGCGGATCGACTTGAAGAGCTCGGCATGCTCGACGTCGTACATGTTGGGGGTGGGTCCGGTGTAGGACCACTTCGCCGAACCGTTGCTCGGCTCGATGCGGGTGGTGCGGGGCGCCCAGCCGTTGATGAAGGCCAGGCCCTTCTCGCCCGCGACCCAGTCGGTGTTGTCGTTGGCGCAATTGGCCTGCTGGCGGCAGGTCAGGATCGAGCGAGTGCCGTCGGCGTACTCGTAGATCGCGGTGAAGTGGTCGAAGACGTTGCCGCGCTCCGGACCCGAGCGATTGCCGCGACCGCCGAGGGCGACGCACTTGACCGGCGGCTCGTTGTTCTTGACCCAGTTGAGCTTGTCGACGCTGTGGCAGGCTTGCTCGACGATGATGTCGCCGGCGAGCCAGCAGAAGTGCCACCAGTTCTTGAGCTCGAACTCCATGTCGCTCCAGTCGGGCTGCCGCGGCTGCACGCCGAGCGGACCGCTGTGGTAGGTCGAGTGCGCCGCCTGCACGCGACCGATGTCGCCGTCGAGGATGCGGCCGTAGACCGCTCGCTCCGGCGAGCTGTAGCGCCAGCAGAATCCGGAGACGAGCGAGAGGCCCTTCTCCTTCGCGGCCTTCGCGGCGGCCATCGCCTGACGGGCACCCGGCACGTCGGTGGCCATCGGCTTCTCGGTGAAGATGTGCTTGTTGGCGGCGACCGCCTTCTCAAGCTGCACCGGTCGGAAGCCCGGCGGCGTGGCGAGGATCACCACGTCGATGTCGCTTGCGAGCAGCTTGTCGATGGCGTCGAAGCCGGTGAACTTGCGGCCGTCCTCGACCAGCACGCGGTCGGGGTCGCTGTTCTCCTCGAGCTGGGTGATGGCCCGCTCGATCCGATCCGGGAAGAGGTCGCCCATCGCCCAGATGACCACGCCCGGATCGGCGTTGAGCGCGTTGGCGGCTGCGCCGGTGCCGCGACCACCGCAGCCGAGCAGTCCGACCTTGATCTGGTCGTCGGCACGCACGCTTCCCCACACCGGGGCGACCAGAGGCAGCGCAGAGAGGGCGGCCGCGGTCTGGACGAAGCGGCGTCGGTCGACGCCGTTGACGGTGGGCTCGGAGGAGAGGTTGGAGGAGGTCGGCAGATCGTGGCTCATGGCGCGTCTCGAAGGCGGGGTTCGATGGGTGAGAAATGCAATCCGAAGCGGTCCTGACGCCCGCGGCGGTCAGGGGTTCTCGCAGAGTACGCGGAATCCGATGAAGCCCCCGTCGCAGAGCCACCACACGCTCTTGGGGAACTGCGGATCCGACTTGTTCCAGTCCTTGGTGTAGGGCAGAACCCGGGAGGGGCCGACCTCCTCGTCGTCAGTCTCGAAGCTGCCCCCCACCACCGCGCCCTTTCGGTCCTCGGTCGAGCACCACTCGGCCACGTTCCCGAAGAGGTCCGAAAAGCCCAGGGCGTCTGGCTTTCGAGTGCCGAGCGGATGCGTGGTTCCTTCGGCGTTGTCCTCGACCCACGCGAACTCCTCGATGGCCTCGGCGGGGATCTTGGCGGCGGCGCAGGTCTGCTTCCACTCGGCCACCGTCGGCAGGCGGAACTTCTTGCCGGTCTTGGCGCTGAGCCACTCGCAGAAGTACGTCGCACCGCGGTAGGAGATCGAGATCGCCGGATAGCCGTTGTGGCCGTAGCCGCGATCGGCCGCCACGTAGGGCTTGCTCGGTCGCGTCACCGCGTCCGCCTCGGGATTGGAAAGTCCCACTTCCTTGTCGGTCTCGAAGACGAAGACGTCGTAGAGGTCCCACGGGATCTCGGTACGGGAAAGATGAAACGCAGGCTTGCCGTCTGCACCGGGCACCGGAAGCAGTTCGAGGTCGAAGGTCGAACCGGGGACCTTCACCACCGCCGGCACGGGCGTCGCCGCCGGTGGGGCGTCGTCGGCAGCCGCCAGCACGAGAAGGCCGGGAACGAGGAGCACGGTCGAGGTGAGGGTGCGAAGCGGTCGAGAAATCATCGGCGGATCGGGGTTCGCTTGCGGGTCGAGGCCGCCGGTGCGGCCGGTGAGACTCTCACGCTAACGCCAATCCCCCCACGAGGAAAGAACCTCGCGAGGGGATTGGCGACTTGTTCGCACGCGACGGGTCGCGACCGCTCAGTTGCAGGGTCCCCAAGCGACCAGCAGCAGACCGAGATCGGCGCCGTTCACGATCAGATTGCCATCGAGGTCGGCCGCGGAGGGCCCCTTGACGTTCCAGTCGATCAGGAGCAAGCCAAGGTCGGCGCCATTGACGATGCCGTCGGCATTGAGGTCGCCCTGGCAGGGGTTGGTCTCGCCGCAGTCGAGACCGACGATCGCGACGTCGTCGACGCCCGCTTCGACCAGCGAGCCGGAGGCCAGATCGCGGGCGACAAAACGCACTCGCATCAGGTCGGTCGGCGTCAGGAAGTCGGCGATGCGGAAACTCTTGTCGACCCAGACACCAGGACTCTCGTTGACGAGCTCCAGCTGCACCCAGGTGACGCCGCCGTCGTTGGAGATGTCGATCGGCATCGAGTCTTCGTTGGGAGCGGCGCCGGCGTTGTTGGAGTACCAGCGGGCGTACTCGATGCGGGGCTCGAAGAGGCCCTCGGCCGAGAGCACCGGGCTCAGAAGCGTGGTGATCCCACCATCGACATCGTTGAATCCGACGTTCTGCCCCTCGACATGCTGGCCGGTGATGAAGCAGAACACGCCGCCCATCGTGTGGTCCTCGCCCGGCTGGGCAACGGTGCCCACCGGAATGACCCGCTCCCAGATGCCGCTGGTTGCGGTGTCGCTGGCGACGCCCGCGGTCCAGCCGGACTCGACTTCAAGGGTGTCGATTTCGACGATCGAGTCGACCGCCGCCACCGCCGAGACCACGCCCTGCGCCGGCGCGTTGGAGACCTCGCCCGAGACCGCCTGGACGGTGAACCGGTAGGTCATCGGGGTTCCGCACTCGGTGGCGGGGAAGGTCGCGGTGAAAAGGTCTCCGCCCTGCGACTGCATCGGCAGCGAGACGGTGCCGGTGCCAGGTCGGGTCAGCAGCATCCGAGCGGTGGACGGATCGATCTCGAAGCCTTCACCGGCGACGATCTCGACCTCGAGCGCCTCGCCCGCTGGATCGATCAGTTCGGGCAGACCCTGCGGGAATGCCCACTCCGCCGGCCGCGGCACCAGCCGCCCCACCACCAGCCCTGACTGCATGTCGCTGGCGATGACCGTTCCCGAGGGATACAGCGGGAAGACGCTCCAGCAGCCGTTGTAGCCGACTGCATCGGATGCCGGATAAGTGTCCATCATGGCGATCTCGCTCGGCTGGGTCGGGACAGTGATGTCGAAGACCTTGACGCCGGCTCGATAGGAGGACATGAAGAGCCGGTTGCCACGCACGTAGCAATTGTGGGTGGTGGCCGGGTTGCCGTTGGTCACCGGCCCGAGATAGACCGGGTGCTCGAGATCGCTGATATCGATGATGTGGATTCTCGACGTCAGGCCGTAGTTGATCTCGTCCTGTTCGTCGAGGGCGTAGAGGGTGGTGGAGTCCTCGGAGATCCAGCCCTGGTGGCAGTAGGCAGCCTGCGGGTACTGCACGTTGGCGATCGGGACGATCGCCGACTTGTTGGTGACGTCGAGGATGTCGACCCCGGTCTGGGTGCCGCCGCCGTTGTAGCCGCCGAAGGTGAAGGCGATCTGGCGGCCGGCGAAGGGACCGGAGGTGTAGGTCACGATCTGGGCGTCGTGGACGTACTTGTCGCTCCAGGTCCCCACCTGCGGGGGCGAGATCGGATTGACGTTGAGGTCGTAGATGCGGAGGCCGTTGCTTCCGCCACCGCAGCGATAGAGGAACCCGCTGGTGGTGTCGATCGCCACATTGTGGGAGTTGGCGGTGCCACCGGCGGTCTGCGAACCGACGAGCGTGACCACGCCGGAATCGATCTGCGCAAGACTCACGACCTGGATGCCGCCACCGCCCTCCGAAACGATGTAGAGGTAGTCGTTGAAGGTCTTCATGTCGCGCCAGGTGCTGGAGGGTCCGGAGATGAACCCGATCACCTGGGCGTTGCCCGGCTCGGTGACCTCGGCGAAGCCGGTGCCGTTGCTCATGCCGATGAAGGCGTACTCGCGGCCGGAGGGACTGGTGTAGCCCCAGCAGTCGTTGCCCGCACTGGCACCGCCCGAGAACTCCGCGAGCGGCAGCCAGCTCATGACCGTCATGTTGTTGGTGCCGAACGGCGAGCCCGCCACGCCACCTTCGTCGAGGCGAAACGGCTCGGCGACCACCGGGGGCTCGATGCCCTTGGCCTTGGGATCGTCCTCGTGCGCGACCGCCATCGAAGCGGTCACTGCAAGGCCGGCGACGAGCAGGATTCGGGAGGTGGTGGCACGGCTCGTGGTGCCTCGAGCGGCGGACGCGGTCGGTCGGTGCATCGGGTCTTGCTCCAACGGTGCGAGGGGAGTGCCGAAGTCGGCAGTCGGGGGTTCCGGGAATCCGTGAGGTTCGATCGCGAAACCCACTCGGTTCCTGCGTCGATCCGGGAAGACGGAAGAACCTGCGTCGAGGTTCTCGCCCGTCGGAACATCGAGCCACCCCGGCATGAGTGAAGTCTAATTCCAGATCTGCAGCCGACCACTGCCGACCGCAGAAGCAGGCACAATCCCAACCCGGCTTGGTCGCATGATCGGAGGGTTATCGCTGGGCCGGCGCTTGGCCCCACCCTTCGCCCGGGCCTGCGCCTTCCAGCGATTTCAGAAATGCCAGCAACTCGCGGGACTCCTGCTCGGAAAGCTCGAGCGGGACGAGGACCTGCTCGCGGTGGTGGTCGAGTTGGACCGCGCCTTCGAGGGTCGAGTAGAAGCGAATCACCGACTCGAGGTCGGGCAACTGTCCAGCGTGCATGTACGGCGCGGTGCGGCCGACATGACGAAGACTCGGCGTGCGGAACGCGCCCCAGGTCTCCGGGCTGACCGCAAGCGTCGAGACCCGCAAAGCCGCGCCGCCTTCGGGCTCGTCGCTGTGTCGGCTTGCCGCGTTGAAGCCATCGGCCTTGACGATCGAGGCGCCGAGGAACCGTCCCGGGTCCGTGGGCATGCCGCCTCCGGGCGTCGGCGCCCCCACAAGGTGAAACTCGCCGTCGGAGAGCATCGGACCCTCGTGGCACTGGATGCAGCCGCCCCGGCCCACGAAGAGCCTCAGGCCCGCGATCGCCTCGGGCGAGAGCGAGCCGAGGAGTTCCTCGTCGCCGTTTCGCAAGCCGCGCACGAAGCGATCGAGGTTCGTCTCGCCACCCTGAAGCCGCCGCTGGTAGGCCGCGAGCGCCTTGCCGAGATTCGCAAAGCAGTCGTTGATCGAGGTACGGTCGGCCTCGGAGAGCGCATCCCACGCCACCGCGGCGGGCTGCCCGGGCTCGACCTCGACCGGCCGCGCCGCTTCGGGAAGCCCATTCAACCAATCAAGATCGGGCGCGGCACCGAAGACCGACTCGTACTCGGCGCGAAGTTGCGGATCAGTCAACACCAGGCGGACGATCGCGGTGCGGTCTCCCCCCATCTCGATCCGCCGCTCCATCGGTTGCAGAGCCTGCGCCCACAGCGAGTCGGCGCGACCGTCCCAGGTGAGCCAGCGCTGCTGCGCGGCGTCGAGCACCGTCGGCGCATTCCGCGAGCCTTCGCCGAGCCCCATCGACACCGCGCGGCCATCGGTGAAGGCCCGGCCGGGATCGTGGCAGGTGGCACAGGAAACCGAACCATCCCTGGAGAGCCTCTCATCGAAGAAGAGCCTGTGGCCCAGCGCCGCGGCGTCCTCGTCGTCCGCGACGCGGTTGGTGGGATCAGGCGGCGGCGGTCCGAGCGGACCCAAGGCGAGAATGCGACGCAGCTCGATCGGCGAAAGGCCCAGGTCTGCGGCGAGATCGTCGGTGCTCGAATTCGCGGCGGTCTCGACCGGCGGCGCGGCTCGCTCTCCGCACGATGCGGCCACGAGCAGCACGCCGGCAAGCCCGCACGGCCGAAGGCGAGCGGTCGCGTCGCTGAACTTCACTCGACCTCGAGCGTCCACTGCGCCCGCTCCAGCACCCCGTCGCGTTCGACGTCGACGAACAACTCCCACCGTCCGCGCATGTGGAAGAGCATGCCTTCGACGCGGTAGCGGCCATCGCCGAGCGGCGTCACCCGCGGCACGAAGTTCATGCCGTGGCCGTGGTGAGGCATGGCAGCATCGGCGGTGACCACCGCGTCGGCGGCGAGCGGCCTGCCATCGGCGGTCCGGACCTCCACCTCGAGCACGAAAGGCTCGAGTGGCAGGATTCCCTCCGGGCCGCTCTGCCAACGCACCTCATAGGTGCCGCCCGCGCTGAAGCCCTCCATCGTGATCGCCGGCGACGGCTCGACCGGCGACTCGCCGCTCGCGGGCTGCGTCGGAGCCATTGCCCGCGGCTCGGGCGGCGGAGGCTGTGTTTCGTCGCATGCGGTTGCGAGCGCGGATGCCAACACCAAGGCGCAGCCCAAGGACCACGCGGGACGCTCCTCGGCTCGTCGAGTCACGATCACCGCGTCGCTCCCACCCGCGGCCGCGTCGAGGCGCGACCGAGACTGAAGACGACCCTCCACGCTCCATCCGTGGCTGCGTAGCCCTGAACGCGGTGGTTGCCCTGATCGACCACGAGTACGGTGCCGTCCTCCCGAGAGGCCAATCCCGAGGGAAGCCAGAGAAGGCCGTCATCTCCTCCGCGGCCTCCCGCGGCCCAGCGGGTGGATTCCGCGGCACTTCGGTCGAGGAGTCGCACGCGATCGCCCTCACGCTCGCTGATCGCAAGTCCTTCGCGAGTCCAAACCAGACCCGAGGCCCGGACCCCCTCCGGGAGATCGAACGACTCGTCCGGACGACCCACGCCGTCGAGGCCGAGGATCTCGATCCGCGTCCCGTCGCGATCGAGCACCGCCAAGGCGTCCCGGCTGGGCGAGAGCGACATCGCCCGCGGTCGCGTGAAACTCGCCTCGCCTCCGGTTCCCGAACCCCAGACCGAGACCACCTCGGTGGGAAGCGGCGCGATCCCCGGCCGACTTGCCGGCGGCGGCGCGAGGACTTCGATGCATCCGTTGGCGGCATCGAGCACCGCGAGCGAACCTCCCGGGAGCCATGCAAGCCCGACCGGATCGATCGGCCGCATGCCCGCGTGGCTTCGCAGCGATTCAGCCTGTTCGCGAATCCGCTCCAAGGCGAGGGTTCCCGCCGCCCGGCCCATGAAGGGGTCGAACCGAAGCCGCGTCTCCCGATCCCGGTCGAGCGTCGCAAAGGCGAGGCGGCGATTGGCGAGGTCGCCGACCGCGATGCGCTGCGTCTCTGCGTCGACCGCGATCGACACCACCCGCCCGAAGCGATCCGGCGCCGTGCCGGCGCCGCCAAACGTGGCCACATGGATCGGAAGTTCGCCCCGCCAGTCGAAGACGATGATCGATCCGGTCTCGGGCTCCCAGAGCGCGACCAGATCACGATCGGCGCCGATGCCGGGACCGAAGTGGCTGAGCACGCCGTCGAGCGAGGGCAACTCGGCCGACGCTTCGCTCGGCGCTGCGGATGCGTCGGCCTCGAACCACTGCAACCGTCGTTCAAACGGCTCCACCACGACCGCCCGCGAGGCGTCGGGGGCGACCGCGACATCGACGGGATAGTGGATGCGTCCCTCACCCTGTCGCGGGGTCACCGCATGCATGCCCCACTGACCCGCCGGTTCGCCGTCGAGGGTGAAGATCGCGATGCGGTGATTGAGGCGATCCGCCACGAAGAGCCGCTCCCCGACGACTTTCACCGACATCGGTTCGCAGAAGAGCCCCGGGAAGGGACCGCGATCGCCGAAGACTCGAATGAACGACCCGTCCGCTGCGAGCACCACGATGCGATGGCGGTCGCGATCGGCGATGAACATGCGGCCGTCGCCCGCCACCGCCAGATCGACCGGATCACCCCAGCCTCCGGGCACGTCACTGCCCGCGACCCGGCGTCGCACCGTTCCTGTCGAGTCGAGCAGCACCACCCCGCCGCCGCGGCGATCGAGCAAG
>JAPOKA010000094.1 GCA_029977865.1 bacterium
CGCCGCGTAGATAGTGTCGCATTGCGCGTAGACGCCGAACACGGCGTTGCTCCCGAGCCCGTTCGTCGTGGTGTAGTTGGTAAAGGTGTACTGCGCTGTCGCGGCGGGCGCGAAAAGGCCGATGCACGCTGCGGTCAGCAGCGCCGAGGCGAAGTTCTGCGCTGGCCGGTTCATCGCCCGACGTGGCCGGGACCTGCGGCCCGACTCGCATCCGACGGCTCGCCTCCTCGGTCGGTGGGCCAGTGACCCGACGACGGCGAAGGGGAGCAGGATCGAACTCAAGGCGGCGGCATGACGACGAGAAAGCATCGGGTCTCTCCAAGAACCTTGACGACGAACCGAGCACCGAGGGGAGGAGTCGAACCGGCTCGACCTCGCCCCGAGGGCGACTGCGCTCCACGAATCTAGCGGTCGGGGCCATGTGATCAAACAGATTGTGGGGAGTATTCGGCCGATTGCGAGCGGAATCAGGCACCGACGGCCTCCGGCGTGTCATCGATGACAGTTCGGGCGACTGCCGACCCCGGACCGGTGGTCGGAGCGGGACGTCGCCCCCTCAATAGACGAGCGAGCAATCCGACCGTCGGTCGCGACGAGCGCATGATCGACGGCCGCCAGAACGCGTGCGATCGAGGGTACTCCCGTGGCGGCCCGTCGCCGAAGGATTCACGACCCGAGTTCGTCGAAGGCAGTCACCCGCTCACGGGCGGGTGAGGGCCAGAGTGGCCGAGCTCGCGCGGATGGTCGCGCCTCGCGCCGTCGCGAAGCGCCCGAGCGCCATCAGCGGGAAGTAGAGGCGGTAGAGGTGGTACCGAAGGTAGAAGACCTTCGGAAAGCCGGTGCCGGTGAACTCGGTCTCGCACCACGATCCCGCCGGGTCGCCGTCGGGATTGCGTGACGAATCGGCCGCGGCGGCCTCATCGAGCTGCGCCGCGCAGAGCCAGGCGATCGCGCGAGCGAGGTCGGGATCGTCGGCGTCGTAGACCTCCTGCAGGATCATCGCCGCCCACGCGGTCTGCGACGCGGTCGAGGGGCCGGTGCCGACAAGCGACTCGTCCTCGTAGGAGTTCGCGGTCTCGCCGAAGGACCCATCGTGCTTCTGGATCGACTTGATCCACGCGCCGGCCCGTTGGATCCACGCGCTCGTGCGCGGTTCGCCGCAGCGAATCGGCCCGATCACCGCCTGCCAGGTGCCGTAGATCCCGTTGACGCCCCAACGGCCGAAGAACCAGCCGTCGGGGCGCTGGTGACCCTTGATGTAGCGGATGGCGCGTTCGATCGAGGGATTGCTTCGATCGAGGCCGTGCCACGAAAGGCACTCGAGCACGCGGCCGGTGATGTCGGGGCAGGAGGGATCCTGCATCGCGTTGTGATCTGCGAAGGGGACGTACTCGAGGATCGCGCGGTGCTGCGTGCGGTCGAACGCCGCCCAGCCGCCGTCCTCGTTCTGCATCGAGAGGATCCACTCGACGCCGCGGCGGCCTGCGGCGGAGTTCGCCTCGCCGCCGGTGCGCTCGAGTGCCATCGCCACCATCGCGGTGTCGTCGACGTCGGGGTACCACGCGTTGTCGTACTCGAAGAACCACCCGCTGCCGCGGGGCCCGCCGGGCACGTTGCGGATCCAGTCGCCGCGGAAGGCGCACTCCTTCGAACGCAGCCACGCCGCGGCCTGCCCCGCCGAGGCGTCCGACTCGTCGAGCCCGCAGTCGGCGATGGCGTAGAGGGCGATGCCGGTGTCCCAGACCGGTGAGAAGCACGGCTGCAGGCGGATGCGCCCGCTCGCCTCGTCCTCGATCATGAACTCGTCGAGTTCGCGCTCGGCGCGCTGCACCATCGGATCAGTCCGCGGCCGACCGAGGGCGTGCATGACGATCTGCCAATAGACCATCGGCGGGAAGATCGCGCCGAGGCCCGAGGTCGGGGCGGGCGCGTCCTGACCAGCGCGGGTCTCGATCCACGCGACGCAGCGCTCGACCGATCGCTTCCGCCACGGGCTGCCGCCGAGGGCGCGGCCGCATTTGAGGAGGACGTCGACCACCTTGAAGAAGCCCCGCCAGAACGCTGGCGAGTCCGCCTTCATGGGGAGGCGGTGCCGCGCTTTCGCGTCGAGATAGAGCTCGTCGATGTGGAGGTGCTTGGGAAGCTCGCGCACCGGCCGCAGGGCGCTCGTCACCGCGAGCGGCACGATCATGGTGCGCGTCCACGCCGCGACCTTGTCGAGATGGAAGTAGCACCATCGAGGCAGCAGCACGATCTCCGGCGGGATCTCCGGCATCGCCTTCCACGACACCTGCCCGAGGCACGCGAGAAAGAACCGGCTGTAGGTGTTGATGCGCTCGGCGCCGCCGAGTTCGTGGATGCGCTCGCGGGCCCGCCGCATGTGCGGGGCCTCGGGCGCGTCGCCGAAGAGCTTCAGGACGAAGTAGCCCTTGACGGTGGCGCTCACGTCGATCGAGGAGCCGGGGTACTGGCCCCAGCCGCCGTCCTCGCGCTGCTGGTGCCGCAGCTGATCGACGATCCGGCGAAGCGCCTCGGGCCCCCGGCCATCGGCGAGCGGCTGGTCCTCCTGACGGAGGATCCACTTCATCAGGAGGTACTCGCTCTGCAGGATCGAGTCGCCTTCGAGTTCCGCGCACCAGTGCCCGTCGTCGCGCTGCAGGCTGCGGAGGGCCTCGAGCGCGCGGCCGGCGCTGGCGGCGGCGCGATCGGCGATGTCGGATGCGGGAGCGGAGTTCATCGAAGTCGAGAAGGCTGGATCGGGGCCGAAGCGTCGATCCTAGGGATCACCCGCCGAGGGGTTCAAGGGCTGGAAGACGCGGCCCGACGGCCGCTGGCGTCAGGTGACTTCCTTCAACTTCACCGGTCGCCGTTCGCGGGCGGAGCGGATCGCAGCCTCGAGCACCCTCTGGGTCTCGAAGGCGTCTGCGAAGTCGGGAATCGGCGCCACCGGCGCGCGATCGGCGAGGTCGAGCGCGATGTCGGCGCACTCGCTGACGAAGCCGTGTTCGTAGCCGATGAGATGCGCCGGCGGCCAGTACGCCCCGGCGTAGGGATGGTCGCCGCCGTTGGTGCACATGATGCGGCTCCAGCCGCGGAGCTTCGAGGGGAGCGTGTCGTCCCACCAGAGCAGTTCGTTCATGCGCTCGAAGTCGAAGCGGATCGAGCCCTTCTCGCCGTTCACCTCGATCTGATTTCGATTCTGGTTGCCGGTCGCAAGGCGGGTCGACTCGAAGGTGCCGACGGCGCCGCCGGAGAACCGTGCGAGAAAGAGCACGCAGTCGTCGACGGTGCTGCGGCCGCGCTTCGCGGACTTGCGTCCGCCCTTGCCCGAGATCGCGCCGCCACCGCCACCGGGAATCTCGCGGTCGGCGACGAAGGTCTTCTCGATCGCCCCGGAGACCTCGTTGAACTCCTCGCCGGTGACGAAGCGGGCCATGTCGATGATGTGGGCGTTGAGATCGCCGTGGGCGCCCGAACCCGCGACCTTCGAGTCGAAGCGCCACAGGAGCGGCGTGCCGGCGCGGCCCCAGTCCTGCAGGTAGCTCGCACGCACGTGGAAGATGCGGCCGAGCCGGCCCTCCTTCACCAGCTGGTGCGCGAGCGCCACCGCCGGGCAGCGGCGGTAGTTGAACCAGACGTAGGTGCGGAGGCCTCGGCGAGCGGCCTTCTTCGCGGCGTCCCGCATCGCGCGGGCCTGGTCGAGGGTCGCCGCGAGCGGCTTCTCGCAGGCGACGTGCTTGCCGGCTTCGAGGGCCGCGATCGACATCTCCGCATGCAGGTTGTTGGGCGTCGCGACGTCGACGAGGTCGACTTCGTCGCCCTCGAGCATGCTCATCCAGTCGGTGGTGCCGCGGGTCCAGCCCCAGCGCTTCGCGAAGGCCGCGGTCTCTCGTGGGTCGCGTCCCGCCGCGGTCGCGAGCTCGATCGAACGCGGCAGGTCGAAGAAGCGGTTGGCGCCGTTCCACCCGGTCGAGTGGGCACGGCCCATGAACTTGGTGCCGATGATGCCGACGCGAATCGGGGTGCCGGCGGCGACCTTCGATGCAGAGTCCGGTCGCTTCGCACGAGACTGTGAACGAGAACGCTTTCCTGCCATGCCGCTTCCTCCGACCTATGGGGGGGAAACGGCCATGCTAACGGTGATCGACGGGTCGCCGGGAGCCCGGCGCTCGCCGCCGCCCTGCCGCGCAGGACCGGGTGACCTCGAACGCGGGGCGCCTCCGGCGCCAAATCGCCATCGCTTCGGATCGATCGTCGCGAAGTCAGTCCGCGATGGGGGTGAAGGACACGCCGCTGGCGAAGTAGAAGTTGACCAGCTGTCCGGTCGAGAAGTCGCGGGCGGTTTGCCCCTCGGCCACATCGACCCACATCGGAACCACCACCTGGGCGAGGAGCCGGTTCTGCGCCGGATCGGTGGCGATCACCACGCCATTGACGATGCGCGGATGGCCGAGCACCGGCTCGATGAACTGCCCGCCGGCATGGGCGAGGTTCAGCTTGAGGGCCTGGCCGTGGATCACCCCGCGGACCCGCTTGCCCTCCGCGGGAATCTGCGCGGCATCGCCATGAAGGACCAGGTGCAGTTCGTAGTCGCTTCCGTCGATCCGAAGGCCGATGCGGCCGTCCCGGACCCAGGCGACGCGTCCCCGGACGAGATCGTCGACGGCGTGGCCGGCTTGCTGATTCACGGGCGCTCCTTTCGCGGTTCTGGGGTCGGCAGGGATCGCATCTCGGAGTTCCGAACCGGGCGGGATCGGGACTCCAGAGCCGAGTCGGCATCGGCGGGCGAAGGGTATCCGGTTCCTCGACTCCCCGCGAGGCGAGCGAATTCCTCAGGAGTCCTCGACCACCCGTCCGTCGCGGAGCCACAAGGTGCGATCGGCCCGCTCGGCGATGGAGGCGTCGTGCGTGACCATCACGATTCCGAGTCCCCGGCGGTGCTCCTCGGCCAGCAGGTCGAGGATCTCTCCGCCGGTGCGGCTGTCGAGGTTGCCGGTGGGCTCGTCGGCCAGGAGCACCCGGGGGCGGTTCATCAGGGCTCGGGCGATCGCCACTCGCTGCCGCTCGCCGCCGGAGAGCTCGCGGGGCCGGTGCCGAAGCCGATGGGCGAGGCCGAAGCGCTCGAGCAGGTCCGAGGCCTGTGACATCAGGGCCGAACGCTCCTGCCGCCAGGCGAAGGGAACGCGTCCTACCAGCCCCGGCAGCATCGCGTTCTCGAGCACCGAAAGCTCCGGCAGCAGGTGATAGAACTGGAAGACGAATCCGACGGTGCGATTTCGATAGCGATCGAGATCGCGATTGCCGAAGCGGGCGATCGAGGCCCCTTCGAAGCGCACCTCGCCGCGGCCGCGGTCGGCGCGATCGAGTCCGCCGAGGATGTGCAGCAGGGTGCTCTTGCCCGATCCGCTCGAGCCCATCACCGAAAGCCACTCGCCGCCGCGCACCTCGAGGGACGCGCCGTGCAGCACCGGCACCTCGGTCGCGCCGAGCTGGTAGGTCTTGCGGACCTCGACCGCTTCGAGCAGCGGCGGCGTGCGGGAGCCGTCACTCATAGCGCAATGCCCTCACCGGATCGACGTCGGCGGCCTTGGCGGCGGGGATCGCGGCGCCGAGCAGGCTGAAGACCACCGCGCCGATCATGGTCAGGCCCGCGCGCCAGAGATCGACGCGGCTCGGAATGCGATCGAAGTAGTAGACGCTCGGGTCCCACATCACCGCGCCCTCGTGTCGCGAGAGCCCGAAGGCGACCAGCCCCAGCAGCACCGTGGTCAGCGACCACACCAACCCATGCATGAGCGAACCGCGCACCGCGGCGACAATGGTCGCCGCCAGCGCCGCCGCGGCCAGCGCCGCCGCCACCGCCACCGACCATCCCGGTGCCGGGTCGCCCATGGCGTCGTGGATGGCGTTGATGTTGTCGACCACCAGCGCGCCGATGCCGAGCCCCACGAAGGCGCCGATCACACCGAGCACCAGCCCCCAGCGCAGGAAGATCCAGAGGACGCCCAACCGCGAGGCCCCGACGGCGCGGAGGATTCCGATGTCGCGGCTCTTCTCGTGCACGATCGCCCAGAAGATCGAGAGCACCAGGCCGGCGCTCACGATGTAGATGATCGAGAAGAGCACGTTCATGAGGTCGCGCTCCTTCTCGACCGGCGCGATCAGGTCGCGCAACCGCTCCTCCCAGGTCTGGATGTCGGGGAAGGAGGGCGGCTTGACCTTCGCTTCGGGATCGTCGCGCACTTCGGCGAGGAACCGGTCGTACGCGGTCGCGACTCGCATCTTGATCTCGGCGGGAGCCATGCCATCGACGCCGCGAACGAGGATGGTGGTCGCCCGTGCCGGGCTCGTGCCGATCCGCTTGGGGCGACCGTCCTCGTCGAGTTCGCCGTTGGGGTCGTAGAGCGGTCCCTCCGCCATTCGCAGCAGCCGTTGCGCTTCTGCGAGACCGATCATCACCCGCTGGCTGTCGACCTGATAGACCTTGCTCTGGAACTCGTTGGCGATCTGGAAGCGGCCCTCCCGCGGTTCGGAGATGCGGCCGCCGGAACTCACCGGCACCAGCGAGAGCGTCACGTCGTGCAGCGGCATCCAGGCCGCCGGCGGTTCGGGCCGGTAGCTGCCGTCGCGGGTGCGGCGGTTGAACGGCGAGATCTCGATGCCCAGCACCATCGCCGGTGCGGCTCCCTCGTCGTTGAGGGACATGGCCTCGTCGAGGCGATCCGAGGCGGCTTCGCGGCGAGGATCGTCTTCGGCCATTCCCGCGAGGCGATCGGGATCGGGGGCCTTCCAATAGATGGCCTCGGTGTAGCCGGTCACTTCGGCGAGGGTGCGGGGATCGATGCCCCAGACCTGCACCGGCTCGACGCGGCTCTCGCCCTCGCGGCCGTAGGGCATCCGCACGAGGCCGAAGGTCTCGATCACCGGGCTCGCCGCCGTGACGCCATCGGTCTCCGCGAGGATCTCGAGGAAGCGCTGGTAGTGGGGGATGCCGACGATCTCGTGGCTCACCACCACATCGCCCATCAGGGTCCGGCCGCTGTTCCGCAGCATGTCGAGGAAGCCGGTCATCACCGAGACCACGATGACCACCAGCGCCACGTTCAACGCCACCGCGAGCACCGCGATCAGCGGGATGACTCGGGTGGTCAGGTAGCGGTTGGAGAGAAGGGAGGCGTAGACCATGCGGGACCGCCGCCAAGGGCGGGGAAGGGGTCGATCATAGGTCGAGGCCGCGATCTCTCCGGTTTCCGCCGGGAGCACGACTTCGTTCCTGCGGTTCGCCGGTCGATCGTCCGGGCGGCCGCAGCGAGCACTCCCGCAGGATCGCCTCCGGTTCGCCGATGGTGGCGACGACCACTTCGCCGAGGAAGGGCTGCGCCGAAAGCACCCGCATCGCGGGCTTGATGGCGGCGAAGGTCACGGTGACCGCAGCGAGGATCGCGCCGCCGCGAAGCCGACCGGTGTCGGCGTCGAGGCCCGACGGCAGGTCGGCCGCGACGATCGGCACCGCGAGCCGATTGGCGGCGGCGACCCAGGCGAGCGGCTCGTCGGCGAGCTCGCGATCGAGTCCGGTCCCGAAGAGCGCATCGACGAGAAGCGCCGGCTTCCTCGGCCAGTCGTCGAGGCCGCTGCGGTCGGCGTCGCCGCCGACGAACTCGAGTCCAAGGCCCTCCGTCGCGTAGCGCCGCGCGATTGCGTGCATCACCTCGGCGTCGCTGTCGGGACGAGGTGGCGCGATGGCGGCGATCCGGACCGGCACGCCCGCCGCGGCGAGATGCCGTGCGGCGGCGTATCCGTCGCCCCCGTTGTTGCCGGGACCGCAGATCACCAGGCACGGCTTCAAGCGGGTCGGTCGCGGCAGTTGCCCCCGCTCGATGCGTTCGAGCGTCGCGGTCGCAAGCCCGAGCGCCGCCCGCTCCATGAGCAGCAGGCTCGGCATGGAAAGTCGCTCCGCGAGGATGCCATCGAGCCGGCGAGCGCCGTCGCGATCGAGGATCGGCCGCGACCGCTCGCGGCCGCCCGAACTGGGCGGCGTCGGTTCCTCCTGGCGGGTTCTGGAGCGGCGGGCGGTCATGGCGATGCTCGAGTTCGGTTCGATGCAGTCTCGCAGATCGGAGGAGGTGAAGGGAGGGGTACACTCATCGCTTCGCCTCTGCCGGACCCGACGCCGATGCCGCCAAGTTCCTGGACGATTCCGCTGGCCCTGCTCGCGGCGGCGGGCTGCGTGGCAGGCATCGCCTACTGGGCGGTGGTGTGGTGGCGTCTGCTCAAGCTGATGCCACAGGTGCCTGAAATCGAGGCGGCGGGGGATCGCAGCGCTGCGGGTCTCGGCCGCGTGAGCGTGATCGTTCCAGCGCACAACGAGCGCCGGGTGATCGCCGCCTGCGTCGCCGCGCTGCGGGCTCAGGATCACCCCGATCTCGAGATCATCCTCGTGCTCGACCGCTGCAGCGACGACACCCTGGCGCTCGCGCGGCAGGCCGCCGACGGCGATGACCGGGTGCGGGTGATCGAGAACGACCACTGCCCGACGGATTGGGCGGGCAAGTGCCACGCGGCCTGGCGAGGTGCCCAGGCCGCCACCGGCGCGTGGCTTCTCTTCAGTGACGCCGACGTCAAGTTCGCTCCGCAACTGGCTCGCGCCGCGGTGGTCACCGCGGTCGAGCGCGGCTGCGGACTGCTCAGCCTGGTGGGACGACTCGACAGCGGTTCGTGGTTCGAGCGGGTGCTGCAGCCGGCAGCGGCCTTCGGACTCATGCGGATCTTTCCGCTCGATCGCGCCAACCGAAGCGAGGCGCCGCGAGTCTTCGCCAACGGCCAGTTCATGCTCTTCCGACGCGACCTCTACGAGGCGATCGGTGGGCACGCCGCGGTGCGGACCGCGCTGCTCGAGGATCTGGCCTTCGCCCGGCTCGTGCGGACCGCAGGTGGCCGACTCGGCGTGGCGACCGCCAAGCGATGGATGGGAGTGAGCATGTATCCGTCCTTCGACACCATGCGTCGTGGATGGCGGCGCATCTTCATCGAGTCGTGCAGCCGCTCACCGGCGCGGCTGCGGCGCTACGCCTTCCGAACCGCGGGCTCGGCGCTGCTGCCCGTGGCCATCGCGATCGCTGCCGCCTTCGGCGTCGACGCCTGGCTCGGCGGCGAGTGGCCGCAGGCCGCGGCGCTGCTGGTGCTTGCGGTGTCGGCCACGGTCGTGCAGTCGATCGCGCTCATCCTCATCCATCGCTCCATGACGATGCCGATCTCGGCGGTTCCCTGGTTCGCGGTGGGCTCGCTGCTGGTGGCCAACGAACTCCGACGCGGCGCCCGCGACCTCGAGCATCGAAAGCCGGTGCGTTGGGGCGGCCGCGACTACGTCCTGGTCCCCGAGGTCGTGCCCGCCAGCGGCCGCGAGGC
>JAPOKA010000095.1:2500-9290 GCA_029977865.1 bacterium
GCGTCGTCAAGACCGAACGGACGATCCCGCTCGCGGCCGGCACCAGCGAGGTGATCTTCACCGACGTTGCGGCGTTCATCGATCCGACCAGCGTGGGATTCAGCGATCTCACCGACCCGACCACCGCGGTGCTCGAGCAGTCGTTCCGTTTCGATCTGGTGAGTCCTTCGAAGTTGCTCGACCGCTACCTCGATCGAGAGGTCGAGGTGATGCGGACCGGGCCGCAGAAGGACGAAGTCGTCCGTGGCACGCTGCTCTCGGCGAACCAGTCGCAACTGGTGCTTCAGACCGACAGTGGCGTGCGACTGGTTCCCATGGAGGGTTCGCAGGTTTCGCTGCCTGAACTGCCGGGCGGACTGCTGACCAAGCCAGCCCTGGTATGGCGCCTTCAGGCCGCCAAGGCGGGTGACCATCGGATCCGCGCGACCTACCAGACCGGCGGCATGACCTGGCGAAGCGACTACAACCTCGTGCTCTCGCCGGACGACTCGGCGGGCGACCTCACCGCGTGGGTGAGCCTGATGAACCTCTCGGGGATCTCCTTCGAGAACGCGAACCTGAAACTGATTGCCGGCGATGTCCAACGAGTGCAGCCGCAGCAACCCATGATGCGGGGACGGGCCCTGCAGGCGATGGCCGATGGCGCGGTGGCAGGATTCGAGGAGCAGGCCTTCTTTGAATACCACCTCTACACGCTTCCGAGGCGAACCGACCTGCCGGCCAACAGCACCCAGCAGCTCACGCTCTTTCCGCCGGTCTCGGGGTTCACGGTCGAGAAGGAACTGCTCTACGCACCGACCATCGCCATGGGAGGTTGGGGCCAGCCGATGACCGAGCGCGGCGTCGCCCCGAGCGGAGAGGGCAAGCTGCAGGTCTTCGTGAACTTCCAGAACAAGGCCGAGAACCGTCTGGGCATGCCGCTCCCTGCCGGAAAGGTGCGGGTCTTCAAGCAGGATCCCAAGGACGGCACGCTCGAGTTCATCGGCGAGGACATGATCGACCACACCCCGCGCAACGAGACCATCCGCCTGCGGCTCGGCGAGGCATTCGATGTCGTCGGTGAGCGCAAGGTTGTCGACTTCGCGGTGGACACCTCGCGCAAGACCATGAGCGAGACCATCGAGATCGAGCTCCGAAACCAGAAGGACGCGGCGCAGAATGTAGTGGTCCGTGAGCGGCTGTATCGATGGCGGAACTGGACCATCCCAGACTCGAACACGCCCTACTCCAAGCTCGACGCCTCGACGGTGCAATGGACCGTGGACGTGCCGCCGGAAGGCCGAAGCGTCATCCGCTATCGCGTGAACTACTCGTGGTGAGTTCCGGATCGATCCGAGCGCACCGGCGCAAACGGGGCAGGTTGTGCAGAGCCTGAGCGAGATCCGGGCGCTGCTGGCCGAGCGTGGACTGCGTCCGCGTCATCGCTTTGGCCAGAACTTCCTGATCGAGCCCGTGCATCTGCGTCGGTTGGTCGAGGCCGCGGAAGTCGCCGCGGGCGACGTGGCGCTCGAAGTGGGTCCGGGCACCGGAACCCTGACCGAGGAACTCTTGGCCGCGGGCGCGGAGGTCGTGGCGAGTGAAATCGACCGCGATCTCGCGGCGCTCGTGCGCGATCGATTCGGCGATCGCATCGAACTCGTGGAGGGCGACGCGCTCGCAGCCAAGCGTTCGATCTCGCCCGCGATCGAGGCTGCGCTTCGTGGTCGCCCCTTCGTGCTGGTCGCGAATCTTCCCTACCAGATCGCCTCGCCGCTGCTCGCGAATCTCGCCGGCGATCCTCGCTGCCGCGGGTGTTTCGTCACGGTGCAGCGGGAGGTCGCCGATCGGCTCGCGGCCGCGCCAGAGACTTCCGACTACGGCCCGCTGAGCGTGGTGGTGCAGTCTCGATTCGAAGTGGAGCATCTCGCCGACTTGCCGCCGGGTTGCTTCTGGCCTCCGCCCAAGGTGACCAGCGCCATGGTGGCGATGCGACCGCGAGCGCAGCCGCGGATCGACTTCGCCCGACTCGATGCGTTTGGTCGTTTCGTGCAGTCGGTCTTCTCCAAGCGGCGGAAGCAGCTGGGGTCGATCCTCGGTCGCTCGTCATCGTTCCCGGCGGGAATCTCGCCCGACGTGCGGGCGGAGACCATCACGGTTCCCCAGTGGGTCGAGTTGTTCGAGGTGTTCTCGCAGGACGGACCGCGGCCCTAGCACGCACGCTCGGCAGCGGTCGCGGCGCTGGTTCCGAGCAGTTCCCCGAGTCGCTCGACGATCGCTTCGACGTTCTCGCGGGAGTTGAAGCCGCTGATCCGCACGTAGCCTTCGCCGCCGGGTCCGAATCCGCACCCCGGGGTCACCACCACCGCAGCCTCCTCGAGCAGCCGATCGAAGAACCCCCAACTGGTCAGTCCTTCCGGACAGGCGATCCAGACGTAGGGCGCATGCACTCCGCCCCACACCCTCAGTCCAGCGGCGAGTGATCCTTCGCGGAGAATCCGCGCGTTGCCGCGGTACAGATCGATCAGCGATCGAACCTGCTCGCGTCCCGAGTCCGAGTAGGCGGCGGCCGCCGCCCGCTGCACCGGCCAACTCACCCCGTTGGAGCGAGTCGCCCACCGACGCGACCACATCGGATGCACCGCGGTGCGGGTTCCGTCGGGAAGCCGGCCTTCGAGTTCGCGTGGACAGACGGTCCAGCCGCAGCGCAGTCCGGTGAAGCCGGCGCTCTTGGAGAGGCTGCGGAACTCCATGGCGCAGCGACGGGCGTCGGGGATCTCGTAGATCGTTCGCGGCAGATCCGGATCGGAGACGTAGTCCGCGTAGGCGCCGTCGTAGAGAATCACGGCATCGTGGTCGAGTGCCCACCGCACCCACCGCTCGAGGCCGGCTCGATCAATCATGGCGCCGGTGGGATTGTTGGGGAAGCAGAGGTACACGAGGTCGAGCGGTTGGCTCGGAAGATCGGGGACGAATCCGTTGGACTCCGTCGCCGCGAGCGGCGCAAGACCATCGAAGAGCCCATTCGAAGCGAGTCCGCCGGTGCGGCCGGCGAGCACGTTGGTGTCGACGTAGACCGGGTAGACCGGATCCGCGATGCCGACCCGATTGCCCGCGGCGAAGACCTCGAGGGCATGACCGGCATCGCCCTTCGAGCCGTCGGAGAGAAACAACTCGCTCGCTTCGATTCCGAGCCCCGCGTACTCGCCGGCCACGATCGCCTCGCGAACGAAGAGGTGTCCGCTTGACGGGCCGTAGCCGCGGAACGACTCGCGGCGGGCCATCTCCTCCGCGGCATCGTGCAGTGCCTGCACGCAGGCCGGCGGCAGCGGCTCGGTGACGTCGCCGATGCCGGCGCGGATGAGCCGCGGGGCGAGGTCGGCGTCGGCGGCGAGCCGTTCGTTCACGCGGCGCTCGATCTCCGGGAAGAGATACTGCCCGGGGAGCTTCCGGTAGTGCTCGTTGAGGAGTGGCATGTTCGAGAGGGTCGATCCGACCGGATGGAGGCAGGCGGCTAGTTGCGGCCGGTCCCGCAGGGACTGGCGTCGGACTCGAGCGCCGCGTCCACGAACTTGGCGGGAAGGGTGCCTCGCCGCTGCAGTTGGATCGCGATCGCCGGCGGGAAGTTTCCGAGCACGAGCGTGCGGCGGCCGTAGAGGCGACGGTGAAGCAGCTTGCCCACCGCCTCGATCCGCCGAAGCCGCTTGCGGGTGTCGGCGGTGCTGACCCCCGATCGAGCCACCCGCACGCCGGCGTACTCGAAGTAGGTCAAGGTTCCGCCATCGGCGAGCAGCGAGAGCATCCGGCGGAAGATCCGTCTCATGAGCGGGGGCGGGAAGTTGTTGAAGGGCAGGCCGCAGACGATGAAGTCGTAAGGGCCGCGGAGCTCCGCCTCTTCGATCGGATTCGCGTGGATGCGAGCGTCGAGGCCCGGCACTCGTGACTGTCGCTCCCGCGCGAGCCGCTCAAGGGACTCGCAGAAGACCGGATTCAGCTCGACGATGTCGGCCGAATCGCCCGGCCCGAGCGCCGAGAGCAGGGTTCGCGTCACCGCGCCGGTTCCGGCACCCACTTCGAGCACCTTGATCGGCGCCCGATCGTCGTGGCCGCGCCGATCGAGGATCGGCTTGACCAGCGCCTTGGCGAGTCGCGGCGAGGAGGGCCACACCGAACCGACGTGGTGGAAGTTCCGGACAGCTTGGCTGACGAAGGTGAGCATGCGGACGGGGCGGGGTCTCGAGGCAGCGACCGCGGCCCGGAGCCGCGATCCAGTGAACTCCCGATTGTATGGAATGCGAACGCCCCGCCTTGCAGCGGGGCGTCGATTCGGCGTTGTCCTGTTGCAGCCGCGAGCGATCAGCCGGTGCGGCCGAAGGTCGACTGGCCATCCCCGAAACCGCCGTAGCCCTTGGGTCGGGCCTTGGCTCGCGGCAGGGACTCGGGTCCGGGGATGTCGCGGCCGCGACCGTGGGGGGTGCGGTCTTCGCTCTCGGCCCGGACCGGATTGGGAATCTCGGAGTTGCTGGCGAGCACCGGGCCCGCAGTCGCGACCGGGGTTTCCGGGGCGGTTCGGCGGAACTTCGCTTCATCAACGGCTCGCTCCATGGTTCGGAGAATGAGCCGGAGCTTCTGAAGTCGCTGGTCGGAATCGTGGGGGTCTCGGTTCATGCAGCACTCCTTGCAAGTGAGATCGGTCGGAGCGATCGCGGACTTTCGGGAACTTCGGCGATCGTGGCCAGATGAGTCGGTCGCGGGCGAGGTGGATCCTGCCGCGGGATTCGTACACTCGGCAGTTCCGCCCTGGAGACCTCCCATGCCCACGATCGCCTCGCCGCACCGCGGATCGTTCTGGACGCTCGCCCTGCTCGCCGCCGCGCTCGCTGCGGAGTGGTTGGGGAGCGGGAAGGCCTCGGCGGGAACACCGGTTGATCTCCCTCGCTATCCGAGCGTGAGCCCGGACGGGTCGCAGGTGGTCTATTCGTGGCGGGGCGATCTGTGGATCGCGCCGGTCGATGGTGGGAACGCCATCCGCCTGACCAGCCATCCCGCCATCGAGGCGGCCTCTGCGTGGAGCCCGGATGGTTCTTGGATCGCCTTCGAGAGCGAGCGCGATGGCTTCCGCAACATCCATCTCATGCGTCCGGATGGCAGCGAACTTCACCAGCTGACCCACTCGGACCTCTCGCTCTCGCTCGACTCCTGCGGCATCGGCAGCGACGGGCGACCGGCGGCGTTCGTCTCCGCCTCGATCGAGGGCGACCTCTACCGGTCGCCTCGACCCTACGAGATTCCGCTCGACGGCGGACCGCTCACCCGGGTGCACGACGCCTTCGGCACCGAGAGCGCTCCATCCCCCGATGGATCTCTGGTGGCGTTCACGCGGGGCGGCAGTTCCTGGTCGCGGCGGCACTACCGCGGCCCCGACCAGCGCGAACTGTGGCTCTTCGATCGCAAGGCCGGCACCTTCCGTCGCATCACCGATTGGAGCGGCAACGACGGGATGCCGCGCTGGCTCGGCAATGGGAGTCTGGCGTTCCTCTCCGATCGCGATGGCGACACCGTCAACCTGCATCTCCTGCGGCTCGACGGCTCCTTCGTCCTGCCTCCCGTCAGCGCCCTCACCCGTCTCGAGGGTCGGGACATCCACGGCTTCGACGCGAGCCGTGACGGCCGAGTGGCGGTCTTCGCCCAATGGAACGGTCTCCATCGCATCGACCTCACCGATCCCAACGCCGTTCCGATCCCGATCCTGATCGAAGCGCCGGAGGACCTGGGGAATCAGACCGCGCTGGTCGACCTGGCCCGCGAGACCAGCGAGGCGGCCTTGAGCCCCGACGGGAAGGTGATGGCGATGGTCGCCTACGGAGATGTCTGGATTCGTCCGCTCGAGGACGGCCGCCCCGCTCGCCGCGTCACCGCGACCCTCGCCCGCGAGCAGGATCTCGCCTGGAGCCCCGACGGCCTGCGGCTCTACTTCACCAGCGATCGCGAAGGCAGCGACGGCATCGAGTTCGCGACCGTGGCCTCGACCCGCAAGGAGATTCGGGATCGCTACCGCGCGGGCACCGAGCCCGCGGTCACCGCGGTCACCGAGGAAGCCGAGTCCGGTGATCCGCCTGTCGCCGAGCCCGAGGCGAGCGAGCCCGAGCAGCAAGGAACCGAGTCGGACTCCACCGGGGACGACGACCCCAAGCCCGCCGCGAACGACACCAAGAAGGACTCGCCGAAGGACCCGGCGCTCGATCCCGAGCGGTGGCAGGATGCCCTGACCTTCTCGATCACGCCGCTGGTTTCAGGAGCAGACGAAGACCGCGACGGGGTTCCATCGCCGGATGGGCGCTCGCTCGCCTTTCGACGAGGTCGAGGCGACGTCTGCGTGCTCGATCTGGCAAGCGGCGAGATTCGGGTGCTGCGGTCGGGGTGGGACGCTTCGGTGGAGGCGGTCTGGAGCCCCGACTCGAAGTGGATTGCGCTCGCGGTTTCAGATCGCGACTTCAACCGCGATATCCATCTCGTGCCGGCGGACGGCTCGGACGCGGGGGTGAACATCACCCGACACCCCGACTCCGACTCGCAGCCGCGGTTCTCCGCGGATGGTCGCATCCTCGCCTTCGTCTCCGATCGCACCGGCGACGAGAGCGATGCCAAGGTCCAGCATCGACGGACTCAATCGACCGACCAGTTCGGACTGAAATGCCCCAGGAATGAGCAGGCCTCTGTAATCAGCGATCTGGCCGAGCATGAACGACAGGCTCAGGCAGATCACCGCTCCCACCAGCAGGGTGCTGAGAGCTTCTCGCATCAGGCGCCAGTC
>JAPOKA010000096.1 GCA_029977865.1 bacterium
TGATGGGGCCCGCCGGCGCCGGCAAGACCATGATGGCCCGGGCGCTGCCGGGACTGCTGCCGCCGATGACTCGCGAGGAGGCGCTCGAGGTCACCCGCATCCATTCCTGCGCCGGCCTGCTTTCGGGCGGGCGTTCGCTCGTCTGCGCTCGCCCGGTGCGCTCGCCGCACCACACCGCCTCGACCGCGGCGATCGTCGGCGGCGGCAGGGTGCCGCGGCCGGGCGAAGTGAGCCTCGCCCATCGGGGGGTGCTCTTTCTCGATGAACTTCCGGAGTTCTCGCGATCGGTGCTCGAGAGCCTCCGCGAGCCGCTCGAGGATGGACGCATCACCATCGCCCGCGCCCACGGCGCGACCAGCTTTCCCGCGTCGGTGCTGCTGGTGGCGGCCATGAACCCGACCCAGCGCGGGCATCGCCTCGACGGCGCCCGCGGCCGCGTCGAGCAGGATCGCTACCTCGCGCGGCTCTCCGGCCCGCTCGTCGATCGCATCGACCTGCATGTCGAGGTGACCGCGGTGCCCTTCGAGCAGTTGGCTTCGCGCACCCTCGGCCGAGACACCGCCACGCTGCGCGCGGAGGTGGGCAGGGCGCGGGCGGTGGCGGCGTCGCGGCAGGGCGGGGGCCTCGCCAACGCTGCGCTCAAGGGCCGCGACCTCGATCGCATCGTGCCGCTCGACTCGACGTGCCTGGGACTCCTGCGCGAGGCGATGGAGTCGCTTGGCCTGAGCGCCCGGGCCTACGACAAGATCCGCCGGGTCACCCGCACCATCGCAGACCTCGACGGAGCCGAGACGCCCGGGGTCGAGCACGTCGCGGAGGCGATCTCGTACCGAGTGCTGGATCGGACCGCGACATAGCGGCAGTTTCGGCCTTTCGCGGCGGAGGAACACGCTCAAACACCGACGCAGACGGCACGCCCGACTGCGACCACGGTTGCCCCAACGACTGGCCGCTACTCCGCCAGAACCTCAGCAATACTCGGTTACCACGGGGCAGCCGCAGCCGGAACCTCGATGGCTTTGCGTCTTGCCGAAGTTAGGTCGGGTACTCGGGAGAATCCAAGGTAGTCGCGGTCAACTCCTCCACGACGACTCCATTGACTCCGATATCGAGAGGCCTTGTTTTCCGAAGACGAATGCCGGTCTGGACGGGTGCCATTCGGGGTGACGCTTCGCCTGCTACCGCGGCATTCGGATTTCGGAGGGCTCAGAAGAGAGTGGCCGTCTTTCTGCCGGGTTTGGTGTTGCTGACCGCGAAACCTCCGGCAGGCCAGGCTGTTGGAACGGTCTGCCCAGATGGCTCTTGTGACTTCACATCGATCCAGGCTGCGATCGATGCCAGCCAGGGCGGCGACACCGTATCGGTGGCTCCAGACACCTACAACGAATTGATCGTTGTTCCCGGGCTGACTATTGCGGTGGTAGCGCAAGAGGGTCCGACGTCGACGATCATCTCGGTGCTTGGTCTCGGTAACTCGACGGTGACGTTCCATCCCAACGCGAGCAACGCGCAGGTAACCCCGAAGGGATTCGCCGTCCGCGACGGAAGCGGCACATTCGCTATCGATGCATGCCGTCGTGGGGGCGGGATCGCGATCTACCACGCGGCTCCTGCCATTGAGAAGTACGTGCTGCCCTCGAACACCGCGGAGTATGGGGGAGGCATCTACTGCGACTCGTCCTCTCCACTAAAGCTGCTTGCTGTTGTCCTGGATTCGAACATCGCGAACAGCGACAATGCCGACTTCGACGGCGATGGTGACGTGGACGGCGCTGACATCGGGCTCATGCTGATCAACTGGGGGCCCGTGTCTGTAGCCGACATCGAGCGGCATCCGATCGCAATCGGTCGACCGCCGGCGATTCAACACCCCCGTGCACGTTCCCGGTACGTGCACCCGAAGGCCGCTCCTGCTCACGCGGGGGCGGCTTGTTCATTGGGTCGGCTGGTTCGGTGAAAGGCGCCCGGGATCGAGCACCCGGCGGTGGTGGACGCAGAGCCCTCACGCGAACTGGATCTCTCGGCGCGGATTGTCAAGCATCTGCGATCGAAGCCGTTGAGCTCGAGCCTCACTCCGCCATCGGCGCGAAGCCGCGACGCATGGTGTTCTCGCAGACCGCGCGGGGCTCGACGAACTGGTGCAGGTAGTCGCGTCCGCCGGCCTTGCTGCCGACGCCCGAGAGCCCGAAGCCGCCGAAGGGCTGCCGGGCGACGAGGGCGCCGGTGATGCCGCGGTTGAGGTAGAGGTTGCCGACGCGGAAGCGGCGGCGAGCGCGGTCGAGGTGCGCCGGCTTGCGGCTGAAGACGCCGCCGGTCAGCTTGTATTCGGTCGAGTTGGCGATCTCGAGGGCCTCGTCGAAGTCGCGGGCCTTGATCACCGCCAGCACCGGCCCGAAGACCTCTTCGTTGGCGAGTCGGTGCTCGCGGCGGATGCCCGAGACGATGGTCGGCCCCACGAAGGGCATGCCCACCTCGGCGGCAAGGCCCTCCGGCACCGGCATCTCGAGTTCGACCACGCCCTCGCGACGTCCGATCTCGATGTACTCGCGGATCTTCCTCGCGGCGTCCTCGTCGATCACCGGTCCGAGGTCGGTGCCGGGTCGAACGGGATTGCCGATCACCAGGGTGCGGGTGCTTTCGACGAGCCGATGCAGGAACTCGTCGTGGCAGCTCTCGAGCACGATCACGCGGCTGCAGGCCGAGCACTTCTGCCCGCAGAAGGAGAATGCGCTCTGCCGCACGCCGAGCACCGCCTCGTCGAGGTCGGCGGAGGCGTCGACGATCACCGCGTTCTTGCCGCCCATCTCGCAGACCACCTTCTTGACGAAGGGCTGGCCGGCGGGGGTGCATCCCGAGGCTTCGAGAATGTCGAGGCCGACGCCCTTGGAGCCGGTGAAGGCGATCAGCGCCACCCGCTGGTCGCGCACGAGCTTCGCGCCCACGGTCTCGCCGCGGCCGGGGATGAACGCCAGGGCGTCGCGCGGACAGCCCGATTCCCAGAGGATCTCGCAGAGGATCTTCGCGATCGCGGGGGTCTGCTCGGCGGGCTTCACCGCAACCACGTTGCCGGTGACGAGCGCCGCGACGGTCATGCCGCAGCAGATCGCGAGCGGGAAGTTCCAGGGGCTGATCACCACCGCGACCCCGCGGGGCTGGTGCCACTGCTCGTCGAGTTCGCCGACGAAGCGGCCGAGACGGGTGGGAGTGAAGAGCTCGGCGCCGAGGCGGGCGTAGTACTCGCAGAAGTCGATCGCCTCGCAGACATCGGCGTCGGCCTCGCGCCAGGTCTTGCCGCTCTCGCGGATGACGATGCCCGAGAGCTCGTCGCGGCGGCGGCGCATCGCCGCAGCGGCCTTCACGAGCACCGCGGCGCGGGTCTCGTAGGTGCTGTCGCGCCAGGTCGGGAAGTACGCAGAGAGGGTCGAGATCGCCATGTCCGCGTCGGCCTCGGTGGCGTCGATCGCGACCTTGGGAACGCGGGACTTCTCGACCGCCTCGCCGAACGCCTGCCGCTGCTGCGCGTCCGCGAAGTCCCGCATGGACTCGTTGAAGAACGGCTGTCCATCACCGATCCCGACCACCGCGGGACTCAGGTGGTGGCGGCGGGGGGCTTCCTTCAGTGCCATGACGCCGGGATCGTCGCCGTAGCCGCCGTGCGGCGAGGCGAGCAGCTGCTCGGGAGTGGCGCCATCGGCGAAGCCGGCGCGAAGCCACGACTCGTTCGAGGTGTTCTCGAGGAGCCGCCGCACCAGGTACGCCATGCCGGGGATCATCTCGCCGACCGGGACGTACTCGCGCACGCGAAGGTCCATCTCCGCGCAGGCGGACTTGAGCTCCTCGCCCATGCCGTGCAGCATCTGCAGCTCAAGCGCCGCGCGAGGAAGCCCGAGCCGTTCGAGTTCGGCGAGCGCCGCCGCGATCGAGCGGGCATTGTGCGAGCCCAGCGCAAGCTTGACGCCGCCGTCGCCGGGGCGGCGCGGCGTCGACTCGAGGAAGATCCGGCTCATCCGTTCGAAGCACGCGTCGCTGTCGCGCTTGCGGCTCCAGACCGGCACCGGCCAGCCCATCTGCTCGGCGTGGATGGTCTCGTAGTCCCAGTAGGCGCCCTTCACGAGTCGGACCGTCACCGGCCGCCCGCGGCGGCTCGCCCACTCGGCGATGTGGCGGGCGTCGGCATCGCCGGAGCGCAGATAGGCCTGCATGGCGAGCCCGCCCTCGAACTCGACCGCGTCGCAGCAGCGCTTGAAGAGCTCGAGGGTGAGATCCTTGAGCGCGTGCTGCTCCATGTCGAAGTTGACGAAGACGCCGCGTTCGGCGGCAGCTTCGAGCACCGGCTTCAAGGCGGCCAGCAATCCCCGCAGCGATCCTTCGAAGTCGATGGGGTCGGTCGCCGCGTAGAGCGAGGAGATCTTGATGGAGACGTTGGTGCGGGGAATCGGACCGAGGTGGTCTGCATCGAGCCGCGGATTCGCCGGCCACTTGGCGGCCGCTTCCGGCAGATTGCGAATCAGGTCGAGGTACTTGCCGCGGTAGACCTCGGCCTCGGCATGGGAGACGCAGGCCTCGCCGAGCAGGTCGACCGAGAACGCGAGACCGCGCTTCCACAGCTTCTCGAGCATCGGCAGGGCGTCGGCGGCATCGCGGCCGGCGATGAACTTCGCGGCCATGCCCTCGATGCGCCCCGACATGGTCTTGGCGACGAGTCCCTTGGCCATGCCGCCGGCCTTGAGTCCGATGCCGAGTCCGGGCGGAAGCGTCACCCCGGGCTGCGAGAGGTAGTCCTCAAGATGGTCGTGGACCTGCTCGGGGGTCTTGAGGGTCGGGAAGGCGTCGACGAAGCGAAACAACTGGACCTTGAAGGCTTCGTCCTTCATCGACCAGTTCATCAGCGCGTCGGACCAGTAGGAACTGCTCAGCAGTCCGGAGCGATGCCGCGCCGAACGGTCGAGGAGTTCTCGTCCGAGTTCGAGCACCGCCGCTTCTGCCGCAGATGCAGCATCGCCGCCGGCGCCGATGGGCCGGCTCGAAGCGGAGGAAGGTTTGCTGGGGCGGCTGCGAAAGCGCTCGAAGATGCCCATGTCGGACCGGGTCGAGGCGGGCGGACTCGCGGCCGCGCCGCGAAGGGGACGAGTATAGCCGTCGACGGCGTTTCCTTGGCCCGTCGGATCGAGTGGAGGCGGCGTCCCGGGAGGCTCTTGCGTTACTCTTCCCAACCCGAGCGGAAGCTCCGGGAAGACTTCAAGGAGCCCCAAGCATGGCGTTGATGGATGGCAAGCGCGGCCTGATCGTGGGCATCGCCAACGAGCACTCGATCGCCTACTCGATCGCGGAGAGCCTGCTCGCGCACGGGGCGACCTGCATGTTCACGCACCTGCCCGGCGACAAGATGGAGCGTCGTCTTCGCAAGGCGATGGAGTCGCTCGGGGTGCCGGACGCCTGGACCACTTCGCTCGACGCCGCGAGCGACGAAGACCTCGACCGCGTCTTCGCCAAGGTCGCCGCGGATGTCGGCACCATCGACTTCCTCGTGCATTCGATCGCCTTCGCCGACCGGGACTACCTCAAGGTGGGGGCCTTCACCGGCACGCCGCGGCAGGTCTTCACCCAGGCGATGGACATCTCCGCCTTCACGTTCGCGGCGATGGCCAATCGCGCGGCGCCGCTCATGACCAACGGCGGCGCGATGATCGCGCTCTCCTACTACGGGGCCGAGAAGGCGGTGCCCGGATACAACGTCATGGGCGTCGCCAAGGCGGCGCTCGAGGCGACCTCGCGCTACCTGGCCGTGGAACTCGGCGAGAAGTCGATCCGCGTCAACTGCATCAGCGCCGGGCCCCTGCGGACCCTCTCCGCCATGGCCGTCGGCGGCTTCAGCGAGATCCTCGACTGGGTCGAGAAGCACGCGCCGATGCGACGCAACATCGTCGGCAAGGACGTGGGCGACGCGGCGGTCTACCTGCTGAGCGACCTCTCGACCGCGGTGACCGCCCAGACCCTCTACGTCGACTGCGGGGTCAGCGCCGTCAGCGGCTGAGTTCGATCACCTCCACGGCGGACCGGCAAGTCCGGGGCGAGGTCGCGCTGCCGGCGGTCGCCGAGCGCAGAATCGCACCGCGGATCACGGCGACCGCGCGGCGCGGAATCCGCCGTTGTCCTGGGTGCTGGTCGCCGAGGCGCCGGCGGCGCGATAGGACGATCGGCAGGGGCTCGAAGTCGCGAGCCAAGACCCGCCACGGAAGACCTTGAGATTTCCGCTTGCGGGCCCCGGAGGATTGGTGGATGGGCTGACGCTGTAGTAGCTCGACGAGTACCAGTCCTGGCACCACTCCCAGACGTTGCCGCTCATGTCGGAGAAGCCCAGAGCGTTGGCGGCCTTCTGCCCGACCGCGTGGGTCTGGCTGCCCGAGTTGAGGATGTACCAGGCGATGGTTCCGAGCGTCGAGTCGGTGTTGCTGGCGTTGTTGAAGGCGGTGGTGGTGCCGGCGCGGCAGGAGTACTCCCACTCCGCCTCGGTCGGAAGGCGCAGTCCGGTCGCCGAGAGGAACTGCTGCACCATGTTCCAAGAGACCCGCTCGACCGGCCGCGAAGCGCTGTCGGAGAAGCCGGTGAAGTTGCTCGGGTTGCTGCCCATCACGCCCTGCCACTGCGCTTGCGTCACCTCGTAGCGGCCGAGGTAGAAGGGTGCGGTGAGGGTCACCGCATGGACGGGATTCTCGTCCGGCACGCAGGGACCCTGCTGCGAAGGCGAGCATCCCATGTTGAAGGTGCCCGGCGGGACGAGCAGCATTTCGACATTGCTTGCGTTGTCGCGCACTCGCCACGGCAGGCCGGTCGCGACGATTGCCGCCCGCAGCGCCGCGTTGGTGACGATCGCGGGATTGGGCGCCACCTCGAGCACGGTGGCCCACGGCGTCTGCTCCTTCTCGTAGGTGAAGCCGCCCGGGAGCGCGACGGTTCCCGCCGGCGTCACCACCGAGACCACCGCGGGCCCGGCCGAACCGGGCGGAGTGACCGCGGTGACCGTGGTCGGCGAGAGCACGAAAATGTTGGTCGCGGGGAAGCCGCCGACGAGCACCGCGCTGGTGCCGGCGAGGTTGGTGCCGGTGATGGTGATGAGGGTGCCGCCGCCAGCCGGTCCCGAATCGGGCGAGATCGTCTCGATCGTCGCGGGATAGGTCACTCCCCAGTCCGCGATCAGAATGGTCAGATCCTCGGCGTTGACGATGCCGTCGCCGTTGAGGTCGGGCGTGCAGGGTTGTTGGGCGAATGCGGTGGCAGCGGTCGCGAGAATCGACAGGGTCGCAAGCGCGTAGGTCATCGATCGCACGGGTCGAGCCCTCCCGCGAACGAGCGCACTCGAAGCGAGGAACGCGAGTTCGCGATCGATGAAGGTAGGTTCGGTTTCGCCGGCGACCTAGCCCAAACTGGCCAATGCGGCATTTCTCAGGCGATCGACTCGATCTCGCGTGCCGCCATCCCGCGCCATCGCCAGGGGCCGGGGTGAGACAGATCCTCCGGAGGGAGAAGCGTGTTGCGGACGAGGGCCACCAGCTCGACGATTCCCGCTTCGGTCGCGGCGCTGATGGCGAGATCGGCCTCGGCGGCTCGAGGGGAACTCTCGGCTTCGTCGAGATCGCACTTGGACATGACCCGCACCTGGGGGGTCGCAGCCGCGAGCCCGTCGGGTGCGGCGACCCACGACTGGTCCGGGGCTGCCAGCAGCACCAGCAGATCCGCCCGCGTCGCCTCGCTGCCCGCGATGTCGACCGCGGCACGCTCGACGGGGTCGTCGACGGATTCCCCCGGGGCTGCGAACCCAGGCAGATCGAGCCACTCGACGAGCAGTCCCTCCAGTTCGACCGGCACGCCGACGAAGTCGCGCGTGGTACCCGCGATGGACGAGACGATCGAGACGCCGCGACCGGCGAGAGTGTTGGTCAAGGTGCTCTTGCCGGCGTTGCGCGGACCCACCACGCAGACCCTTGGTGGAACCAGCAGGCGATCGAGGCGCTGCCAGCGATCTTCGTCCAGGCTGGAGAAGGCTGGGGCCTCGGCGCCGAGCGCGTGCCGCTCGCGCCACCGCCGCGGCTGGTCGAGCAGGAGAGGAATCGCCCGCGGACTCGTGGCGGTCGCGAGCGCCTCGAGCATCGCGGCTTCGAG
>JAPOKA010000097.1 GCA_029977865.1 bacterium
GATCGGAGCCTTCGAGCGCGTCGGGCGCGGACCTGGGCGTCACCCCGTCGGCTGCGAACTCGACGAGCATCCGGCGCTACGACCTTTCATGGCCTGAGGAGATCGCGCTCTCGGCGATCGCGGTGGGCACGCTCCTCGCGGTGCGTGGAGCCTATGACGCGGTGCCGCTGCTCTTTGCCTCCGGAATCGCCGGATGCATGACCTTCCTGGCCTGGAAGTCCTGGCGGGTGATTCGAGATGCGAACGTTCGCTTTCATCGCTGGCAGTTGAAGTACCACCACCGTTGGCGCGGAGCCGGTGTCGCATGGGTCGCCCTCTCCGCGGCGGCAGCGGCGCTCGTCGTGCACACCGGCCTCGTCAATGCGTCGTTCGCACTTGCGGAGCGGCGCGACCGCGAAGTCACGATCTCCGCGGAACTGGTCTTCACTCCAAACTCGGTGTCGGCACCTCCGTTCATGATCGAATCGGCGCGGTCCGCGCTCGACCACTACCGACGCGCGAGTTCGATCTCGGACGGCGGGCTGGGGATGCTCTCCTCGTGGCAGCCGCACATCGATCTGCGCATGGCGTGGCTGCAGGCGGTGGTGCGGGATCTCCCTGCCGCGGAAGCGACGCTGCGCCGAAGCGTCGAACGGCACGGATCCTCGGAGGCCGCCGAGGCGGGCATCGCTCGACTGCTGCGGGCCCAGGGCCGCGATGCCGAGGCGGTCGCGCAGTACCGGAACATCGTGGCGAGTCGACCCGAGTGGGGCGACCTGCGCGACGAGGCAGTGGTCTGGCTTGAGAGCGAGGGCGACTACGCAGCGGCCATCGATTTGGCACGACTCGGACACCAGGCGACTCCGGATGACCTGCGTGCGATGCGGCGACTGTCTCTCGTTCTGATCGAAAGAGGCGACGTCGGCGAAGTCGAAGAGGGGATCGCCCTCGTCGAGCGCACGCTCGAGATCGCCCCCGACAATCCCTTCGCTTATCGCGCCAAGGCGCTCGGTCTGGGGCGGCTGGAACGCTACGACGAGGCAGTGGCGGTGATGCAGAAGGCCGTCGAGCTCGAGCCCGCGGACTGGCGACTGCGGGAGTCGCTTGGATCGCTTCTTCTCGGACTGGGGCGAGGCGCCGAAGCAGAGGTCCAGATCGACGCAGCCGCCAGACTCCGGGCGGAACAGGAGAGTTCTCGTGAGCCGTGAACATCGGACGACAGCGCCCGGGGTTTCCGGACGGTTCGGGTCATTCGGATTGTGCGATCTGTGACGATTCCGACGGTCGCGTGTGGAACAACCCGCCGATTCGCTGAAGACTGCATGGAGTCAGCCATGCACCGCACGAGTCGAAATCGATGACCAGCGAACCAACAGTCCGAGGACTGGGGCAGTCCATCGCGGAACCCGCCGAGATCTCCACACCGGTGCCGGTGGTGGAGACCTTTGCGGTACCGACCGAGCGCGATCGAGCGGGCGGTCCACGGATGGCGCAGGAGCCACCGCGCAGACTCCGCGTGCTGCTGATCGCCGAGGCGGCGAACCCGGAGCTGGTGAGCGTCCCGCTGGTCGGTTGGAGCCTCGCTCGCGCGATCGCCAGGATCACCGATGCCCATCTGGTCACCCAGGTGCGGAATCGAGCGGCGATCCTGCGGGCAGGACTGGTCGAGGGCGAGGAGTTCACCGCGATCGATTCGGAGCGGATCGCGGCGCCGGCGTACCGCCTCGGGACGAAGTTGCCTGGAGGATGGACCACCAAGATGGCGGTGACCGCGATCAGCTACCGCTACTTCGAGCGGCTGCTTTGGAAGCGCTTCGGTCCGGAACTTGCCGAAGGGCGATGGGACATCGTGCATCGCATCACCCCGCTATCGCCGACGGTTCCGAGCATCATCGGAAAACGCCTGGCGAAACTCGGCATTCCGTTCGTGATCGGCCCCCTCAATGGCGGGGTTCCGTGGCCCAAGGAGTTCGATGGTGCTCGGCGTGCGGAGCGGGAGTGGCTCTCCTATGTCCGAGGCGGCTACAAGCTGCTGCCCGGATATCGCGGGACCCGCAAGCATGCCACGGCGATCATTTGCGGCTCGAAGGCGACGCTTGAGCAGGTTCCCTCGTGGTGCCGTCACAAGTGCCACTACATGCCGGAGAACGCGATCGATCCAACACGATTCTCGACGCGTGTCGATCGTCCCGTCAGCCTTCCCTTGCGTGTGGCGTTTGTGGGGCGCCTCGTGCCCTACAAATGCCCCGACATACTGATCGAAGCTGCCGCCCCGCTGGTTCGGGACGGCAAGGTGGTGCTCGACATCATTGGCGATGGTCCACTCATGCCGAGACTGAGGTCGATGGTGGCGGAGCTGGGAATCGAGCAGGGGGTTCGACTAGACGGTTGGGTACCACACGAGTTGCTTCAGGATCGGCTCGTAGAGTCGGATGTGTTGGGCTTCCCAAGCATTAGAGAGTTTGGCGGCGGGGTGGTGCTGGAAGCGATGGCGCTCGGACTGTGCCCGATTGTTGTGGACTACGGGGGACCTGGGGAACTGGTGGATGCTTCGTGCGGCTGCTTGATTCCGATGGCGAGCCGAGGCGAACTCGTCAAGCGCCTGCAAGCCGAACTCGCTGACCTCGCGGAGCAGCCGAGTCGGATGCGGGAGATGGGAACCGCAGCTCGCGCACGTGTCTTGACTCGATTCACATGGGACGCCAAGGCGCGATGGACCTCAGAGATCTATCAGTCGATGCTGCCCAGACCCTCCTGTGGCGCACCCGGAGCACTTCGTTGAAGGTCGGATACCTCATACCGGAGTTTCCAGGTCAGACCCATGTGTGGATGTGGCGAGAGATTCGTGCGGTATCTGACGCAGGGGTCGAGGTGCACCTTTTCTCAACACGCCGGCCGATCGCTAGCGACCGTGCGAGGCACGGATTTGCAGACGAGGCGGAGCGATCTTGCGTCTACCTCGGCGAGGCTGGTTGGGCCTCGTGGATCTCCAGTCTGATCTGGGCACTGGTGTCCCATCCGCTTGGGCTCTTGGCAGCCGCTGGCTTGGTGTGGCGAGGCCGCTCCGACGCGGAAGGTAGCCTCCTAGGCGACCTGATGCTCGTGCCTCCAGCATGCGTGCTTGCGAAGTGCTGCAGCCGAAACAAGATCGATCGCCTGCACATTCACAGTTGCGGACGATCGGCGATCCTTGGCGTGATGGCCAAGCGGATTTGCGGTGTTTCGTTTTCGCTGGTTCTGAACGCCGATCTTCAGTTCTGGGGCGGGAGGCTTGGTATCAAGTTTGCCGAAGCAGAGCGCGTCTACTGCATCACCGAATGGCTTCTGCATGACTGCAAGAACAAGTTCGCGTCCCTGCCGGACAGTCGGTTCCGCTTGTGCCGAATCGGAGTCGACGTCGCTCATTGGCCCAGTCGTCACGAGAGCAGTGATCACTTGGAGCAGCTCCATCGCGTCATTACCGTCGGAAGACTCAATGCCGCCAAGAGAATCGACTTGGTGATTCGCGCGATCGCGGCGCTTCGCGACCGAGGCGTCGACGCTGAGCTGCGGATTGCCGGCGATGGGCCCGAGAGGGAGCGATTGGAGAGCCTGATCGCAGAGCTTGGGTTGCAGGCACGAGTAGTGCTGCTTGGTTCAGTTTCCGAGTCTCAGGTGAAGCAGGAGCTGCTCGGCGGAAGCGTATTCGTCCTCCCGAGTCGCTCGGAGCCCCTCGGTGTGGTCTACATGGAAGCGATGGCGACGGGGGCTGCGGTAATAGGTACCCGAGCTGGAGGAGTTGGCGAAATCATCGACGACGGCATCGATGGACTGCTCGTCGATCCGCACTCTTTCGAGGACCTCGTCGATGCGGTCGAGCGGTGCCTTGTCAACAGCGATCTTCGTCGGCAGTTAGGCCGAGCTGGGAGACGAAAGATCGAAGAGAGGTTTGACAGCAGCATCGCCGCGAAGGTACTCCTCGAAGATTGGGGTGTGATGGGACGGTGATCATCGCCAGTTGCCTCAAGGCTGGCGTCCGTCAGACATCTCCCTGCCAACTCATCTAGAGAACGGCGCTTCAGCGGTGCGCCTACCTTGAAGCAGGGGCTATCTCTGCAAGCACCTCGGCGGGGACCGCTGCATCGAGGCCGTGGAGTTGCGTGGTGTGCCCACGGACGACACCAGTCTCCTGGGCCTTCAGTGATTGGCTTCAACGACGCTGCACTGTCAACCCCCTCAGGCGCCGAGGCTGCGGCCTTGTGTCCGCGATCGCCTCAAGGCACCGCCGTTCGCGGCATGGACAAGGACTTCCGCAAGGCCTACTTCGACCGCGGCCGCCGCTCAGTCGCTCCGGCGCGAATGCTGAAGGCGCTCCTGCTGCAGGCCCCCTACTCGATCCAGTTCGAGTGGGGGCTGCGCCGCCGCCTCAAGATGAACGTGCTCTTCCGCTGGTTTCTCGACATGTCGACCGTCGAGCAGGTCTTGGTACCCACGGTCTTCACGCACAACCGCGAGCGACGAGCACTTGACCGTCGATGGATCGGTGATCCAGAGCCATGCCTCGCGCAAGAGCTTGAAGCGGATCGCCCGGGAATGCGCCGAAGATGGGGACGGCGACGACCGCCCGTCGACCGGCGGCGGCACGCGACGCACCGCAGTTCGACCGATCCCGAGGCGAGGCTCTACCGCAAGGGCGGTACGGCGGCGAATCTCTCGCATTCGATGCCCGCGATGACGGAAGGCCGCCACGGGCTGGTCGTGGCGGTGGAGGTCGGCGAGGCGAACGGCCGGTCGAAGCGGGAGTGCGCGTTGAGGATGGTGACGCACGTCCGCAGGCTTCATCGCATGAGAGTCGCGACGCTTGGCGCAGACGCGTTCCGCGACGCGGAGGAGCACGCAGCAGCTTGAGATCACCGCCGCGGCGTTCAATCTGGTCCGGATGCGGAGACTGCTGGCCGCGTAGGGAGGGGTCCTGCGGACCGAGCGATGCCAAGCCGCGGATCGCGGAGCGAACCGACCGCCGAACCGCCGACTCGGCGAAGCGCAGCGACGTGTTTCGGATCTCGAAACCTCGGGATCGGCGCGAGCGGAGCGGAAACCCGGGACGAAAGAGCGAAGTTCAGAGTCCTTCTACTCCTTCACCGGCAGCTTCTCGAGCACCCGGTCGACGAGGCCGTAGTCGACCATCTCGTTCGAGGTGAGCCACTTGTTCCGCTCGCAGTCGGCGGCGATCTTGTCGTGGGTCTGGCCGGTCGCGTCGGCGTAGATCTTGTAGAGCGAGTCGCGCATCCGGAGGATGTGCTTCGCCTCGATCTCGAGGTCGGTCGCCTGGCCCTCGAGCACGCCGCCGATGAGCGGCTGGTGCATGAGGTTCTCGGCGTTGGGCAGGGCGAAGCGCTTGCCCTTGGTGCCGGAGCAGGCGATCACGCTGCCCATGCTCGCGGCCTGCCCGATGATGTAGGTCGCCACGTCGCAGGGCACGAACCTCATGGTGTCGACGATCCCGAGGCCCGAGGTCACGCTGCCGCCCGGGCTGTTCACGTAGAGGTTGATGTCCGCCTTGGGGTCTTCGTTGGCGAGATAGAGCAGCTGGGCGACGACGAGGTTCGCCATCTGGTCGCCGACGGGGCCGCCGACGAAGATGATGCGGTCGTTCAGGAGCCGCGAGTAGATGTCGTACGCGCGCTCGCCGCGGCCGGTCTTCTCGATCACGATCGGGACGAGGGTCGATTCGGGGTTCATGTCTTCGGAGTCCTGTCGGGCGGCAAGGCCGCGGAAGCACATTCGGTTCGGGGGTGAAGCGGCGGGGGGCAGCGGTTCGCTCAGCCCTTGGCGGGCGGCTGGAAGACCTCGTCGACGAGGCCGTAGGCCTTGGCCTCGTCGGCCGAGAAGTACTTGTCACGCTCCGCGTCCTTCTCGACCTGCTCGACCGGCTGCTTGCAGTGGCGGGCGAGGATCTCGTTGAGGACGCGCTTGCTCTTGATGATCTGCTCGGCCTGGATCTTGATGTCCGAGGTCTGGCCGGTGACGCCGCCCCAGGGCTGGTGGATCATCACCTGGGCGTGGGGCAGGATGAAGCGGCGTCCGGGATGTCCGGAGGCCAGCAGCACCGCGCCGCCCGAGTAGGCCCGCCCGATGCAGTAGGTCGAGACCTCGCTCGAGATGAACGACATGGTGTCGTAGATCGCGAGGGTGTCGTCGACCGAGCCGCCCGGGCTGTTGATGTAGAAGTTGATCTCCTGACCCTTCTTCTGGTTCTCGAGATACAGCATCTGCATGATCACCCGCGCGGCGGAGACGTGGTTGATCTCGCCGATCAGGAAGACCACCCGATTCTCGAGCAGCAGCTCGTCGATCGTCATCTCGCGGGTGCGCTGGTAGGCGACCGAGGCGCGCGGATCGACGCCGTGTCGCGAGGCGAGCAGGGCGAAGGGATCGAGAGTGGAGGCAGGGGTCTGCAAGGGATTCGTCCGGTTGGGCGGGCGGACCGCAGGCCGCCGAGAAGGAGATGAGGGCGTCGGGGGCTCCGAAGCCGCACGTGAAAGGAACCCGGTAGATCGGCCCTCGGGGTTCAGAACTCCAATCCGAGATCGTCCTCGCCTCGCGGCAGCGGGCCGCGAGTCCGGTCCGAGGCGTCATCGGCCTCGATTGGCAGTCGGAGTTCGAAGCGAGATCCGTTTCGGTAGGTTTCCTCAAGTCTCAACTCGCCGCCGTGCCGCTCGGCGATCCGGCGCGAGACCGCGAGCCCGAGCCCACTGCCGCGCTGTCCCTTGGTCGAGACGAAGGGTTCGAAGCCCCGTTGCCGCACCGCGGCGGGAAGGCCCGGGCCGTTGTCCTCGACGAAGAGGGTCACCACGCCCGCCTCGGGTCCTCGGCTCGCACCAAGGCGAATTCGCCCCCGCCGTTCCGGCACCGCTTCGATCGCGTTCATCACCAGATTGACGAGGGCCTGATGCACCGCCCCGAGATCGAGGCTTGGCTGCGGCAGATCGGCTTCGATGGCGATCTCGAGCTCCGCCCCGCGGCGGCTCGCCGCCGGCCGGAGCAGGTCGCCGACCTCGCGAAGCATCGGGGGAAGCAGAGTCGGCTCGCGATCGAGTGGCCGATCGTGTGCGAAGGCGAGGAGGTTGAGGGCGAGCGCATGGATGCGGTCGAGGTTGCGGGCGACGATCGGCCAACCCTGCCGGGCCAGATCGAGTTCACCCCGAACCAGCGCCAGCTCGACCGCATCGGCGCCGCCCCTCAAGGCCTGAAGAATGTTCTTGATCGAATGGCTGAGCGAAGCCACCGCCCGCCCTGCGGCGGCCAGTCGGGCTTCGTCGGCGTCTGACATGGGACCGAGTCGGTCCCGTACGGGAGCGTCCTCGGGGGCGACCTCGAACTCGGTGTCTCCGCACTGGATCCGATCCCCTTCCGCGAGCGGCGTGACGGCGTCGATCAGTCGGCCGTTGAGACGGGTGCCGTTGCGGGAGTCGAGGTCGCGGAGCAGCCAGCGGTCGCCATCGGGGGTGAGCTCGGCATGGCGGCGGCTGATGCGCCGATCGGTGAGCGGCAGCGACTCGCTCGAGCGACCGATCAGTTGCGGCTCGCCCGGGGGAAGCGGGAAGACCGCGCCGCGATCGGGACCCTCGGCGACGACGAGGCTCAACATCGGCGGTTCCCGGGGTGGGAGGCAGGCATCGATCGGTATGATCGACGGTGATGGCGAGGGCGGCAAGACGCGGTCCCGGTCGTGCGGTCGAACTCGACGCCTCGTCGCGGGTGGTGGTCCTGCACGGCAAGGAGCTCTTCCTCTGCTGGGAGTGGTCGCGGAGCCTCACCGAGCGACTTCGCGAGGCCCATGGCGACGTCGGAGTGGTTCGGTTCGACGGCGCTTCGGCGTCCGCGGCCGAGGTCCTCGACGAGTTGCGGAGCTTCGGACTGCTCGAACCCCACAAACTGGTGATCGTCGACGACGCCGACCGCTTCGTCGGCGTGGAGAGCCGGCGTCGGGCCCTCGAGCACTACGCATCCGCCCCCGAGGAGCAGTCG
>JAPOKA010000098.1 GCA_029977865.1 bacterium
CCGGATCGAGCAGCAGCGCCGCCACTCGTAGCGCGGTGGTCATCTTCCCCACGCCCGCCGGTCCGTGGAAGATCAGCGCCGGCGGCAGGCGACCGGCGGCGAGCAGTTCGCCGAGGTCCCGCCGAGCGGAGTTCTGGCCGAGCAGCGGTCTCCGACTCGGAGCAGTGATCGGTCGGGCTTCGGATTCGGCGGTGGCTCGTCGGGACTTCGCCATGGAGGCTCTCTCAGTCGAAGGGAACCTCGACGAGCCGCGGACCCTGCGGCTTCAAGGCGTTGTCGGCGCGGCGGAGATCTCCGGGCACGAGCACCTCTTCGCCGTTGACCAGATGCACCGGGAATGCTCGCATCAGCCGCTCGACTTCCGGGGCGTAGAGGGTGCTGCGCGGGTCGTAGGCATCGCTGCCGAACGAACCAACGGTGACGGTGCTCGTTTCGCTGTCGGGATCGTGGTGGAACCAGGCCTCGTACCCTTGGGCTCGCAGTTGGGCGACGTATCGCTCGGCGAGCCGTTGCACGTCTGCAGTCGAGATCTCGCTGGTCCCGAAGGTGCTCCACAAGGCGACCTGAAGCGTGTAGACCTCCTGCCGGCCCGGGTACCGCGCCCGCAGCGAGCGAAGGTCGTGCGGCTTGGGAGGTGTTGCGGAAGGCGCGGTGCTGCGTCGCACCAGCATCGCGGTGGCGAAGGGGCGGCCTCCTCCGACGGTGATTCCCTTCGCGAGCGCAAGCATCTCCTGCGCGAGCGGGTCGTCAGGATCTTCGTACCGACCGATCACCACCATGGCTCCATTGCGTCGAGGCTCGACGAACGACTCCCGGAACACCGAGTAGCGGCGCGAGACATCGTTTTGAAATGCGGCGGCTTGGGGAAGGGCGTCTTCGCCGCTGAAGGTCCGCAGGAGCACCGACCACCGACCGCCGGCCCCGCTCGCGGGAGCAGCCCGGTCGTCGATCACGACATCGCGCGAGCCGAGCAGCGAATCCCCCGCGGAGTTCGATCCGCCGGGCGTCGATCTTGAGGCGGCGGTGCCGCTTGGCCCGCACGAGGCGACGAGCCCAATCGCAGTCAGGAGGGTCGCGAGCACGGTCAACCTCGCGGTCGCAGGCCTCCCAAGCAACCGCGAGACCCGACCCGTCGTGGGGGGCAAGCTTCGACGCAACCGTGGGTGGTGGTGGGTTCGCAACCTTGGTTCCTTTTTGTGCAGGGTCGCGAAGAAGTCGGACGATACGAAGCGTCGGAAGGGAGGGCAACCTCCAAACCGCGACATCCGCGGCGTTGGTGTCCTGCCCTCCCGATTCCGTCGTCTCTCGTGCCCCCGGCACTCGGCGGATTGGGTTGCACAGCACGCCGGCTCGTGTGGACTGGTCATCGGAAGCAGTCGCCTCGAACCGTGCGGCTTCCAGATCGGGCTGCGAGCCGATCATTGAGGAGTGAAGCCATGCCCGACATTGGACAGATCGGTCCTTCCAACGGTGCTTCGCAGTGCTCGAAGGCAGGCGTCGACCGGTCCGATTCCGACTCGGGCAGTCGACCGATCGACATCTCGACCGCCAATCGCGACCGACTCCGCGAGCAGCCCGCCGGCGGATCGGGACCAGGTCAGGCCGATTCCCGGCGCAGCAGAATCGAGTCGATCCGAGCAGCGATCGCCGACGGCACCTACGCCACCGAGGATCGCCTTCGAATCGCGATGCAGCGGATGATCGACGACCTGCGCCGCTGAGATCGCCCGCACCACCGCAACCACCCAAGCCACGAGTCCCGGCCGCCTTGCGGCCGGGATTTTCTTTCCGCACCGGTGGTCGGTCCGTGGTGGGGGCTCGTCGGCGCACCCGAGGGGACGGAATCGAGCGCGAGTTCCACCGAACCAAGACCTTGGTCGTTCGTGAGAGGGGTCCGCGACCGTACCTTGTCGGGTCTGGTCCCCGGGTTCGTGTCCCCTCGCAAGGAAACGCCCATGTTCACCCTTCGCTCGCTCACTGCTGCGGCTTCTTCGTGGATCGCCGTCTCGACGACGCTGGCTCAGTCGCCTCCGCCTTCTGATCTTCGTCCGGCGAAACTCGACTCGTGGGCGATCGTCGGCGGCGAAGTCGTGCCGCAGCCGGGCGAGGTCATCGCCGACGCGGCAGTGCTGCTCGACGACGGCGTGATCGTCGCGGTCGGCCCGAGGAGCGAGATCGAGATTCCTCCGGGGACCCGCGTGCTCGATGCGACGGGACTCAAGATCTACCCCGGCCTGATCGACGCGACGGTGATGCACGCCTCGAGCGACGCCGCAGCCGCCGCGGTCAAGGAGTCGGGAGCCCACTGGAACGAGCGAATTGTGCCGCAGGTCGACGCCTCGCGGCTGCCGGCGCTCGATGCGTCGAAGCGGAAGGCGCTGCGTGAACTTGGATTCACCACTGCCGCGGTGCTGCCCGACCGGGGAATCCTGCGAGGCAGCGGTGCGGTATGGCCGCTTGGTGACGACGCGGTGCGACCACGACTCGAGCGAGGCATGATGTCGGCGGCCCTCGAGTACGGCGGCGATTGGCAGCGCGGCACCTATCCAGGCGCGTTCGTGGGATCGACGGCGCTGCTGCGGCAGACGCTGCTCGACGCGGCATGGCACGCCGAGTGCGAGGCGCGATGGGCTTCCGATCCGGAGGGACTCGAGCCTCCGCAGGCGGCTGCGGCGCTGGCGGCACTGGCGGATCTGGTCGCGGGCCGACAGGCGCTGTTGTTGCGAACCGAGTCGGAACTGCAGACGCTGCTCGCGGCGCGGATCGCGGAGGAGCTTGGCGTCGACGTGATCGTGGCCGGCTCCGGTCTCGAGTTCCGAAGGGCCGCCGAAGTCGCGGCGACGGGATTGCCGCTGGTGATGCCGCTGTCCTTCCCCGAGCCGCCCTCTGCCGACACGCCGTGGCAGGCCGATGCGACGACGCTTCGCGACCTGCTCACCTGGGAGCAGGCGCCGACGAACATCAAGCGACTTCTCGCTGCCGGGTGCACGGTGGCGCTGACGGCGGACCGACTCGAGCGGGTCTCGCAGTTCCCCGAGAAGGTCCGGGAGGCCATGGCGGCAGGACTCTCCTTCGACGAGATGCTCGCGACGCTGACCACCACGCCGGCTCGACTGCTCGGAGTCGACGAGATCGTCGGCACCATCGAGCCCGGCAAGCAGGCCGATCTGGTGCTGGTGGAAGGAGAGCTGTTCGCGGAGAAGTCGAAGGTTCGCGAGGTGTGGGTCGGCGGTGTTCGGCACGAGATCGCGCCGAAGCCGGTGTTCGCCCTCTCCGGAGCCGTCGAGGTGAAGCTTCCCGACGGATCCACCCGCCGCATGAGTCTCGATCCCGAGGCAGGGAAGGTCGAAGTCACTCCGGCGGCCGAACCGGTCGAGGCACCGGAGGCGGAAGCGGGCGACCCGCCCGCCGCCGAAGCAGAGGCGGCCGCCAAGCCGGCGGCGGAACCCAAGGCGATCGCGGCGACTGCGGTGCGCTTTCTCGGCGACTCGCTGTCAATGCGAATCGACGGCAAGGTCTTCGGTCTCGAAGGTTCGCTGCGGATCGCCGCGGTCGTGGTCGACGGCACGCTGCGAGGAATCGCCGAGGCCGAGGATGGAACCATGATCCGCTTCACCGCCGCTGCGATCGAGGAAGCAGCGGCGCCCGAGGAAGGGAACGCGCAAGGCGACGTCGCGGTTGGGGATGCTGCGGCGGGTGATGGCGACAAGCCCGATGCCGGACCGAACGGCCCTCGCCGCGGCCGCGGCGAACGGGCCAAGGCCGAGCCGCCCGACTGGACCCGACCCTTGCCGGTCCCGCTTGGCGCGTTTGGGCTCGCCAGCGCGCGGGAGCCAGAGCGGGTGCTCTTCCGCGCCGCCACGCTCTGGACCTGCGGTCCGAGCGGCGTCATCGAGTCGGGTGATCTGCTCATCGAGGACGGCCGCATCGCGTACGCAGGTCCGCGACGCGACTGGTCGTTCGCGGGCGATCCGCCGCGTGAGGTCGATCTCGCCGGTCGCCACATCTCCCCGGGTCTCATCGACTGCCACAGCCACACCGGGCTCTTCGGCGGAGTAAACGAGGCCACCAGCAACTGCACCGCCGAGGTGCGGATGTCCGACGCCATCGATCCCGACGACATCGACTGGTATCGCCAACTCGCCGGCGGTCTCACCGCCGCCAACCAGCTTCATGGGTCGGCCAATCCGATCGGCGGCCAGAACAGCGTGGTCAAGATTCGCTGGGGTGATCCGGCCGCCGCGATGCGATTCGAAGGTGCACCCGCAGGCATCAAGTTCGCGCTGGGGGAGAACGTGGTGCGTCCGCGCGATCGCTACCCGGAGACCCGCATGGGCGTCGAGGCGTTTCTCGACGACTGCTTCGAGGCCTCGCGGCGACTGCGGATCGATCAACGGAAGTACGAGGCGCTCTCCGACGAGGAGAAGGCCCACACCATGCCTCCGCGGCCGGATCTGGAACTCGAGGCGCTGGCGGAGATCCTCGAGGGCTCGCGGCTGGTGCACTGCCACAGCTACCGACAGGACGAGATCTTGATGCTCTTGCGGCTCGCCGAGCGGCACGGCTTCACCATCGGAACCCTGCAGCACGTGCTCGAGGGCTACAAGGTGGCGGAGGCGATCGCCGCCCACGGCGCGGGGGCCAGCAGTTTCAGCGACTGGTGGGCCTACAAGATGGAGGTCATGGACGCGATCCCGGAGAACGGGGCGATCATGGATCAGGTCGGCGTGGTGGTCTCCTTCAACTCCGACTCCGACGAGCATGCCCGCCGCATGAACACCGAGGCGGCGAAGGCGGTCCGCTACGGCGGGCTCACGCCCGAGCGTGCCCTGCTGCTGGTGACTCTCAACCCCGCGCGGCAACTGCGCATCGACGACCGCGTCGGCTCGCTCGAGTCTGGAAAGGACGCCGACCTGGCGGTGTGGTCGGCTCCGCCGCTGAGCAGTCTCGCCCGCTGCGAGCAGACCTGGGTCGACGGCGTGCTTCGCTTCAGCCTCGAGGAGGATGCTCGCCTCGCCGCCGAGTCGGATCAGGAGCGGATGCGACTGCTCGCCAAGGCCGCCGGCGCCAAGCGATCCGGTGGCGGTGCGGGCGGTGGACCTCCCGGTGGCGGACGTGGCGGGCCGCCTGGACGCGGGCCGATGCCGACCGAGTTCTCGCCGCGGGCCCGAGGGATGTTGACCGGCCAATGGCTCGAACAGGAAGAGGCGATGTTCGAACTGCTGCGGCGGGGACGCGACCCCATGGAAGCGGTTGCGGGCGGATGCGGAACCGAGTGGATGCTCGAGGAGGCGGGACGATGATCGCGATGCACAATCCTTCGACGTCGCGGACAGGCGGACTCTTCATCGGCGGAACGCTCGTGACGGCGCTCGCCACCACTTCGGTGGTCCGCGGCCAGTCGCCGAATGTCCCCGCCGAGAGTTCACCGCAAGGCATCGCCATCCTGCACGCCACCGTGCACACCGCCAGCGGGGATCCCACGCGGTCGCAGGTCGTCGAGGATGCCTGGCTGCTCGTCAAGGACGGTCGCATCGTGGGGCTTGGTGGCGCCGACGAGGCGATGCCGGCGCTGGAGGAGGGAGCATGGAAGGTGCTCGATGCCACCGGCATGCACGTCTGCCCGGGGTTCCACGCGATGGACACCCAGTTGGGCCTCATCGAGACCATGCAGGTCCGGGCGACCGACGATCGTCGTGAGACCGGCGATGTGACGGCGGAAGTCGTTCCCGCGGTGGCCATCAACCCCGACAGCGATCTGCTGCCGGTGGCTCGCGCCGGCGGGGTGCTGCTTGCCTCGGTCGCGCCGGAAGGCGGACTGATTCCCGGATGGTGCTCGACCATTCGCCTCGACGGATGGACCACCGAGGATCTCGCCATCGAGCCGCGGGCCGGCCTGGTCATCGCCTGGCCGATGCTGGATCCGGTCCGAGCTCCGTGGTTGCGTCGCAGCGAAGGCTCGCAGCGAGATCGCACCCGCGAGCAGCTCGACGCGCTCGAGAAGCTCTTCGATCAGGCCGAGGCGTGGAAGGCGGCCCGCGCCGCCGACCCCGACTTCGCAATGGACCGTCGGCTCGCGAGCCTCGCCGAGACCCTCGATGGCGGCAAGCCGGTTCTCGTGAGCTGCGGGAGCACCTCGCAGGTCGAGTCGGCCATCGCCTTCGCGGCACGGCGCGGGCTTCGGATCGCGATCGTCGGAGGACCGGGCACCCTCGAGGTCGCGGAACTCCTCGCCGAACTCGACATCCCGGTGGTGGTCGACGGCGTTCACCGAATGCCGAGCCATCGCCACGATCGGCCCGCCACTCCCTTCGAGCTTGCGGGTCGACTGCATCAGGCTGGCGTGCGGGTCGCGATCGCCGCGATGGAGGAACCGGCGCACGAGCGCAACCTGCCGCATCAGGCGGCGACCGCGGCTGCCCACGGGCTGCCGCCGGAACTCGCGTTGGCCGCGATCACGAGGGTGCCAGCCGAGATCGTCGGCGTGGCCGACACCTACGGCACGCTCGAGGCTGGTCGCTCCGCGACGTTGCTGGTCCTCGACGGTCCGCCGCTCGAGATCGCCTCCACTCCGCTGGTGGCCATGATCGATGGTCGGGTGATCGATCTCTCGAGCCGTCAGACCCGCCAGCGCGACAAGTACCTCGAGAAGTACCGTCGGCTCGGCCTGCTCGCGGATCCGGCGGCTACCACCGCACCGTGACGGTGCCGAAGAGGCGCTCTTCGCCGCAGGCGAGCGAGCCACTCAAGGTGACCTCGCTGCCTGCCGTCGGCGCCGGCCCGATCCAGGGATTCTCGATTCGAAGGCGATAGGTCTGGGTCACCGGATCGAACAGCCGTTCGTTCAACTCCGGATCGCTGAGGTCGAACGTCCACGGAGCGTTGCGAGTCTCGACTCCGGGGGAGCTTGCCTCGATCTCGAGCAACCCGATCGCCTTGACGGGATCGCCCCCCTCGTCGCGGAACTCGACCAGCACGCGGAGCATCGTGTTCACGTCGGCGGAGTCGACCCGCGTGAGCGGATGGAAGCTGAGCGTCGCCGGTCGAAACGGCCAGTCGACCTTCCCGACTCCGATCGAGCGAGGCGCCACCTTCTCGGGGCACCCGGCGAGGCTTCCCACCGCGACCGCGGCAATCATGGCCGCGAAGAGTTGGCGAAGTCGCATGGGTCGCTGCTTGACGCTGGCTCGGTTCATGGGCCGTGGCCGCGGGGCGTCCGCCCGCGCGGACTCAGGACGCGGAGACGGGCTCGATCACGCTGTACTGGTCGAGATTCAGCGTCACCAGTTCCCCGTCATCGAGTCGGATCTCGAGGCGATCGAGCCAGAGCCGGTCGTCGCGGCCGTGGGCGTACCACGAGCCGGTCTTGGCCTGGCGGTAGCGCACCACGCTGCCCTCCGCGGAGGTGGTCCACACGCGATCGTGTTGGGGAAGCTGCTGGGTCACCCGAACGCGGGTACCCGGTGCGAGCATCGAAGTCTCAAGAGCCATGGGGCGAGAAGTATATCGGCGAACCGCGCTCGTCCTTCTCGGTTCGCGATCCGACCCATGGCCGCGGACCGGGCATTCCCTGAGAGGGTTCGGAGGGCCGGCGCAGGCTGGATGCGCCGGCCCCCCGAGACTCGGTCAGAGGCAAGGGCCCCACGACAGCAGCATGAGTCCCACGTCGGCGCCGTTGATGATGCCGTCGCCGTTCTGGTCGGTCGTGGGATTCGGGACTCCCCACTCGAGTAG
>JAPOKA010000099.1 GCA_029977865.1 bacterium
TCCCCCAGTCGGCCTTCTGCACGGCTCCGGGAAGAGACAGGATCAATAGGCTTTCGAAGGCATCGAAGCGCTCGACCACGAACTCGACCGCAGCGCCGGGTTCCGGCGGCGCCTCGAACTGCGAGGCCGGGCAGACGCCTTGGCTCTTCGGTCCGAACTCCACGAAGACCTCGCCGCCGTGAATCCGCACCACCGTGCCGCGGCGGGTCGTGCGAAGACCCGGCGCGTTGCCGGATCGCACCGCCGGGCCGGCGTCATCGAACATCTCGGTGATGCTGAGCCCCGCGAGCGCCTCGTCGATCTCCTGCTGCAAGCCGGCGTCGAGCGACGGCTTGGGTGGCGGTGCCGCGCCTTCCGGAGGCCCACCTTGGGCGGGCGTCGCCTCGTTGGGGCGGTCGGGGTTCGGATCCATGGTCGGGACCTCCTCGCGGGAGTAAGAGTCGCGATGATACGGCGAAACGGTGCGAATCGTCGCGCGGGATCGTCGGGATCGTCGCGGTCGAGCGAGGGGTCGTTCGCAACCGCGTGGGCGCGCAGTGCGGAGGGTTGGGCAAGGACGCGAGCGGGGGCGATCGTCGAAGGCGTGAGGGCGGCGACCGTCACTCGGCTCAACTTGGACCGATCCGGCGGTCGGATCGGCGCGGAACCGGCGTTATGATCTTTGGCTCCCTCCGAGTCAGGCGGTTGGACACGGGTGGGCGTGGACTCGCATTGCCGCGATCCCGCGTCTCCCGGCCCCGATCGACCCGGTCTCGCAGGGCGGATTGATCGCGGCAACAGACGGAGGCGGCACGACATGGCAGCGACGAATTCGGCGTGGGGCATCGAGGTTGGAGCCTTCGCCATCAAGGCGGTCCGGCTCGAGCGCCAAGGCGAGGATGTGCGGGTCTCCGACTTCGTGGTGATTCCGCACCGAAAGGTGCTGACCACGCCGGACCTCCAGCAGGACGAGATGATCCGCATCGGTCTCGGCCAGTTGATTAGCGAGAAGGACTTTCGGAATCAGACCGTGGTGATGTCGGTTCCTGGCCATCTGGCGTTCGCGAGGTTCGCGAAGTTGCCGCCGGTCGAACCCAAGAAGATTCCCGACATCGTGCGCTTCGAGGCGGTGCAGCAGATTCCCTTCCCGATCGAGGATGTCGAGTGGGACTACCAGACCTTCGGCGGCGGAACCGACTCGCCGGAGGTCGAGGTGGGCATCTTCGCGATCACCAAGGATCGCCTCGCCCATCTGCTGGGCATCTGGAGCGAACTGGGCCTCTCGCCGCAAATGGTCACCTTGAGCCCGGTGGCCGCGTTCAATGCGGTCCAGTACGACCTGAGCAACGTCGGGCGGACGGGTCCGTTGGTGATCCTCGACATCGGCACCACCGCGAGCGACCTGATCGTGGCCGAACAGGGCAAGGCGTGGGTGCGGACCTTCCCGCTCGGCGGGACCCACTTCACCGAGGCCATCGCCGAAGCCTTCAAGATGCCTTATTCCAAGGCTGAGAAGCTGAAGCTCGAGGCCTCCTCGAGCAAGTATGCCCGCCAGATCATGCAGGCGATGCGGCCGGTCTTCGGCGATCTGCTCGCCGACGTTCAGAAGTCGCTCAGCTACTACCAGAGCCTCAATCGCGGCGTTTCCCTGACCGAGATCCTCGGCGTCGGATCGACCTTCCGAATTCCCGGCCTCCGGAAGTTCCTCGGCCAGCAGTTGCAGTGCGAGGTCGCACGCCTCGACGAATTCCGACGAGCGCAGGTTCCGGGCGCGGCTGGTGCCGATTTCGCCGCGGCGACGGTGAACCTCGCGACCGCCTACGGGTTGGCGCTGCAGGGGCTCGGCCTCGCGCCGATCGAGGTGAACCTCGCGCCGGTGGCGGTGCTTCGCGAACAGGTGTGGTCGCGCAAGACCCGCTGGTTCGCGGCGGCGGCCGCGGTGGTGGCGGCGGCGGGGGGGCTGCTCTTTGTCGACGGACTGCTCGGCGGCGCGGCGATCGAAAGCGGAAGGATCGAGACCGATCAGATCGTCCAGAGCGCCATCAGCAAGGCCAATCAGGAAAAGTCCGCCTTGCAGGAACTCGAGCAGGCGGGCCGGTACGGGTTCACCGCCGAGAACATGCGGCGGCTCACCGAGGATCGCGAGATCTGGCCGCACCTCGTGAACGACGTCTATGCGGCGCTCGGGTCGGCCGGTCCCCAGAAGACCCTCTTCTCCGGAGATCCGGCGGCCATCGCCGCGGTACCGCCGGAGGAGCGACGCTGGGTGTTGCTGGAGGACCTTTCTGCGAGTTACGTCAATGCCGCTGGCAAACGGGTGATGGACGTCACCATGGCGGTGGAGTTCAGCGAGCGGAGCCGGCAGGACTTCTTGAACGAAACCGTTTGCGCCTGGCTGCGGCGAACCGCCAAGGAGGATCGACCCGAGGTGCCCTACCGCATCGTCGAGGGATCGGTCTCGCTGAACATCGACAAGTTGGTGACGTTGGAGATGGGCGGTAAGGCTCCTGAGGCCGAATCAAGCGGTCAGCGAGCATCCAATCGTGGGCGAGAGCGAGAGGATTCCGGCCCTGATGACTTCGCCAGCCAGAGTTTCGGAGGGGGCGGAGGCGCCGGAGGCGGGGCGATGCGGGGGCGCCGAACCGGCAACGACGGCGCGATGAGTGCGCCAGGCGGGGGACTTCTCGGCGGCTCCGGTGCTGATGGCGGATTCGTTCCGGATGGACAGGAACGCGACCCCGGCGCATCCGGTCTCGGGAATCGTCGTCGTGACCGAAATCGCACCAGCGGCGGTGCCTCGACGGACGAGCCTGGCTCCGCCGACCTCGAGAGACTGGCACCGCTCCCTGACGCTCCCGCGCTCTATGAACTCGGGCAGAAGTACCACCAGGGAGTCATCACGTTCCAGATCGAACTTGCAAGCGACGCTCCGGCCGCGATGGCGGTTGATGAGAGCGGCGGAGAGGACTTCGACTCATGACCAAGGTTCTGGCGTGGGTTCGCGGCAATGTCGCGACCTTCATCTGCGGTGTGGTGATCGTGCTGGTTCTGGCTTTGGCTCCGGTCTTCTCGGGCGGCATCGAGGCCAGCGTGCGGAAGACGGCGGAGGATCGGGCCCGCAAAGTTAGTGAGATCGCGGGGTTTGAGAAAACTCCGGTCCAGATCGACATTCCCGGTCAGCAGCCGCGCAGCGGCAATGGCGTGGTGAATGCCAAGCTGCTCGAGGCCTACCGCGAGATCACCACTCAACTGAGGGCGGATGCCGACGCGGTTCGCAGTCTCGCGGTCGATCACAACCGCAAGGGACGAGGCGTGGTCAGCGACGATGCGTTTCCCCAGCCCCCGCGGAGCCAGCGTGAGACGATCCAGTTTGACGTACATCAGCGGATCGTGCGGGCCTACGACAACCTTCTGAAGTCAGTACGTGCCGGCTCGCCCCCCGATCCAGCCGAAGTGGTTGCGGACATTCAGCGCCGCGAGTCGCAGTTCATCACCAACACCCTGCGCAAGCGGAGTCGCTCCGAACTCGATCCCCGCGAGATCGCCGACCTCGACGCCGAACTCGCCAAGGCGAGGCTCAGCCGCTACGGCGAGCGAGCTCGAGAACTCTCGTTCTACGCCTCGGTCGAAGACCTCGATGTGCCGCCGGCGCCGCAGCAGGCTCGGATCTCGACTGCCACGATGTTCGATTGGCAGTGGCGACTGTGGATCGCGGAGGACATTCTCGGGGCGGTCGCGGTGGCCAACGCCGGCTCGCCGAGCGTGGTGGAGAGCCCGGTGAAGCGGGTGATCTCCATGATGGTGCTGGAGGAGCTTCCGGGCGGGAGCGGTGCTGCCGCGAGCGGGTCAGGCAACGATTTCGGAGGGGTCGCCGGCCGTCGAGGGGTTGGCGGCGACAGCGGCGGTGCAGCAACACCCGAAGAACCCCCGGTCGGTCCGGTTTCCATCGACTCGAGCGTCGAAGCCACCCGGGACTACACGAGGAGTTTTACGGGGCGGAAGAGCAACTCCATCTATGACGTGCGAAACGTCGAGGTGGTTCTGGTGGTCGCCACCGAACAGTTGCCAGCGCTCTTCGACGCGCTTGCCAAGCGCAACTTCATGACGGTCCTTGACCTCGATCTGCGTCCGGCAGATCCGTTCGAGGCGGCAAAGCGGGGCTACATCTACGGCACCGCACCGGTGTCGGAGGCGACCATCGTCATCGAGACCATCTGGCTGCGGGAGTGGACCGCGCCGTTCATGCCTGGCGACGCCCGGGCCGCACTGGGAATCGCATCGAGCGGAGGCGACGTGGCCCCCGAGGGGTGAGTGGTCGCCGGATCTCACGCACGCATCGAGTCGCCGCACGTCGCGGCGGAAGGGTTCACCGATGAAGGTCAAGGGAATCTCGTTCTTCGAACTTCACGCAGAGAAGATCTTGCTGGGGCTCGCCGTCCTCCTGCTCGTCGCGGTCGTGGCGATGCAGTTGCTCGGTGGCGGCACCCGGGTGCGAGTCGACAATCGCGAGGTCGCCGTCGGCGAAGTCAACAGCATCCTCAAGCAGCGTGCCGAGCAACTCGCCGCCAGTCTGCGAGCCGACTCGCCCGCGGGCGTACAGCTCTTCGAGGGCGACCCGCCGCTGATCGCGGCGGCCTTTGAGGAATCGATGGATGCGGCGGTGGCTCCGGCCGCCCGCCTACCACAATCACAGCCGGCCCTCGCCGCGGCGTTGGTGCCCAGCGACATCGCCGAGGTGGCCTGGTACTACGAGCCCAAGTTCCCGGCCGTCTCGATGGGCGAGGTGGTGCAGACCTCCGATGCGGTGACCGCCGAGGGATGGGCGGATCTGGCCCCGCTCGGCGGCCGCTTCGAAAGCGAGCCGACCAGCTACGACATCACTTGGCTCACGCCGTCGGCATCGGTTGACCTCGCCAGTTTGAGAGACGAGTTGCGCCGCAGCGCAGCACGCTCGACGCCGCCACGGCTCGCGGTGCCGAGCGTGTGGTTCAACGACATGCTCTACCTGGTGGATGTCGTCTTCGAGCGGCAGCGCCTGATCGACGGTGCCTGGGGTCAGATCCAAGTGGTCGAGGCGTTCCCGACCCAGGACTCCTATCGCCCATACCTGGCCGACGCGGATGCGGCGCTGCGGGACGATGTCTTCGAGGAACTGCGGCTGCCGGCCCGGCAGCTCGAGGTGCTGCAGCCGGAATTCGTGGCCACCACCAACGGGTCCTTTGTCGCCCCATTGGAGGTCGACTCTTCGGACGGATCTGCCGAAGCCGACTCGACGGCCAGCGGAAACGCCGAAGAATTGCGGCGACTTCGTCGGGAGCTGCAGCGGTACCGGCAGGACGAGGCTCGCACCAAGGCTCGGCTCGACGAGTTGGGGGGGCCGCTTCGGGATGACGAGGAGAAGCCGGCGGGGCGGCCGGGCAGCCGTGGCAGCCGCGGGGATCGAGGCGGCAGCGGTGGCGGCGGCAGTGGCGGCACGGCACCGCCGCGCGGAGGCGGCCTCGGCTCGGGTGGACTTGCAGGACGACGTGGCGCTGACGACGCAGCTCAAGATGAGGCAACGAAGAAGCGTCGCAAGGCACTCGGAGAGAAGTTGTCCCGAATCGCTTCTCAGATCGAACGCACCGAAGCGGATATCGCCCGGCTTGCACCGGGACTCGATGCGGGGTCCGGCGCGGTCGAACTGCTCGACATCAACACCGCCGGCTCGGTGGTGGTCTGGACCCACGACCTGAACATCGCAGCAGGCGAGGTGTACCGCTATCGAGTCCGGGTCGATGCCTACAACCCCTTCTTCGCCCGCACCACGCAACTGGTGCCTGAACAGCAGCCGCTTGCCGCCGGATTCACTCGCGGAACCGCCACCAGCGAGTGGTCGCCGCCGGTCAAGGTCACTCCCCCGGTGGCGTTCTACCTCGCGCGAGCCACGCCCTCCGAAGGCGCCCTTGGGCTTGGCTCGGCGAGCTTCGAGGTGTTCGCATTCCGCGATGGCAAGCGGCGGAGTCAGACCTTCAGCCTGCAGCCCGGTGATGCCATCGGAGAGCGGGCCACGATCCGTCGTCCGGGGCAGCCCTCGGCGGAGATCGACTTCGGCACCGGCTGGTACGTGATCGACGTGATCTCGGACCCCTCCCGCGACGACGTCAGCGGGGGCGACCGAACTCGGGGCGCCATCGTGCTGGTGGGTCGACTCGACGACCCCACGGTCGTGGAGCAGCGGTTCGTCGAGTTCGACCGCAACAGCGAGATGCGGCGTCGTTTTCTCGACGAGGTCCGGGCGGCGGATTCCGCCGAATCCGGTTGACCACCCGCCAAGAGTCCTCCCTGCAGTCACCGCCGCCGCCCCTCCACGGGGCGGCGGTTTTCTTCGCTCGGGGCCGGGATTCCAGCGGTCGGCCGGCGGCGGCCACGAGGGGCGCAAATTCAGGTTCAAAAAACCGCACAGACCCCGCCCGCAGGCATTGACAGGACATTGGCGGTCGCTATCCTCCTCGATCCTCCGTTCGGGAACCCCCGAGCAGGGCGTCGGTCCCGTAGTACGACCGCCGCGATCCTTGACAAGTGCAGACCATGTCGCGAGTTCGGACGGCGTCCTGAACCGTGGTTCCCCCGAACCACTGGACGGTGTCCGAACCGAATCCGAGTGAAAAAGAGCAGCTTGAGCAGGCCCCTGCGGAATCCCGCAGGGTCTCGTTCGGACCACTAGGCGAAGTTTGCCTGGCGGAACGCTCGAGATGGTCGACTCGCCCGTACCCGATCACCGTCGGGTCGCGGTCAGAGCGACCAAGCCGTCAAGGGCACATGGTGAATGCCTTGGCGTCGAGAGGCGACGAAGGACGTGGGAACCTGCGATAAGCCCAGGGGAGCTGGTAACCGAGCTTTGATCCTGGGATCTCCGAATGGGGAAACCCGGCCCGCAAGGGTCATCCACGCCTGAATGCATAGGGCGTGAGAAGCGAACCTAGGGAACTGAAACATCTTAGTACCTAGAGGAAAGGAAAGCAACCGCGACTCCGTGAGTAGCGCCGAGCGAAAGCGGATTGTTGATGCGCGTCTTGAACCGTCTGGAAAGTCGGACCACAGAAGGTGATAGTCCTGTAGCGGCGTAGTCAACGAATGGCCTCGAGTAGGTTCGGGCTCGTGGAACCCGGACTGAACATGGGGGGACCACCCTCCAAGCCTGAGTACTCCTCGACGACCGATAGTGAACCAGTAAGGCGACTGAACGGTGAAAAGCACCCCGACAAGGGGAGTGAAAAGTACCTGAAACCATGTGCCTACACAGCGGTCGGAGCCCGCATTGCGGGTGACGGCGTGCCTTTTGCATAATGAGCCGACGAGTTGCTCTCTGCGGCAAGGCTAAGCTGAATCCCAGCGCAGCCGAAGGGAAACCGAGTCTGACAAGGGCGTCGAGTCGCAGGGAGCAGACGCGAAACCGGTTGATCTACCCATGGGCAGGTTGAAGGGAGGGTAAAACCTCCTGGAGGACCGAAGCCGTGAACGTTGAAAAGTTCTGGCATGACCTGTGGGGAGGAGTTAAAGTCTAATCATAACCGGAGATATCTCGTTCTCCTCGAAATAGTTTTTGGACTAGCCTCACGTGATAGCATATGGGGGTAGAGCGACTGGATGGGGCTGGGGGGCCACAAGCCTACTCACTCCAACCAAACTCCGA
>JAPOKA010000009.1 GCA_029977865.1 bacterium
GAACTCCTTGAGCAGGAGGCTTGCCGCGAGCATGCCCGCGAGGGCGAGCGCTCCCATCAGCACCGCGTCCGCGACCTGCATCGCGGCGGTCTGGCCGTAGATGAAGTGGTGCAGTCCCGCGGCGCCGGCGGCTGCCTGCGACTGCACCACGCTGAGCAGCACCACGCCGATCGCGAAGCCCACACTCAGGACGATGGCGATGGCGGCGTCCTCTCGAATCCGCGTCACGCGAAGCAGCGCGTGCAGCGCGAGCATGCCGAGCACCGCGCTGAGCGCTGCGCCAAGCAGCAGCACCGGCATCGAGCGGCCAAGGCCGAGCGCCGAGGCGGCGAGGAAGGCAGCGGCGATCCCGGGCAGGGTCGCGTGGCCGAGGGCGTCGGCGACGAGCGAACGCTTGCGCAGCAGCGCCAGCCCTCCGATGATCCCGGCGGCCAGCCCGAGCAGAGTGGTCGCCGCCACCACCACCGAGGTGTTGAAGCCGCCGCGAAACAAGAGGATCTCGACCACCTCGGTCGCGGTCACCGTCGCCGGCAACCCGGAGGCGGGTGAGTTGGTCGAGGCGAGCGAGGCGAAGGCAGTCATGGCGGAGCGCTCAGCGGCCTCGCGCCACCGCTTCGGCGGCTTCGGCGAGCAGGGTCAGCCGTCCGCCGTAGGTGCGTTGGAGGTTCTCGCGCGAGAAGGCCTCCCGCACCGGTCCTGCCGCGACCACCCGCATGTTGAGCAGCAGCACCTCGTCGAAGTGCTCGGGCACGCTCTGCAGGTCGTGGTGCACCGCCAGCACGGTTGCGCCGCGGCTGCGGAGGTCGCGCAGCACCTCGACGATCGCCCGCTCGGTGGCTGCATCGACGCCCGCGAAGGGTTCATCCATGAAGTAGAGCTCTGCTTCCTGGGCGAGCGCGCGAGCGAGGAAGACCCGCTGCTGCTGCCCGCCGGAGAGCCGACTGATCTGGCGATCGGCGAGGTCGGCGAGTCCGACGCGGTCGAGGCAGGCCCGTGCGGCAGCGCGGTCGGCGCGACCGACCGGTCGAAACCACCCGAGCCTGCGATAGCGGCCCATGCAGACGACATCGAGCGCCGAGACCGGAAAGTCCCAGTCCACCGACTCGCGCTGCGGCACGTAGCCGATGCGACTCCTGACCTCGCGGTAGGGCCGGCCCCAGAACGCGACCTGCCCCGACGCGAGCGGCAGCAGGCCGAGGCAGGCCTTGATGAAGGTGCTCTTGCCGGCGCCGTTGGGACCGACGATCGCGACGAGCCGATTCGCCGGCGCGTCGTAGTCGACATCCCACAACACCGGCTTGCGGCGATAGGCGACTGTCATCGAGTGCACCGACAGCGGGCTCGCCACCGAGTGTTCGGGACGTCCCTCGATGGCTGGATCGGAGATGGCTGCGTCGTTCATGGCAGTGCGCTCCGACTTGCCTCCTCGGACGGCAGCTCGCCGCCGAGGGCTGCTGCGATGGTGGCGACGTTGTGTCGGATCATGCCGAGGTAGTTCCCGGTCGGTGCTCCGGCAGGACCCATCGCATCGCTGAAGAGTTCGCCCCCAAGCCGCACCTCGTGACCGCGGGCGAGGGCGCCGGCCTGCAGCGCTTCGACATTGCGTGGCGAGACGCTCGATTCGATGAAGACCGCGGGAATCCCCCGGGTGACGAGCAGATCGACGATGCGTTCGAGATCGCGGACTCCCGCCTCCGACTCGGTGGAGAGTCCTTGGACTCCGATCACCTCGAAGCCGTAGCGGGCTCCGAAGTAGCCGAAGGCGTCATGGGCGGTGACAAGCACCCGCGCCGCCTCGGGAACGCTCGCGAGAGAGGCTTCGGCCGCAGCGTCGAGAGCCGCCAACTGTTCGGCGTATCGCTCGCCGTTGCCTCGGTAGACCTCGGCACCCGCGGGGTCGAGTTCGCAGAGCGCTGCGACGATCGGTGCGATGCCCCGTGCCCACAGCGATGGATCCATCCACAGGTGCGGATCGCCGGGAAGCCCGCCGTCTGGTCCGCGCAGTCCCGTTGCCTCGACGATCGCCGTCGCGACCTCGACCACCGGCGTCCCCGACCGGGCGGCGCCGGCGAGCGCCTCGTCCATGCGCCCTTCGAGGTGAAGGCCGTTGGCGACGATGAGATCCGCGGCGAGCAAGGTGGCCAGATCGGTGCGGGTGGGCTTGTGCAGATGCGGGTCGACTCCCGAACCAACGAGCACCACCACCTCGACGCGATCGCCACCCACCCCGCGGACGAGGTCGCCCACCATGCCCACGGTGGCGACGGCGCGAATCCGTCCCTCCGCGGCTTCCGAGTCGCGGGACTCGTCCGAACAGGCGGCCGGCAGGGCTGCCGCCAGCAACAGGGCGATCACCGCGAGGAAGCGGGCTCGCCCGCACGACGCGAGATTGCCGCCGAGCCGGGCCATGGTGCGGGGATGGTAGGCCGAGAGTTTGACGAGTCAAACATAAGAGAGCGGCGGCTCCGCAACCGGGTGCCCGCGACTGCTCGGCGGGGGAAGTGTCGGACTGAACAGCCCGATCGCGGCTGAATGGGGGCGGGTTGGCCGACGGGCCGCCGCTGGCCGAGGACTTCAGCCGATCCGCGCGACCGAGACCCGTGCTGCGGCTGAAAGCGACATCGAGACCGCCGCGGAGCCGGCTGCGCGGACCCGGATCGACTCTGCTTCGGGCACGACCTCGATGACGGTGACCTTCGCGCCCGGCCGAAGCCCGTGCCGTGCCGCGAAGGCGAGGAACGCCCGATCCTGATCGCCGACCCGGAGGACCTCGGCCTTCTCGCCGCGACCGAGACTCGCCAGCGGCTCGCCGGGTCTCGCCTCGACTTCGCCGGCTGCGTTGGGAATGGGGTCGCCGTGGGGATCGACCACGGGATTCCCGAGGAAGGCGTCGAGCCGATCGAGCAGCTTTGCGCTCATGGCATGCTCGAGGCGTTCGGCCTCGTCGTGGACCTCCGACCAATCGAAGCCGAGTGACTTCACCAGGAAGACCTCGATGAGGCGGTGCCGCCGAACCACGTCGAGGGCGAGGGTGCGGCCCTTGCTGGTGAGGCGAATGCCGCCGTAGCGCTCGGCCTTGGCGAGCTTCGCCTCGCGAAGCCGCGCGACCATCGAGGTGACGGTGCCCTTGGTGACGCCGAGCGACGCGGAGAGTCTGGCCACCGTGGCCTCGCCGGTGGGCGAGTCGCGCTCGAGGCGGTAGATCGCCTTCACGTAATCCTCGACCGTTGCGGAGGGCATCGGGCGAGGATAGCGGCGCGGATCGGCGAGAACCTCACGAAGGAGCTCCCCGCGGTGATGGACGAGCAGGCGTTCGGCTCGAACACTCACCCGCGGTTCACGCGAGCGATTCCGGCCGGGCCGAGTTCGCATCCGGAAGTCGAGGCCGCAGGCGGTCGTGGCTGCGGAGGGCGACTAGCATCGACCCCATGACCGAGGTCTCACCGAGTGCTCCGATCGTCCGCGACCCCGCGTTTCTGCGGGCGATCTTCTGGATGGGGATCATCGAGGGCACCTCGACCCTGCTGCTCTTCTTCGTGGCGATGCCTCTCAAGTACTACGCGGGCATGCCGCGAGCCGTCACCATCGTGGGCGGTCTGCACGGGATCCTCTTCCTTCTTTATGGAGGCATGCTGCTGATGGGCCGCGGGCGGGTCCCGCTCTCGCCGAAGCTCTTCGTCTGGGGGATGGTGGGCGCCGTCGTGCCCTTCGGCCCCTTCTTCGTCGATGTGCCGATCGCCCGGATGCTCGCCGCGAGCCGAAGCGACGCAGGCGCATTGGACGCGGTCCGGTGACGGCCCGATGGGGTCCGAAGGTCATTCGACTCCGCGGGCGGATCTGGCCGATCAACCCCGGTTCCTCGCCGTCGAATGCGACCCTCCCGGCAACCACGCGGTTCGAGGCGACGGAGGGGTGAGCCCCGCATGAGCCGACCGATTTCCGAATCCCGCTCCGAGACCGCCTTCGGCGACTTCAAGTTGCCGCTCGCGCCGGGCGAGGCGGTGGCGGAGGCCGAACGCTGTCTCTTCTGCCACGACGCCCCGTGCATCGCAGCCTGCCCGACCGCGATCGACATTCCGCAGTTCATTCGCAAGATCGCCACCGGCAACCTTCACGGCAGCGCCCGCACCATCTTCGAGAGCAACATCCTGGGCATGAGCTGTGCCCGGGTCTGCCCGGTCGAAGTCCTCTGCGTCGGCGACTGCGTCTACAACCATCTCGACCAGCCTCCGATCGCCATCGGTCGCCTGCAGCGGCACGCGACCGACGAAGCCTTCGCGCAGGGGTGGACCTACTTCTCGGCCGGGCCCGACAGCGGCCGCCGCGTGGCCCTGATCGGCGGCGGTCCCGCAAGCCTCGCGGCGGCGCATCGCCTGAGGCGCTGCGGCCATGCCTGCACCATCTTCGAGGCCCGCCCGTCGCTGGGCGGTCTCAACACCACCGGCGTCGCGCCCTACAAGATGCGGGCCGACCGCGCCGCCGACGAGATCGACTGGGTGCTCGCGATCGGCGGCATCGAGGTGCGGACCGGGGTACGGGTCGGGGAAGCGGTTTCGCTCTCAGACCTCGAGCGCGACTTCGATGCGGTGTTCGTCGGCGTCGGGCTCGGTGCAGACTCGCCCTTGGGGATTCCCGGCGAGGACCTCGAGAACGTCTGCGGCGCCACCGCGTGGATCGAGCAGATGAAGATCGGCCGGGTCGACCTCGCAGGAGTCGAGCGGGCGGTGGTGGTGGGCGGCGGCAACACCGCGATCGATTGCGTCCGCGAGGCGTTGGGTCTGGGGATTCCGCGGGTCATCATGGCCTATCGCGGCGATCGCGCTCGCATGAGCGGCTACGCCCACGAGTGGGATGCGGCGCTCGCCGAGGGCGCGCTGGCGGAGTGGCGAGCGATCCCCATCGCCTACGAGGGAAGCGGGCGCGTGCGGAAGGTCCGCTGCATTCGTCTCGATGAGGCGCGGCGGCCGATCGCAGGCAGCGAGTTCGAACTCGAGGCAGACCTCGTCCTGGTGGCGATCGGACAGTCGAAGCTCGCGGCGATGCTCGCCGGGCTCGAGGGCATCCAGGTCGAGGGCGGTCGAGTCGCGGTCGATGCGGAGGGCTTTGCCGGAAGAACGAAGTGGTACGCCGGCGGCGACTGCGTCAACGGCGGCAAGGAGGTCGTGAACGCGGTTGCGGAGGGCGATCGGGCGGCGAAGGCGATCGACGCGATGCTCCGCGGCGCCGCGAAGGGATCCCCGCATGCCTGACCTCTCCACCGACACCGGCGGCATCCGTTCGCCCAATCCCTTCTGGCTCGCGAGCGCCCCGCCCACCAACAGCGGCGGTCAGGTGCAGCGGGCCTTCGAGGCCGGCTGGGGCGGCGTGGTCTGGAAGACCCTCGGCACTCCCATCCGCAACGTCTCGAGTCGCTTCGGCGGCCACGTGATCGGCGGTGTGCGCGGGGCGGGCTTCAACAACATCGAGCTCATCACCGATCGGCCGCTCGAGGCCAACTACCGCGAGATCGCCGAGACCAAGCGGCTCTTCCCCGATCGGGCCATGGTGGTCTCGCTGATGTTCGAGACCCGCGAGGAGTGGCGCGAGCACATCGCCCGCTCGATCGACGCCGGCGCCGACGGGCTCGAACTGAACTTCGGCTGCCCGCACGGCATGTGCGAGCGCGGCATGGGCAGCGCCGTCGGGCAGGAGCCCGCGGTGAACGAGCGAATCACCTCCTGGGCGGTCGAGTTCAGCACGGTGCCGGTGCTGGTGAAGCTCACCCCGAACGTCTCCGACATCGTGCCCCACGGACTCGCCGCCCGACGCGGCGGTGCCCACGGGGTCAGCCTGATCAACACCATCAAGAGCCTGATCGGCGTCGACATCGACCGCTTCGTGCCCGAGCCGCGGGTGGGCGGGGCGAGCACCAACGGCGGCTACTGCGGTGCCGCGGTCAAGCCCATCGCCCTGCACATGGTGGCGGCGCTGGCGCGGGAGCCCGAGTTCGGCCTTCCCATCAGCGGGATCGGCGGCGTCACCAACTGGCGCGATGCGGTCGAGTTCATCCTGCTCGGGTCGAGCTCGGTGCAGGTCTGCACCGAAGTGATGCTGCGAGGATTCGACATCGTCGAGGACATGATCGATGGTCTCGACGAGTACATGCGCACGCACGGCTTCGCCCGCATCTCGGAGATGGTCGGTAAGGCGGTGCCCAACTTCCGCGAGTGGGGCGAACTCGACCTCAACTACGAGACGGTGGCGAAGATCGATGCCGACAAGTGCATCGGCTGCCAGGTCTGCGTGGCGGCGTGCCACGACGGCGCCCACCAGTGCATTCATCCCCAGGAAGGCACCCGGGTGCCGCGGGTCGACGAGACCGAGTGCGTGGGATGCAACCTCTGCAAGATCGTCTGCCCGGTCGAGGACTGCATCTCGATGGCTCCGGTCGAGCACGGCGTGGCGCCGGCGAGTTGGAACGAGTTCGTGGCCGATCCTGAGACCCATCCGCTGCGGCCCAAGAAGGGGTCCCACGGGTGATCGACGGTCGCGCCAGAACGCTCCGCGGCACGGCGGGCGGTGCCATGGTCGGCCGATTCCGCGTTCGAGGCATCGACTTGGCCTCGCCGCCGGTGACAATGCCCCTTTCCCACTGACGGAAACATTGCCATGTCCAACTCCTCGCGGGTCGTCCGTTGCGGACTCATCCAGTGCTCGAATCCGATCAACGACGAATCGCGTCCGGTCGCCGAGATCCAGAAGGCGATGCTCGACAAGCACGTGCCGATGATCGAGGAGGCCGGTCGCAAGGGGGTGCAGATCCTCTGCCTGCAGGAGATCTTCAACGGTCCCTACTTCTGCCCGAGCCAGGACGTGCGCTGGTACGAGGCGGCCGAGACGGTGCCCGGACCCACCACCGATGCGGTGGCGGCGCTGGCGAAGAAGCACCAGATGGCGGTGGTGGTGCCGGTCTACGAGCGTGAGATGAGCGGCGTTCTCTACAACACCGCGGCGGTCTACGACGCAGACGGCACCTATCTCGGCAAGTACCGCAAGCACCACATCCCGCAGGTCAATCCCGGCTTCTGGGAGAAGTTCTACTTCAAGCCAGGCAACGGCGGCTATCCCGTCTTCAAGACCCGCTACGCGACCATCGGCGTCTACATCTGCTACGACCGCCACTTCCCCGAAGGCGCGCGGTGCCTCGGGCTCGCCGGCGCGGAGATCGTCTTCAATCCCTCCGCCACCGTGGCGGGACTCTCGCAGTACCTGTGGAAGCTCGAGCAGCCCGCGCACGCGGTGGCCAACGGCTACTACATGGGCTGCATCAACCGGGTGGGCACCGAGGCGCCTTGGAACATCGGGAAGTTCTACGGGACCAGCTACTTCGTGAATCCGCGGGGGGAGTTCCTCGCCGAGGCGAGCGAGGATCGCGACGAGCTGGTGGTGGCCGACCTCGATCTGGCGGTGATCGATCAGGTCCGCGGCACCTGGCAGTTCTATCGAGATCGCCGTCCCGAGACCTACGGTCCGATCGTCGCGGAGTGAATGTCCCCGGCGCCGAGGGCGCCGCCAGGAGCACACGATGTCGAACTCGACTCTCATTCGCGGGGGCACCGTGGTCACGGCCGAGCGCGAGCACCGCGCCGACGTGCTCGTCCACGGCGAGACCATCGCCGCGGTCGGCGAAGGCCTCGAGGCGCCCGCTGGCGCCACCGTGATCGATGCGGGCGGCGCCTTCGTCATGCCCGGCGGCGTCGACCCCCACACCCACATGGAGATGCCCTTCATGGGCACGGTGTCGGCGGACGACTTCGCGAGCGGTCCGGCGGCGGCGGCCTCGGGCGGCACCACCACCATCGTCGACTTCGTCATCCCGTCGCCGCAGGAGAGCCTGCTTGCGGCGCTCGACACCTGGCGAGGCCGGGCCGCCAAGGCGACCTCGGACTACTCCTTCCACATGGCGATCACCTGGTGGAGCGATCAGGTCTCGCGCGAGATGGCCGAGGTGGTGAAGCAGGGGGTCACCAGCTTCAAGTACTACATGGCCTACAAGGGCGCGATCATGGTCGACGACGGTGTGCTCGTCGAGAGCTTCCAGCGGGTCCGCGATCTCGGCGGCCTCTGCCTGGTGCACGCCGAGCACGGCGAACTCGTCGCCCACCTGCAGGACTCGATCTTCGCCGCGGGCATCACCGGTCCCGAGGGCCATCCGCTCTCGCGGCCGCCGGCGGTCGAGGGAGAGGCGAGCCATCGGGCCCTGCGGCTCGCGGAGGTGCTCGGGGCGCCGCTGTACGTGGTACACACCTCCTGCCGCGACGCGATGGAGCCGATTGGCCGCGCCCGCGCCGCAGGCCAGCGATGCTTCGGCGAGTCGCTCATCCAGCATCTCGTGGTCGACGACTCGGTCTACCGCAACACCGACTGGAACCAGGCCGCCCATCACGTCATGAGTCCGCCGTTCCGGCCCAACGGACACCAGGAGGCGCTTTGGCAGGGGATCGCCGACGGCACCATCTCCGTCGTCGCCACCGACCACTGCGTCTTCAACACCGAGCAGAAGCGCAAGGGCTTCGGCGACTTTCGCAAGATCCCCAACGGCACCGGTGGCCTCGAGGACCGCATGAGCGTGCTCTGGCACCTCGGGGTCGGCGGCGGTCGCCTCACTCCCTGCGAGTTCGTGGCGCTCACCAGCACCAACGCGGCGCGGATCTTCAACCTCGCGCCGCGGAAGGGCCTCATCGCCCCGGGCTCCGACGCCGATCTGGTGGTGTGGGATCCGGGCAAGAGCCGCACTATCTCGGCGAAGTCCCAGCGCTCCCGCGGCGACTTCAACGTCTTCGAGGGCATGACCGTGGTCGGCAATGCCGCGGTCACCCTGAGCCGCGGCAGCGTGATCTGGCAGAACGACACACTGCAGGCAGAACCGGGCCGCGGACGCTTCGTGCCGCGTGCGCCGTTCGCCGACTACGCCCGCGCCGGACAGCGTCGCTTCGACGCTGCCAAGCCCACCGCGGTGAAGCGAGGAGGTTGAGCATGATCACCAAGGACGCGGGCGCGACCCGCATCGGTTCGTTCAGCGGCAGCAGCGACGCCTTCGCCGGCTTCGCGGATGCCCGTCACTGGATCGGCGGAAGCTGGCACGATCCGATCTCCTCGCGCGAAGTGGCAGAGGTCCTCAACCCGCGCTTCGGGCGGGCGATCGCGAGGGTCCACCACGGCGGTGCCGACGACGTCGAGGCCGCGGTGCAGGCGGCAACGCCGGCGGCGAGGTCGTGGGGCGAGTGGCCGGTGCGCGAGCGAGCGCAGGTCCTCTACCGGTTGCGCGAGCTGATGGTCGCGCGGATCGACGAGCTCTCGTGGCTCGTCTCGCACGAGAACGGCAAGATCTTTCCCGAGGCGAAGGCCGAGGTCGAGAAGGCGATCGAGTGTCTCGAGTACGGATGCTCGCTGCCCAACCTCGCCGCGGGCAACCAACTCGAAGTGAGCCGCGGCGTCGCCTGCGAAGTGGTCTATGAACCGCTCGGCGTGGTCGCAGGAGTGACGCCGTTCAACTTCCCGCTGATGGTGCCGATGTGGATGCTGCCGCAGGCGCTCGTCGGCGGCAACGCCTTCATCCTCAAGCCCAGCGAACGGGTGCCGCTCTCCTCGCTTCGCCTCGCGGAGATGCTCGAGGAGGCGGGGCTTCCCAGCGGGGTGTTCAACGTGGTGCAGGGCGGACGCCCGGTGGTCGAGGCGCTCTGCGACCATCCGGGGATCAAGGCGGTCGGCTTCGTGGGCAGCACCGCGGTGGCGAAGCAGGTCTACGCGCGATCGTCGAGCCACGGCAAGCGGGCCCTCTGCCTCGGTGGCGCCAAGAACCACCTCATCGTGGTGCCGGATGCGGATCTCGAGCTCACCGCCGAGAACGTGGTCGCCTCCTTCACCGGCTGCGCCGGGCAGCGCTGCATGGCCGCGAGCGTGCTGCTTGCCGTCGGCGATGTCGATCACATCCTCGAAGCGATCCGGGCGCGAGCCGCGAAGATCGTGGTCGGCAAGGACCTCGGTCCGGTGACCACCGCGGCGGCGCGGGCGCGAATCGTCGGCTACATCGACGGGGCCGAGCGCGACGGAGTGAAGGTCTCGGTCGACGGGCGCAGCGCGTCCGCCGAAGCCGGCGGATTCTGGGTGGGGCCGACCATTCTCGAAGGCTGCGAGCCGAGCATGAAGGCCGCCTGCGACGAGATCTTCGGTCCGGTGCTCAGCGTGATCCGCGTGCCCACCCTCGATCGCGCGCTCGAGATCGAGAACGCGAACCCCTACGGCAACGCGAGCAGCGTCTACACCTCGAGCGGCGACATCGCCCGCCGGGTCATGGAGCGGGTCGACGCGGGCATGTGCGGCGTCAACATCGGCGTGCCGGTGCCTCGCGAGCCCTTCGGGTTCGGGGGCTGGAACGATTCGTGCTTCGGTCACGGCAACATCACCGGATGGGATGGATACCGCTTCTGGACGCGGCAGCGCAAGATCACCAGCAAGTGGGCGCTGCAGCGAGACCAGACCTGGATGAGTTGACGTGACTGCGATCCGCCGCACCGTGCCAGCGCAAACGGCCGAGGGGCCGTCGCGGTGGAGCGGCGAAGGCGTCGCGCTGCGAGCGATTCGAGTCGCCTCGCTGGCGCTCCTGGGTAGCCTCTCGAACGCTGCGATCGTCGACGCTGCGGAGCCGCCCGCTGCTGCCGCCGGATCCGATCGCCTTCTGGTGATCGCACCGGAGTCCTTTCGCGAAGCCCTCGCGGAGTTTCTCGACGAGCGCCCGCGGCAACTCGGCGAGCCGGTCGAGTTTCTTTCCCTCGAAGCGGTGCTCGCCGACGACGGCGAGTCTGCGGACCACCCCGAGCGAATCAAGCGAGAACTCCATCGCCGCTGGAAGGCCGGCGGGCTGACCGCGGTGCTGCTCGTGGGCGACGCCGACATCATGCCGGTGCGGTTCATGATGCTCGATCGAGGAACCGCTCCGGCCTTCGACACCGCCTTCTATCCGAGCGATCTCTACTACGCCGACCTTGCCCGCGACGACGGTTCCTTCGACGACTGGAACGCCTCCCGCGACGGCGCCCACGCGGGCTACTTCGGCGAAGTGCACGGGGAGACCCGCAAGTCCGATCCCATCAACTTCGATCGCATCTCCTACCGGCCCGAGATCGCGGTGGGCCGCTGGCCGGTCTCGACGCCGGAGGCGGCGAAGGCTGTGGCGTCGAAGACGCTTCGCCATCAGGACGCGGTCGCGGCGGCGGCAGCGGGAGTGCCGTCGGTCTGCTTCATCTTCAGCGGAGGCTGGATCGACAACGCGGCGCAGGCGCGACGGCTGCTGCGGACCCTCCGCGAGGGCGAGCGCTGGGCGATCGAGTCGCACGCCTACTTCACACCGGACCGTCCGGCCAATCGCGAGGCGGCCGGGCACGTCTTCGCGGCGGAGCCTGCCGCGGTCTTCCACACCGGCCACGGTCAGCCGTGGGGCTGGGAGGGTTGCCTCGATCGCGGTGTGCTCGCCGCGGCGCCGGCGACCGATCGACCACCGCTGCTCTTCTCGATCGGTTGTTCGACCGCGGTGGTCTGCACCCTGCCGCCCTACGAGCCCTACCTCGATGCGGATGGCCGCGAGCACGAGGGAACCAACGCCGGCGAGGTCTTCGACGACTTCCCGCCGGCTCCGGCGGTGCTGCAGCCGGGTCGATTCAACGCCGGAAGCCTCTCGGAAGAGGCGCTCCGCCGGCCCGACGGTGGAGCGATCGCGGTGATCGGTTGCGTGACCGGCAGCCAGCCTTGCGCCCACACCCTGCTCGATGCCTTCGTCGAGGCGATGCATCGCGAGCCGTCGGAGTCGGCGGGCCGCTGGTGGAGCGAGGCTCTCGGCGAGTACGTCCGTCGCGAGAAGCTGATGGATCTCGTTCCGACCGAGAGCTGGTACCCGCCGAGCATCTTCTTCCAAGGCATGAAGTTCATCTATCTCGGCGACCCGACCATTCGCCTTCGCAAGTAGGCCCGTGCCGCTACGCTCAAGCCGGCACGGACCCAGGAGCCCGACCATGACCACCGCCTCGCCGTCGATGTCCTCGAAGGAGATGATCGACGCCTGCCTCAAGCACAGCATGTTCTCGTGGAGTGCGACGGGCAAGGTCTCGCCGGTGCCGGTCGCCCGCGCCGAGGGCATCTACCTCTACAGCCCCGAAGGCAAGCGCTGGATCGACTTCAACAGCCAGCTGATGAGCGTCAACATCGGCCACGGCCATCCGCGGGTGGTGAAGGCGATCCAGGATCAGGCCGCCACGCTCGCCTACGCCTATCCCGGCATCGCCACTGAGATCCGCGCTCGGCTCTCGCTGAAACTCGCGGAGATCGTGCCCGGAAACCTCAATACCTTCTTCTACACCTTGGGCGGCGCCGAGGCCAACGAGAACGCGATCAAGGCGGCGCGGCTCTACACCGGCCGCCACAAGATCCTCGTGCGGCACCGCAGCTACCACGGCGGCACCCACGGTGCGATCACGCTCACCGGCGACCCGCGGCGCTGGCCGGTCGAGCCGGGACTCCCGGGCGTGGTTCGGGTGATGGATCCGCGGCCCTACGAGTTCAGCTTCGGATCGAACGACGCCGAGATCGTCGCCAACAATCTCAAGTACCTCGAGGAGATCATCACCTACGAGGGGCCGCAGAACATCGCGGCGATGTTCATCGAGACCGTGACCGGCACCAACGGCATCCTGCCGCCGCCCCCGGGGTATCTCCAAGGTCTCAAGGCGCTGCTCGCGAAGCACGGCATCCTGCTCGTCTGCGACGAGGTGATGTGCGGCTTCGGCCGCACCGGCCGGCTCTTCGCCTTCGAGCACGGCGGCATCGTGCCGGACATCTGCACCATGGCCAAGGGACTCACTTCGAGCTACCTGCCCCTTGGGGTGATGGCGCTCTCCGATCCCATCGCCAACCACTTCCGCGAGAACGTCTTCTGGGGCGGCCTCACCTACAACGCCCATCCGATGTGCCTTGCCGCGGCGCTCGCGGCGATCGAGGTGCTGCTCGACGAGGGCATGGTGGAGAACTCCGCCCGCATGGGCGAAGTGATGCGCGGGCACATGGCGCGGCTCGCCGCGAAGCATCGCTGCGTGAAGGAGCACCGCAACATCGGCCTCTTCGGGACGATCGAACTGCAGAAGAACACTCGCGGCGAGCGGCTGGTGCCCTACGCGGGCAGTCACCCTGCGATGGCGAAGCTCGGCGGGTTTCTCAAGGAGAACGGGCTCTTCACGGTGTTGCAGTGGAACCTCCTCATGTGCAATCCGCCGCTGTCGATCGACGAGGCGCAGATGGCCGAGGCCTTCGACATCATCGATCGCGGCCTCGACCTCGTGGACGAGGTGGTGGAGTCCTGAGCGCTGGCCTCGAGTTTCGCCGCGGCGTCGGATCGAGATCGGGTCCAGGTCGCGGGCCTAGGCCTTCGCCCCCGAGACCCGCATGGCCGCGAGGTAGACGACTGCCGAGACGATGAAGCCCGTGAACCACGCGTAGGGATAGAGGTCGCTCCAGATCGGGGAGACCTCCATCACCTTCACTGCGGCGAGGAATCCCGGCACGTTGGGGGCGACGCCGACGACCAGCGCGGCCATCGCCATCCAGTTGATGCGGCCGTAGCGGCCGTCGTGCCGGTAGAGGTCGCTGACGTCGAGCTCCTTGCGGCGCAGGAACCAGTAGTCGGCGATCATGATGCCGGCGATCGGACCCAGCAGCGCCGAGTACCCGACCAGCCACTCGAAGATGTAGGTGTCGGCGGAGGCGAGCAGACGCCAGGGCATGATGAGGATGCCGATCACGCCGGTGATCACCGCGCCGGCGCGGAAGGAGATTCTCCGCGGGGCGATGTTCGCGAAGTCGTTGGCGGGGCTCACGATGTTGGCGGCGATGTTGGTCGAGATGGTGGCCGCGGCGACACCCACCAGGGCGATGAGGGCGACGAGCAGACGCGCCGCGTCGCCGGCGATCACCGGACCGTCCATGCCCGGCGGCGCCGCAGCGCTGGTCACGAACGAGAGCACCTTCATGGGATCCCAGAGTTCCCCGGGATCGACGCCCTTGAGCAGCCCCTGCGCCGCGCTGGTGATCACCACCGCCATCGCACTGAAGGCGATCATCGTGGTCGGCAGTCCGAGCGCCTGTCCCCACGCCTGCTCGCGCTGGCCCTTCCCGTAGCGGGTGAAGTCGGGGATGTTGAGGCTCAAGGTCGCCCAGAACCCGATCATGCCGGTCAGCGAGGGCACGAAGACCTTCCAGAAGGCTCCGAACGAGTCGAACTTGCTCGAGTCGTGGAAGGTGGGGCCGAAGTCGCCGGCTCGCATCACCAGCCAGACCAGGAGCCAGAGCGCCAGCACCATCAGCAGCGGGGCCGCCCAGTTCTCGAAGTGCTTGAGGGCGTTCATGCCCACGAGAATGATGCCGATGTTGACGAGCCAGAAGAAGCCGAAGCAGATGGCGCTCGGCACGCTCAGGCCCATCACCGAGGCGTCGCCGCCGAGCGTCGCGAACGCGGGCCACACCGCGACCAGGAAGACCCGCATCGCCTCGCCGCCGAGGTAGGTCTGGATGCCGAACCAGCCGCAGGCGACGATCGCCCGCGCGATCGCCGGCACGTTGGCGCCGGTGGTGCCGAAGCTCGCGCGGGCCAGCACCGGGAAGGGGATGCCGTACTTGGTGCCGGGATGGGCATTGAGCAGGATCGGAACCAGCACGATCAGGTTGCCGAGGCCGATGGTCAGCAGCGCCTGCCACCAGTTCATGCCTTGGGCGACGAGCCCCCCCGCGAGCATGTAGGTGGGGAGGCAGTGGGCCATGCCCATCCACAGGGCCGCGAAGTTGTAGGTGGTCCAGGTCCGCTGCTCGACCGGAACCGGCGCGAGGTCGGCGCTCCAGAGCGGGCTCCAGTGGAGGTCGGGCGCAGGGCTCGCGGAGTTCGGTGCGGCGTGGCTCATGCGGGAACGATCGGCACGAACCCTTCGATTCCCGCAGCCTCGGTCCAGACGAGGCGGCTTACCCCGCCAGCGTCAGCCCGAGCCACGCTGCCGCCACGCCGCCGACCACGGTGAGGGCGAGGTCGATGGCGGCTCGTGCAAAGCGTCGCGCCGCGACCATTCGTTCCAGATCCACCGCCACCGTCGAGAAGGTGGTCACGGCGCCGCAGAATCCGTTGCCGAGGATCGACGCCGCGACAAGGGTGATCGAACCCGCACTCGCAAGCGCGGTGACGAGCCCGAGCACGAACGATCCGGCGACGTTGACCGTGAGGGTACCGAAGGGGAAGGCCTCGGTGTGGACGGCGATCCGATTCAGGGAGAGGTGCGCGAAGGCGCCAAGGTGGTGTCGGGTCAGGGCGCCGATGGCGCCGGTTGCGGCAATGCCAAGAAGGGTCTCGAGAGAGGTGGTCATCGACCCGCCTCCGCTGCCGATGCGATCGTTCCGGAACCGCTCGGACCGAGCGGGCCACCGCCGGCGGCGAGGGCTCGCTTCACCAGCCGCGAGCCGACCGTCGCCATCGCGACCCCCGCGAGAAACGAGACGGCGAGATAGGCCGCCGCAAGACCGAGGTGCGGCCCCGCCAGCATGCTCGTGCACTCGACCGAAACGGTGGACAGGGTGGTGAAGGAACCGCAGAACCCGACGCCGACGAGCGGTCGCAGCCACGCCGGTCGGTCGCCGCGCCGTTCCGCGAACGCCAGCACGCCACCGAGCACGAGCGCCCCGAGAAGGTTGACCGAGAGCGTCGACCACGGAAACGTCGGCGCCTGTGGATCGAATGGCACAAACTCCTGCTCGACGAGGAATCGACCGAGCGAACCCAACGCGCCGCCCACCGCGACGAGGAGGGGTTCGAATCGAGAAGCGACCGAGTGTGCGGGCGGACTCACCGCGGCGAGTCTACGGGCGAATCGAATCGCCCACTGCTCCGCGGCAAGCCGTCCGAGCATGAGACGATTCGATCACCGCCGCGGCCGCAGCGGTGGCGCTGCACGCGATTCGAATCGACTCAACCCGTCCACTTGGCGAGCAGGATCGCCAGATCGCTGCCGCCGGTGGTGCCGTTGCCGTCGAGATCGGTGATGCCGGGCTCGCCCCAACCCGACAACAGCACGGAGAGATCGGCGCCGTTGATGAGGCCGTTGTGGTCGAAGTCGCAGGGGAGATCCGGGGCTTCGCAGGCATCCGCGGTGCCGTTGGCATCGAGGTCTGCGCAGTTGGTCCCGGGGCCCTGCCAGGTCGCACCCGCGGCGATGGCCTGAACCTCGGTGAGCACGAGGCAGAAGCCGTTGGGGAAGCACGCGGCACCGGTCGGAGCCGGGCAGTTGACGCCCGAGCAGACCGTGCCGTCACCCTGGAACGTGCCCGAGAGCGCTGCGCACTCCTCGGGAGAGAGACCGTTCGCACAGGAACCGTCGGGGAGGCAGCATGCACCCTCGGGGAAGCAGATGTGCCCGGCGCAGGTGTCGCCGACCGTTCCGGGCACGCCACCCGCGAGCACGCAGTCGCTCACTTCGAGTTCGACGCAGCCACCGGTCGCGGCGAAGCAGCAGGGCGCCTCCTGCGAGCAGTCGATGTCCGCGCATTGGGTTCCGACACCCTGGAAGGCGCCGCCTGCCGCGGCACACTCGGTCTCGCTCGTCAGGTCGCAGTTGCCGCCGAGGCAGCACGCGCCGATCGAGTCGCATCCGCCCGGCGTCCAAGTGAGCCGTTGCACCCAGTCGCCGCTCGGCCGGCAGACCGATGGAAGGTCGCTGAAGCGCTTCCAACCGGGCGGGCATCCGAAGATGCCGCAGTCGACGATGTAGATCCAGTTGCCGGTCGGCGACTGCAGGCCGTCGACATCGGTGCAGGGGAAGGCGTTGAACTGCGGCGGCGGCGGGGTCAGGCACTGGTTCGTGGGCGGCTGATTGTGCTCGACGATCTCGATGCCGATGGAGACGGTGTGGCTCCCGTTGTCAGCGACCCAGATCTGGTCGGGATCGCCAGGATCGACGAGGAACTGGATGTTGACGCCGGTCGTTCCCGGCGGCATCACCAGATGGGGGAGGAGCTTTCCGTCGGAGGTCGCGGAGAACACCAGTCCGTTGAAGTTGTTGGGCGGGCCTTCCCAGACCTTGACCGAGTAGACGGTGGTGGTCTCGACCGCGGCGGCACTGGTCGCGAAGAGGAACTCCATGAGGTCGACGCGGATCGGGAAGGCCTCGGCGGGAAGCACGAACGAGGTCGCGGAGATCTCGCCTTCGATCATGCCGGCCTGCACGATGTACTGGCCCGGGCCGAAGTCGCTCGAGGTGTGCGAACTGACCACGGGAGTGCATCCGCCCGCGACGCCGCCGTCGTCCTGACCGGACTGATCCATCAACGACGGCGCCAGCCGCACTCGGTGCAGGTCGACCCGCTGCGGCGACGGGGGACCGGCAAGCGCGGCGGAGGCGAGGAAACCACCGAGCGCGGACGCGAATCCGAGGCTACGGGCGGGTCGCATGAACGGGTTCTCCGAGGGTCTCGCCGCCGTCGCGCAACCCGTGTCGCGAGAGGGCGCGAAGGCCTGCAGATCGAGTCTATGCCTGATTGCGCACGCCGCCAGCGGAGGTTGCGGGAGAGTCGAAGATCGACCGCCAACTTCGTCGCGACCCGTGCCAGCTCATTGTCTCTCGGGTAGCGACTGTCATTCTGGGGAGAACGCCCGCGGCCGCGGAACGCCGATCGGTGGGGCTTGGGGCCTGGAGCGACCTCAACGCGATCGAGTCAGGTGCCCACCGTCGGACTCCTGCTCGCCGCCCCGCCTGCGGGCGATAACTCGCCACCGGGAATCGCCGCACTCGGGCGGAGCGGTCGGCGAACCAGAGGCGGACGCGAGCGCTCGTCGCCGGACCGGCTCGCTGGAGTGACCTCGCCGAGCCGTGCACGAGTCCTGCCGCCGTGGGCGGGTCCGCCCGACCTCGCGCCAGCGTTCCGATTTCACGGCGGTTTCGAGGCGACTGTGCGCTCGCGGATTGACCCGTCCGGGAAACGTGACATGGTTCCGCCGAGGCGTCTCCGCACCGCTCGCGAGCTCAGGATCTCGACGCTTCCAGGAAAGCAGTTCATGTCCCGAAGCGCCGCCGCGATCGGACTTGCCGCCGCCACGCTCCTCGCCACCGCCACGATCGACGCGAGTGCCGACAAGAACGCTGGCGACCCACGGCCGAATGTGCTGGTGATCGTGCTCGACGATCTTGGCATCGACAACTTCGGCTTCGAGCCCTTCGGCTGGAACCAGTCGTCCTTCACCCCCGACATGCCGGTGCTCGCCGAGATCGCCTCGCAAGGCGTGAGCTTCCGGAACTTCTGGGCGACGCCCGAGTGCTCGCCGACCCGCGCCGCGATGCTCACCGGCCGCCACGGCTTCCGCACCGGCGTCGTGACCGCGCTCGTCGACCCGATGTTGCCGGTCGACCAGCTGCACCCTTCCGAGATCACCGTGCCCAAGCTCGTCCGGCAGGCGGGCTACCGCACCGGGATGCTCGGGAAGTACCACATGGCCGGCGGCCCGGAAAACACGCCGCCGGGATTCGGCTTCGAGGCCCCGAACACCAGCGCAGGTCTGGACTTCTACGACGGCTACTGGTCCCTGCCGCCGAGCATCGACTCGACGGTCGGCGGACAGGTTCCCGAGGGCGTCTCCTACGACTGCGGCGCGCCGACCGGCTTCGCCACGAGCGGTGCGGCCTGCTTCCCCGACGGCACCTGCGTCGAGGGCATCAATCCCTTCGAGGCGATGGCGATCGGCGCGACGCCGCTTCTGGCCGCCGACGGCACGCTCGCCCAGCGCTGCGCCGACGGCGACTGTGCCGCGATCGACTTCACCCTCGGCAACGCCTACTACGCGTGGGATCGCATCATCACGCTCGGCTCCTCGGCGATCCAACTGCCCGATCCGTGGCGCGAGTACCTGACGAGCTTCATCAGCCGACGCGGCACCGAGTGGATCGAGCAGGCCCGCGCCGACGGCGTGCCATGGATGGCGTTCATCACCCACAGCGCGTCGCACACGCCGATCCAGACCCCGCCGCCCTCGCTGACCGGGCCAGCCGTCACCGACGTGTCCTGCGCGTTGACGGGCTTGGGCTACCGGCAGGTCTTCAAGCTCATGAACGAGTCGGTCGACCGCTCGATCGGCGAGATGCTCGTCGACCTCGATCTCGCGACGGTCGTCAAGGGCAAGGTCGTCCTGCGTGATCCGCAGGAGACCAACACCGTGATCGTCGTCTTGAACGACAACGGGTCGCTCGGTTCGACCGTGCTGTTGCCGTTCAATCCGCTGCAGGCGAAGCAGACCGTCTACGAGACCGGCGTGCGATCGCCGTGCATCATCGCCGGCCCCATGGTCGTCGCGCCGGGACGCGCCGTCGACGCGACGGTCTCGGTGGTCGACCTCTTCTCGCTCCTCAACGAGGTCTGCGGCGTCGACTGGCAGGCGCAGATGCCGGCGGGCCGAATCGTCGATGCGCTGCCGATGCTCCCGTACCTGACCAATCCCGATCAGGAGGAGATCCGCGAATACAACTTCGCGATCTACGAGGGTGGAACGTTCGCCTCCGGCCAGGTCGGGCCGTGCATCAACGGTGGGGCGGTCATCGACAACCTGATCACCAACCCGGGCCTCTGCGCGGACAACGGCGGTTGCTGGGCCGGCGGCTCGGACGAGCCGCCCTATCCGATCACCAACTACTGCGACCTCTACACGACCGACCCGTCGCAGGCGGTCGTCGAGTGCGGCGGCACGAACTACTGCTTCCTGCCGCCGGACATGGCCGACCAGTGCCCCGAGGGAACCACCGCGATCACCCCCCCCTCGATCGCCCAGTACGGCATCCGTCGCGGGCCGTGGAAGCTCGTGCTGACCCAGCAGCCTTCCTGCCTCAATCCCAACGACTGCGCCGTCGAGTTCTATCTCCTCACCGAGCCGGTCGCGCCGGACGAGCCGGGCATCGAGTCGAGCCTGACGACGGTCTCGTGGAATCCCCTCGAGGACGAGATGCCGTCGGTCGCGTTCAACGCGTACCTCGATCTTCGCGAGGAGCTCGTCGCCCTCCTGAGCTCCCAGCCGCCGTGTCCGGCGGACGGCAATCTCGACGGCGTCGTCGACAGTGCCGACCTGGCGGGCCTGCTCTCGGAGTGGGGCGGCATGGGCTTCTGGGACGTCAACCTCGACGGCGTCGTCGACGGCACCGACCTCGGTCTGATGATGGGCGCGTGGGGGCCGTGCCTGCCGCCGACCGATCCTGCCGACTCGAACATCCCGGGCTGCCTCTTCGAGACGCCCGCGCAGGTGGTGCGCGACTACGAGTTCGCCTCCGGCACCTACGACGATCAGGTCGGCAGCGGCGTCGAAGCGGAGTCGCTCGGCGGCGAGATCGCGAAGGGCCGCTACTTCTTCGCCGACGGCGCCGGGCTTCGCATTCCCGTCGCGGGACTCGATCTCTCCGACTTCCAGATCGACCTGTGGTTCACGCCGTTCGCCCAGGCGGGTGTGCTCGGCAAGATCCTCGACTTCTCCGACCGCACCGAGGATCGCGGCTTCTACCGCGATGTGACCGGCAGTCTCTTCCAGTTCCTCCCGCCGTTCAGCCCGACGAGCCCCGACCTCGTGTCGCTCGACGTGCCGGTGCAGGTGACGCTGTCGCGGAACTCGACCACCCGCACGCTGATCTGCGAGATCAACGAGGTCGTGCAGTGGACGATGGAGGATCCGCTCGGGCTCGCGGTGCCGCCGGCGGACGGCTTCATCACCTGCTTCTCCGACGACGCGGTCACCCAGTACCTCGAGAACTTCGCGGGCGCCTTGAGCCGCGTGCGGATCTCAAGCCGCACTGCGGACTGAGCGAAGACGATTCGCCGAGTGCCGTCTCGGCGCCGTACAGCACGCTGCTTCGGCTGCAGGGCCGGAGGTGTCGCCTTGGATTCGCTCGCCGGGATCCGCCTCGTCGAACCTTGGGATCCGCCGCGGAGCTTCAGCGTCTTTCCATGCCGGCGGAAGCACGGGGCACGATCGCCGCAAGGATCGTGCCGACGAATGCGACGAGCCGGTCGGTCGCGAGGCCGAGCGGCATCGAGATCTCCCGCAGCCACGCGGTCACCGGCTCGGTCATGCCGATCGCATTCGCGAACGCTCCGAAGACGAGAACCCCCGCGAGCATGGCGAGATCGACGCGGTTCGAGATCCGGCCGATGTTCGAGCGAGGCGCGTCGTCGGCGAGATCCTCGATGGTGCGGCGATCGACGAGCGCGACGTTGTCGTGCGGGCAGGCGTGGGCGCAGTCGATGCAGAAGGTGCAGTCGAGGTTGCCGCGCTTGCGGGGCTGGGCGAGATGCCGCGGCAACGGAGGGTCGTTCACCCGCCGGTGCGAGGCGTCGGCTTGTAAAGCAGGATGGCGACTGCGCCAACGACCATCGCCGCAACGATCGTCCAGAGCAGCGGCTCGGTGAGGGTTCCTCGCCAGGCGAGGATTCCCGTCGACGCAGCGCCGCCGCCGGTCATGAAGCCGATCGCCGCGAAGCGCGCCGACGCGGTGAATGGCCGCGTGCCGTCGATCACCTGCATCGACGGCGCGAGCAGTCGATTGCGAAGGAGCTTCTGTTCAAGCACCGGGCAACTGCGGGCAAAGCACCACGCTGCGATGATCACGAAGATGGTGGTGGGTAGTCCGGGGAGGATCGCCCCGAGAATCGCCAGGGCGGTGGAAAGCACGCCGACGCCCGCGAGGGTCCAGCGGTGGAGATCCCGGGGCACCCAGCCGCCGCGAGTCTCGAGCGCAAGTTCGCCGCCAGCTCGACTCGTGGCAGCGGCAGGAGCTGCACCGTGGATGACGGGGCAGCGACCACCCGCTCCGCCGGCGACCGGCCCGGGCTCAGCCGGGGTCTCGGGGATGTTCGCGGTCGGCGAGTCGAAGGTGGTCATGGTGGAGGCGGGGCGGTCGGCGGGGAAGTCGGGATGGTAGCCCGACGCCTGCGGCTGGTCCTCCGAACCGTCGGCGTGGAGTCGAGCGATTCCGGAGGCGGAGGTTCGGGACGGGTCCGGAAGTGGTTGACTTCGGGCCAACGCGCAAGACGGAGGCGGCTCGAACCGAATCGGGTGCTATTTTCACGGGATGTCCAAGAAACCACGCTCGTTGGGGCATCTTGCCCTCGCTCCCTTCCGGAACGATCGATCGATCGCACTCCGAAGCCACGCCATCGCGGCGTCGATCGCGTTGGTGTCGACCCTCTTCCTCGCCGCGACGAGTCGGGGCGAGGATCTGGTCTTGTGGGGGCGCAGCCACGCGACCAATCCGGCCTCGCTGCAGTCTCCGACATCGATCGCGGCCGGCATCGACCACGCTGCGATCGTCCAAGGCGACGGCTCGGTGGTGGTCTGGGGCAACAACTACACCTACGCCGCCGCGACGCCGCCTCTGCTTTTCGATGCGGTGATGGCGGGCTGCGGCGAGTGGCATGGCGCGGCGCTGCGAGCGACCGGGCAGGTCGTCACCTGGGGCAGCAACGCGAGCGGGCAGCAGAACATTCCCGCGGGCCTCGTCGCCACCCAGATTTCCGCCGGCGGCGCGCACACCTTGGCGCGGCGGCCCAACGGCACCGTCGCCGCCTGGGGGCTCAACGATCTCGGCCAGTGCAGCGTCCCCTCGACCGCCACCAGCGTGACCCAGGTCTCCGCGGGATACCGGCACAGCCTCGCCCTCAAGTCCAACGGCACCGTGGTGGCGTGGGGCTGGAACCAGTACGGACAGTGCAACGTGCCCGCGGCCGCCACCGGCCTGATTCAGGTCGCCGCCGGCGGCGCCTACAGCGTGGGCCTCAAGGCCAACGGGACCGTGGTCACCTGGGGCTCCTGGCCGAACACGCCACCGTCGGTGCAGAACTTCGTGAAGATCGCCGCCGGCGACAACCATCTCGTGGGCCTTCGCGCCGACGGCTCCGTCGCGGCGTGGGGCTTCGCCAACTCCAACGGCATCGACGTGCCGTCGTTCGACGCGCCGGCGGTCGACATCGCCGCGGGAGAGGGCTTCACGGTGGTGCTGCTCGAGACCGGCGAAGTGGTCGCCTTCGGCGAGAGCTTCTATGCCGCGACCGGCGCACCGCAGCTCGAGGTGGTCCGCGCGCTCGCCTGCACCGACAAGAGCGCTGCGGTCGCCGACGGCGACGGCATGGTCGAGGTGTTCGGCGACATCGAGTGGTCCAACAGCGGCAACGTTCCGTCAAACCTCGGGCCGGTGCTGGCTCTGGCAGGGACCCACGGCGGCTTCGCGGCGATTCGCGAGAACGGGACGGTGGCCGCGTGGGGTTCGACCTCGACCCTCAATCCGCCTTCGATCACCGGCGCGATGGAGATCACCGGCGGCGGCTACCACTTCCTCGTGCGGCGAGCGGACAACACCGTGGTCTGCTGGGGAAGCAACACCAACGGCCAATGCAACGTGCCGGGTGGGCTCGCCGACGTCGTGCAGATCGCCGCCGGCGACGCCTTCTCGCTTGCCGTTCGCAGCAGCGGGCAGATCGTCGCCTGGGGCAGCAATGCCGATGGCATCCTCAACGTGCCGAGTCTCTCGGCGCCTCCTCGTTCGATCGCCGCGGGCAACTCGCATGCGGTGGTGGTGCAGGCCGACGGCACCGTGATCTGCTGGGGCAGCAACACCAGCGGCCAGTGCAACGCACCCAAGGGGCTCGCCAACGTCGCCCGGGTGGTCTGCTCGGCGTACTCGACGATCGCGGTGCGCGAGGACGGATCGATGGTCGCCTGGGGCGGCGGATCGACGCCCGGCAACGCGTACGGACCGGCGCCGATCCCGGAGGGTCTCGCCGATCCAGATCTGCTCGCGGCCAAGGGCGGCCTCGCCTTCATGTCGATCGTCGTCGACGACGGCGTCTTCGCAGATCTCAATGGCGACGGTGTCGTCGGGCCCGCGGACCTGGCGGAACTGCTCGCGGCCTGGGGCGACAACGGCGGGCCGGCTGATCTCGACCACGACGGCGTCGTGGGTCCCATCGACCTCGCGGCGATGCTCGGCGCCTGGGGCTGAGAACCGGAAGAGAGTTTGGAATCGAGGCCGCCGACGGACTGCGCGGGCGGCGTGCGTCGAGGCTCACCGTGCACGGCACCTTCGCGCCGCTGCCGCGAAATCACTCCGGCCGATCAAAGACGAGGACGTCCTCGAGCGGCTTGCGGACGATGACGGGCACCTTGGCGTCGGCGGCTGGGTATCCCACCGGCAGCAGCAGGAACGCCCGTTCGTGTTCGGGCCGCCGCAGCACCTTCTGGAGAAACGCCATCGGGCTCGGGGTGTGCGTGAGCGTCGCGAGCCCGGCGTGGTGGATCGCGGCGATCAGGAATCCCGCGGCGATGCCGACTGACTCGTTCGCGTAGTAGACGAGGTCGCTCGTCCGATCGGGGCGATCGTCCCTCATGCACTTGAAGAGGACGATGATCCACGGGGCGGTCTCGAGGAAGGGTTTCGAGGGATCGGTGCCGAGCGGCGCGAGATCGCGCAGCCATTCGGCGCTCGCCCGCTTCTCGTAGAAGAGCCGTTCCTCCTGCTCGGCCGCGAGGCGGATCTCGCGCTTGAGGGCCGCATCGGAGACCGCGACGAAGCGCCACGGCTGCTTGTTCGCCCCGCTCGGAGCACTCGCGGCGGCGCCGACGAGCGCTTCGATCGTCTCTCGCGAGACCGGGCGGTCGCTGAAGTCCCGCACCGATCGACGCGTGCGCATTCGCGCTCTGAAGGCGATCGCCGCGGCCTCGGCGCCCTCGGGAGCCTCGCGGAACTCGAGCGGGGTCAGGATCGGCCCGGTCACAGCGCGGCTTCCGAGGATGAGATGTTCGCGTTGGTCGCCGTCGTCATCGGTGACTCACGACGCATCCGCGTCGCGACCACGAACCCGCCAAGCAAGGCGATGGTGCCGGCGAAGCTCGCGTAGGCGGAGCCACGGGCGAAGGCGGCGCGGACGGCGGGGTCCTCGAGGGCTTGGCCGTCTTCAGGTTGATCGGTCGAGCGGGTTGCGTGCGCGGGCTTGCGGGCAGCGGCGTGATGGCCTGCGTTGCCGTAGGCCGCGGCCGCGTCGGGCCCGAGGCTCGCGATCGAGATCGCGGCGGCGATGGCGACCCCCGCGGTGCCGCCGAGCTGTCGAAAGGTCTGCACGAGTCCCGAGACCTGCCCGCGGGACTCGTCCGGAGCGCGGCTGAGCGCATCGGTGTTGGCAGGGCTCATGATGAAGGCGATGCCCGCGCCGAGCAGGAGCATTCCCAGCGCGATGGTGGGGTAGTGCTCGCCGAGATAGCCGAAGCCGAGCACCGCAAGACCCGCGCTCGCCGCGAGCGTTCCGATCATCGCGAGCGGACGCACCCCGACGCGGTCGTAGCGCCGGCCGGCGAAGTGGACAAGCACCAGCACCGGCACCATCAGCGGAAGCAGGCTCAGCCCGGCCTTGAATGGCGGCAGCGCCAGCACCCGCTGCGCGTAGAGCGAGCCTTGGACCACCAGGCCTGCCATCGCGAACTGGGTCAGTCCGATGAGCACCGCATTGGCGAGCAGTTGCCGGTCGGCGAAGAGCCGAAGTCGCAGCAGCGGATGCGCCAGTCGGAGCTGACGGCGAACGAAGAGCGCGGTGAGCACGGCGCCGATCGCGAATGCGGCGATCACCTCCGGCGCCACCGCCCGCAGTCCGCCATCGATGCCGACCGAGCCGCTCTCCTGGATCGACCACACCAGCAGCGGCAGTCCCGCAAGCAGCATGACTCCGCCGAGCCAGTCGATGGCCCGGTCGTCCGAGCGAGGGCTGCGGGGACGGGCCCACCACAGCAGTGACAGGGTGATCACCGCCACCGGCAGGTTGATCCAGAACACCCACGGCCACCCGAAGTTCTGCGTGATGAACCCGCCGACCGCCGGACCGACGGTCATGAAGAGCAGCGGGATTCCCACGTAGGTCGCCATGGCCTTGCCACGCTCGCCCGGGGCGAAGTGCTCGATCACGAGCGATGCCGAGGCCGGCTGCATGAGGCAGGCGGCGAGCCCCTGCGCGACGCGACCGGCGAGCAGCACGGCGCCCGAAGTCGACAGGCCGCAGAGGAGGCTCGCGAGGGCGAACAGCACCACGCCGATCGCGAAGGCCCGCACCTTGCCGAGCAGATCGCCGAGTCTGCCGCCGAGTGCCATCGCGGTGGCGAGGGCCAGCAGGTAGCCGTTCACCACCCAGTTGATCTCGTCCTCGCCGAGTCCGAGGGTCTCGCCGATCTCGGGCAGCGAGACACCCACCACGGTGATGTCGATGAAGATCATCGACAGGCTGCCGGTCATGGCGACGAGCAGCAGTCCGCGGCGGGGAGTTGGAGCGGGCGTGTCGGCGATCGTCATGGTGCGATGAGCGGGAGAGGGTAGACGAAGGGGTCGCCAAGCGCGTGGCGGCGAGCGTTGGCCTCGCGGCGGGCGAGAAGCGCGAAGCCTGGTGCGATGAGCCTCATCAGCCGAACTGGGCCCCGGTGGGACCGGGACTGGAACGCGTGGTGCCGGCGTCCGCACCGCTGTGGGAGAGACCTATCCCCGCGGAGCGTCCGCCTTGCCCTCCGCCCGATCCTTCAACAGCTTGCGAACACCCGCAAGGTTCATCTCCATGAACGCTCGGCCGAGAAAGGCGTGCCGCATCGGCTCGGGCACGCCGGCGGCTTCCGCCCGGGGATGCAGCCACCCGCGATAGCGCTCGATCGCCGACTCGTCGGAGGGCTCCCGCGCGACCTCGAAGAGGATCTGCGCTTCCTCGGCGACCCGCTGCCGCGCCCGCGCGAGGAACTCCGCGGCCTCGTCGATGCGTCCGCCGTGGGTGAGCCAGAGGCGATCGGGTCCAAGCCGCTCGAGTTCGGCAAGCGAGCGATCCCAGGCCAGTGGGTCGAAGTCGGTGGCGGGAGCCGGCACCGAGATGAAGTCCGTTCCCGGCACGAGCATCGCCGCCACATCGCCGGTGAAGCACTCGCGGCCGCCCGCGTGTTCGAGCAGCCACGCATGGTGGTGCTTGGCGTGTCCGGGTGTCTCGACGGCGCGGAAGGTCGCTTGGCCGAAGCGAGCCACCTCGCCATGCTCGACCGACTCGACTCGTTCGGCCGGGCAGGCGATCGGCTCGCCGTAATGGCGATCGAAACGGCCGCCATGCACCCGACGCGAACTCGCGACGAGCTTCGCGGGATCGACCAGATGCCGCACCCCGCGCGGATGCACCAGCACTCGCGCACCCCGCGCCGCGAAACCGCCGGCAGCGCCGGCGTGATCGAGATGGATGTGGGTGAGGGCCACCGCATCGATCAAGTCGGGCTCGATACCGAGCCGGGCGAGTTCCGATTCGAGCTTCGGTCGACAGGCCTCGGGTCCGCACTCGACGAGAATCCGATGCGCGATCTCATGGTCGGGAATCTCGACCAGGAACGCGACCGCCGCACCGGGAAGGCCGAGGTAGTCGAGGTCGATGCAGGTGACCGCTGCGGCGGGCATGGGCAGAGCGTATCGGAGCACCGCGCGAGCGTGGAAGCCGCGACGGCCTCGACGAACACCGAGCGGACGCACGAATCCGATGGTGATTCCGAGTGCTTCACCACCTCGCGATCGCTGCCGTGGACAAGCCCCATGTCAGCGAGCGCGGATCGGTTGGCCTCGGCGTCGTGCGGTGGTCCGGTCTACGCCTGCATCGCCGCAGCCATCTGCGCGAGCACCGCCGCGTGGGGATCGGACTCGCGCGGCCCTCCGAATCGCCAGGCGTCGAGCGTGCGGCAGAAGGCGCGGATTCCAAGCCGCCGGCGCCACTCGCCTCTGCGGCTCCAGCAGTGCCTTCTCTCGAAGGTGGCCAGATCGAAGCGGGCCGAGAGCGCCCGAAGGCTCGCAGCCGTTGGCCGAGGGCCGAGTCGGATCATCGCCTCGCGGATAGAGATGAGCGGGCGGGGCACGAACGCTTCCGGATCGAGTCGATGGACGAAGGTGCCGTAGGTCTCGAATTCGCTGAAGCCGCTTGGGAAGAGATCCTCGTCGCCGATCGCCTCAAGCACCCGCATCGGCCACGGCGCGGTGCGGTGCCCGCGCGGGCCGGCCAGTTCGGCGATCAGCCGGGCCGCGAGATCCTGTCGCATCAGGAGGTGCTCGTGGATGAAGGAGTGCGCCGCCAGCGGCCCTTCGCCAAGCAGCCGCGCGATCGTGCGGAAGTAGGGCGGGTGCAGGACTTCTCGCGCGGCCAGCAGCGGACGCGGTGTTCGCTCGTCGGAGAAGAGCCGCAGCGGACGAAGCGGCAGGGTGTCGCCGTCCCAGATCAGCCGCCACCGAGATCCCGGCGAGGCGGCGATGGCGAGCTTGAGGAACTGCTGGAAGTACCAGCCCGCCCGCGGTGCCGAGGAGCCCCGCTCGGCGAGGTGGCGTTCGATGGTGCTGCGATTGATGCCGATCTTCACCGCGCACTCGTCGATCCACCCGATTCCATCGAGTGCACCGACGCGAGGTTCGAGTTCCTGCCACGTCGCTTCCGCTGCGACCACCTTGATCGCCCCGACTCCGACGAATCCTCGGATCCCGGTGATCGCAGCCGCCGCGACGCCGGTGGGACCGGGACCGACGAGCACCACCGCTTCGACCGGGTGTGGTTCCCCCGGTGCGATCCCCGGATGGGCGGCGCGGTCAGGCACGCGGTGGCTCCGCGGGAATCCGCGAGAAGACGATCGCCAGCGCGACGATGGCGCCGGGTGCCTTGGTCTCCACGATGCCCACGAAGGTCGAAACGAGGACCGCGGCGTAGATCGCCGCCATCGCCGCGAGCGCCGGATCGGCTCGGGCTCCCTTCCACAATCGAACCGCCAGCGCCCAGATCGCAAGGCTCGCCAGGCCGAGTTGAGGAAGTCCGCCTTCCAGCCAGGCGAGTGCGTAGAGGTTGTGGGGATGGCGATTGTCGCGCAATCGCGCGGCGAGTGCCGCGAACTCCGGATCGGAGCGTTCCTCGCGCTCGATCCACTCCGAAAGCAGTGGCGGAAACGACCCTCGCCCATTTCCCACCAGCGGTGCCGCCACCGGTCCGTTGCCGGGCTCGCCACGGATCATGTCCGATGCCGCGACGAGCAGACCGACGCGATCGCTCGCCATGGAGAGAATCTCGCTTCGCGTGGGTGATCCTTCGCCGTGGGAGGCGCTGATCCACGAGATCACCCGCCCTGCGCCGGCGGTCGCGCGCGTGATCGCCTGCGGCGCGAGCCAGTGCACCGAGAGCAATGCAATGCCGAAGAACACCACCGCGATCGCGGCGCGGGCGAGGGTGCCGGGTCGCCGCGGTCGGGTGGTCAGCACGAGCAGGCCCGCGACGAGGTTCGCGATCACCGAGCGCATTCCCGAGAGCAGGATGGCGATCGCCGCCGCAAGCGGAATCGGCAGCAGCGCCGCGCGGGAGCGACCCGACCCTGACGCGAGCGCGGCCAGCGGCACCACCGCGGCGATCTGGAGATACCAGCCCATCTGGTTGAAGCTCATCAGGCCGCGCATGGCGGCGTAGGTCCGCACCGGATCACCGCTCGCGAGCGGCCAGAGCGACCAGATTAGCACCGCCACGGTCTGCACGGCGGCACCTGCGGCGAGCGCGGCGAGCAGCGGCCATGCCAGATGGGCCACCGGCCAGAGCAGGAGCGGCGTCAGCAGCGCCCGTTCGGGACGAAGCTGACGAGCGACGTCGACGCCGTCGACCGACCACAGGAGCGTTGCGAGGCTCCACAACCACCAGCCCACGAAGAGCAGCCACACCGGATCGCGAAGAATCGGCCCATAGAGCGCCGCGGTGCGTCCAAGCCGGAAGAGCGAGATGCACAGCAGCACGCCCCATGCGATCGCCTCGGGCGTGTTGGCGATCGCCTGCAGGAAGCACCAGGCCATCGCCGCTGCGACGTGCAGGGCATGGCCGGGCGGATCATCCCGCGCGACCTGATCCCACCGGTTCCGGTCGGAGGTCCACATGGGTCGCGAGAGTGGCGGAGGGGGTGGACACGAGGCCTGGTCGTCGCCGCTTGCGGCGATCACCTCGGCGGCGCTCGGCGATGAAGAGGTGCTTGAAGAGCGATCGAGCCGCGAGCGCCGTCGAGGCTTCGACGCCGCGCCATCCATCGCGACAGCCTCCCTGCAGCAGGAAGGTCTTGAAGAAGGACCAGGGCGCATTGAACAGAAGTTTCGTGATCGAGGTGCGCTCCTCGGGGATGAGCGCCGAGGCCCGGGCGTAGCGCAGCGCTCGCTCGAGAGCGTCGCTGAAGTCGAGCCAGCTCTCGTGCCGCAGCTGGCCGCTCAGGCGGGCGGTGCGGCCCTCGCACTCGAGGACCTCGTGCACCAGTCGCGGACGCATGTGGGCGCGGCCTCTCCGGAAGAGCCGCAGGATGCGATCGGGATGCTCGGCCGAGATCCAGCCGCCCTTGTACCAGTGGCGGCGATTGAGGAGATAGGCGTCAATGGAGTGATCGTCGCGCTCGACCGCGGCCCGAATCGATTCGACCAGCGCGGGGGTGGGGATCTCGTCGCTGTCGAGCAGCAGGATCCAACCCTCGTGCTCGATCCGGTCGATTCCGAACTGCTTCTGCGTCGCGAGGCTGCCGCTGCGCTCGTGGCCGTGCCAGGGCCGGTGGAAGACCTCGCACCCCAGAGCCTTGCAGCGTTCGACGGTGCCGTCGGTCGAGCCGGAATCGACGACGACGATTCGCGTGGCGATGGAACGCACCGCCAGCAGGCTCCGCTCGATCGTCCGCATCGAGTCCCTGGTCGTGTAGACGACGGCAAGGTCCGGGGCCGACATCCGTGTCGGTGAGCGGTGCATCGACGGGAGCATAGCGGGGAACCCAAGCGGAGCCGTCGGCCATCCAAGTCGAGGGCCGGGTCTCGATGAAGCACGTTCGAACGCTGATCAATCGGCTGCCGAGGCTGCGAAGCATCGATCGAAACGCGGATCGCGCCCGGGACCCGCTCGACTCGCCGACGCCGAACTCGGCCCCACCGCGCGGGCGGCGGCCACGGACCCCGGCATGCGGGTGGGCCGCGACGGCGCGAGCGATCTACCCGCCGAGGGTCTTGCGGACCATGGTGGCGCGGGCCTCGCGCAGCTGATCGTCGTCGAGTTCGAATCCCGCGACGGTCCGCAGGTGGGCCGGCTGCACCATCAGGAAGAGCCGATTGACCATCTCGAGGGGCACCGCGTCGATCCGGCCGATGCAGGTTCCCATTCTCAGACGGCTGAGCAGCTTCATCGACTCCTCGAGGCCGAGCATGCGGGCCGATCGCAGGATGCCCAAGGCGCGATGGATGCGGTCTTCCAGCAGCACCGGGCTGCGTTCGGCGAGCAGCCGGCGCGCCTCGCGCTCGTAGGCGATCACGTCGGGCACGATCCGCGCCGAGAACTCCTCGAGCAGTTCCTCCTCCGAGACGCCCAGCGTGACCTGATTGGAGACCTGGTAGAAGTCGCCGGCGCTCTCCGAGCCTTCGCCGTAGAAGCCCCGCACCGCGAGGTGGAGGTCCTTGGCGGCGCGGCGAACCCGTTCGATCTCGTTGGTGATGCGAAGGGCCGGCAGGTGCAGCATCACCGAGATGCGGATGCCGCAGCCGACGTTGGTGGGGCAGGCGGTGAGGAAGCCCCATCGGGGACTGAAGGCCAGATCGAGGGAGTCCTGAAGATGGGATTCCAGATCGAGCACCCGCCCGAAGGCCTCCGACAGGCGGAAGCCCGGCAGCAGCACCTGGATGCGGAGGTGGTCCTCCTCGTTCACCATCACGCTGAGGCTCTCGTCGGTCGAGACCGCCACCGCGCTGGGCGACTCCGACTGCGCGAGCTGTCGGCTGATGAGATGCCGCTCCACCAGCAGGTCGCGCTCGTGGGCGCTCGAGTCGCGGAGCCCCACCCAGATCAGTCCGGGTGCGAGCGCCTCCGGCCAGTCTGCACGGCGCACCGCTTCGATCACCTCGTGCCGCTGGGGATCGCTGGCGCGACGGGGGAAGGGAAAGCCGCTGAGGTTTCGGGCCAGTCGCACCCGGCTCGAGATCACCACGTCGCCGTCGGGTGCGGTGGCGTCGAGCCACGGACCCGAGTGGCGCAGCCGCATCGGTTCGTCGTCGGGCCGATCCGCGGGATCGGGTTCGCGCTGCTTCATTCGCTCGCCGGCTCCGCGGCGGAGGCGGCGCCGCCCTCGCCGAGACCGTGCAGCCGATCACGCAGTCGGGCCGCCCGCTCGTACTGCTCGGCGGCGACCGCCTCGTCGAGTTCGCGCACGAGCTTCATGCGGAGTTCCCGCAGGTCGATGCGCTCGGCGGAGCGTCGCGGCGATCGCCCCACGTGGCGAGTGCCGCCGGCGTGGGCACGCTCGATCAGCGGTTCGAGCATCTTCTCGAAGGTCGAGTAGCAGGCCTCGCATCCGAGGTTGCCGTGCTGCCGGAACTGGGCAAGGGTCATGCCGCAGGTCGCGCAGGCGGGCGAGGCCGCGGCCTTCTTCGCGGTGGGCGAGAAGTTGGCGAGGATCTTGTCGAGCGGCTGCAGGTCGGGGAGGTAGCCCACCGAGGCCGCGTGGGCCTGGCAGAGGTGGATCTCCTTCTTCTCGCCGTTCTTGATCACGGTTTCGTGGACGACCGCCGGCTTGTCGCAGTGATCGCACTTCATCGCTGAAGAGACTCTAGCGCCGATCGCGACCCGAGGTCGATGGCGAGCGCCTTCCGGATCGCCGCGAGCCGCTGCAGCAGGGGCGGAACCTCGGCGAGGGGAAGCATGGTGCTGGCGTCGCTGGGGGCCTTTCGCGGGTTGGGATGGCACTCGATGAACACCGCGTCGACCCCGGCGGCCACCGCGGCCCGGGCAAGCAGCGGAGCCCGTTCGGGACGACCGGCGGAGGCGGTGCCTTCGGCGCCGGGCAACTGGGTCGAGTGGGTCACGTCGAAGCAGACTCGCGCCGCCTGCTGCTGCGCCAGCGCGAGCAGGTCGCCGAGACCGGTGAAGTCGTTCACGAGCCGGTGGTAGCCGAAGAAGGTTCCCCGCTCGGTGAGCAGGATGCGTTCGCCGCCGCTCTCGCGGACCTTGCGGATCGCCTGCGCCATCTCCGCCGGTGCCATGAACTGACCCTTCTTGATGTTCACCGCGCGGCCGGTGGCGCCGGCGGCGGCGAGCAGGTCGGTCTGCCGGCAGAGGAACGCCGGGATCTGCAGCAGGTCGACCGCCTCGGCGGCCGGCTTGGCCTGGGTCGCCTCGTGGATGTCGGTGGTGACCGGAACCTCGAGAGTCTGCCGCACCGCCTGCAGCATCCGCAGTCCTTCATCGAGGCCGGGGCCGCGGGCGGAGGCGATCGAGGAGCGGTTGGCCTTGTCGAAGCTGCCCTTGAAGACGAACTCGAACCCGCAGTCGCGACAGGCGTCGCGCAGGCAGGTCGCGATCTCGAGATGAAGGGCTTCGTCCTGCAGCAGGCAGGGACCGGCGATCACCAGCAGTGGCGATGCGGTGGTCGAGAACCACGAAGCGAGCGCGGCGGCGGGGGCGTCGGGACCGGTTGGGGGCATGCGCTCAGTTCCTCGGACGCGAGTGTACCGATCGAGGGAACCGTTCGCGGACCCGGTGCGATTTCTCCTGCAGACGCCTTCGGTCTCGCAGGCGCGGGCAGGGGTGCGGCTTGTTCCGGTCGTGCGGAAGTCGGCGACGGCTTCTTGAACCGGAAGGAGTCCCGCGACAAGTCGCGGCAGGATTCCGCCGACATCCCGCATCCCGACGAGCGTCGGGACACCCGACGCGCCGGCGAGGCCGGAGTCGACGGGGCGCAGGAGAGAAAGTGCCGGATTCGGCGACGCACGCCGTCTCCGGCGAGGCAGGGAAACGGGCGACTCGCCGCAGGTTCGGGGCGGGTCGAGCCGAAGACGGTGGGAGGGGCGGTCGTCGATCGACCCCGCCGCCGGCGAGGAGGCGCTGCGTGTCGAGCATGCCGCTGCAACCAGAAGCGTTCTCGGAGCAGGTCGTCAAGATCCTGCGCCGAGATCATCCCGACCGAGCCGTCGAGCTCGTCGGACCGCTGGCGATCTCGCTCGACGGCCGGCCGCTCGGGCTCGAGAACCTCCACCGCATGGTGGTGCGTGATCCCGAGCGCGGCGTGGAGATCGTCGAGCACTACTTCGATCGCCTGATCGAAGGCGACGCCCTGAGCAACACGCCGCTGCCGCTGGCGGTGGCGATGCCGCGGATCATGCCTCGCATCCAGCCCGAGTCGATCTTCGAGTCGATGGAGCGGGAGCAGGTCGCGCACGTTCCCTTCGTCAACGGCACGGTGGTGGTCTTCGTGCTCGACATGCCGCAGATGACCGTGAGCATCACCACCGAGCAGATGGTGCGTTGGCAACTGCAGCCGGAGGATCTCGAGCGGATCGCCCGCGAGAACCTCGGTCGCTACAGCCCCCAACTCGAGGTTCAGGTGGTCGAGGCTCCCGAAGGCGGCAAGGCCGCGATCGTCGCCGAACTCGACGGTTACGACGCGGCGCGATTGCTGCTCTCGCAGCTTCACCCCAAGCTGGCGCCGCGCATGGGCGGCGACTTCTACGTGGCCACGCCCGCCCGCGACCGCTTCCTGGCGATCTCCGCCCGGCCCGAGCGGCTGGTCGAAAAGCTGCAGCGCCGCGCCGAGCAGGAGTTCCGTCGCCTTCCCTATCCCATCACCACCAACCTGTTCCTGGTGACCCGTGATGGCGTGGCGGGAACCGCCGCGGCCTGAACTCCGCGACGAATCCCCGGAGCGGGAGGTGGCGGGAGCGCGGGTCGATGGGTCCGGTTTCCCCCTTGTGGGGCGGCCGCCGAAGCCCACAATGCCCGCGTGCTGCTGGTCCTCGACAACTACGACTCCTTTACCTTCAACCTCGTGCAGGCGGTGGAGACGATCGCCCCCGAACTCGAGGTGCGGGTGGTGCGCAACGATCGCATCAGCGTGGTCGAGGCCGAGGCGCTCGCGCCGCAGGCGCTGCTGATCTCGCCGGGACCCTGCGGCCCCCGCGAGGCAGGCGTCTCGATCGAGTTGGTGCGGCGCTTCGCGGGACGGATCCCGGTGCTTGGCGTGTGCCTGGGGCATCAGGCGATCGCGGAAGCGTTCTCGATGCAGGTGGTGCGGGCGCCGCGCCCGATCCACGGTCGGCCGTGGGAGATCCATCACGACGGGCAGGGGTATCTCGCGGGGCTGCCGAGTCCGCTTCCGGCGGCGCGGTACCACTCGCTGCTCGTCGAGCGTTCCTCGGTGCGGCCGCCGTTTCGCGTGACCGCCTGGACCGAGGATGGTCTCGTCATGGGCATCCGTCGCGAGGGATCGCCCGGCGAAGCGCCGCTCGAAGGCGTGCAGTTCCACCCCGAGAGCTACCTCACCCCCGACGGGCCGCGGCTGCTGGCGAACTTCCTCGGCGGCCCGCTCTCGACCCTGCTCGCGACGGTCAGTCGTTGACGGCGTGGTGCCGCTCGAGAGTCGCGGCGAAGGTCAGCGGTGAGGCCTTGAAGACGCGACGAAATGCAGCTTCGGCCGCTTCGCCGCCGCGCACCGCCTGAAGGAAGCGATCGAGCCCCTGCGGATCCCCCTCGGCGAGCCGCTGCACCGCCAGGAACGCCACCCCCTGCGCCGGCCCGGTGAGATCGATCCACGCCGGATCGTCGGCGGGCAGCGACAACGCGGTCCGGGCGCTGCCGCCGTTGCGAAGATAGGCAAGCCCGCTTTGTCGAAGCACCGGCTCGAGGGCGTCGGGCTCGACATGCATCGCCATCAGTTGCGAGGCGAGACCCTCGCGAAACCACGCCGGCAGCGAGCCGGGTCCGGTGAGCGGGTAGCGGGCGTCGACGAGGGCCATCGCGATGGCTCGACCGGTGGCGCTGCGGAAGGTGGCCTCGTCGGGATCGCGCCATGCGTCGATGAACGGCACCGCGACACCGCCGACCTCGATCGACTGGGTCGTCGCGAGTCGAGAGGGCAACGGGGCCTGGTTGAAGAGCGTCGCTTCGGTGAGCTCGAACTCGTTCCGGCTCGCGTTGAGCACCACCACCAGCGTCTCGACGCCGGGACGTCGGCTCGGTCCCGGAGGATCGAGAGTGCGGCGATAGACCGAGGCCAGCGACGCAAGCCGGACCGCCACGTTTGCGGCAAGTCGACGGCCGGACTCGTCGCGGGTGTTCGGGTCGTAGAGAAGGAGTCCCTGCACCGCGACCGGACGATCCCGGCGGCCGAGGCGGCCGAGCGACTCGGACACGACCGACTCGATCTCGGGAGCGAGGGGCTGCGGGGCCACCTCTGGCGCGGTGGGCTCGGCGGTCGAATCGCCTTGGGAATCGTCGGCGGAGGGATTGGCAACCGCCGGCCGCGGCCGCGACTCGGGCAGATCGCGGTAGAGGGGAGCGGGAGGCTGCGCTGGAGGTTGGGTCGCCGCCGGATCGGCGGGAGGATCTGCTCCCGACGCGGCACCGCAAACGGCGGCGATGGCGAGGGCGATTGCCGGATTGGCAGGTCGCAGGCGGCGCATTCGGCACAAAGCGTAGCCCGGAGGCCCTTCACGAGCCGGAATGGAGCAGGTTCCCCGACCACCTCGCCGCTCCGACTGGTACGAAGGTTGCGGTTTGCCGATACCAGTCGTCGGCAGGGGACGCCCGCGTCCGCGCGGCCCGGAGGAACCGGACCCCTACCATCGACCGAATCCGCCTACGGGCGGCACGCAGGAGGCTATGGCATGTTCGAGCGACTGACCGATCGGGCCCGCAAGGTGATGGCCCTCGCCAATCAAGAGGCGCAGCGGTTCAATCACGAGTACATCGGGACCGAGCACATCCTGCTCGGGCTCGTCAAGGAGGGCAGCGGGGTCGGAGCCAACGTGCTCAAGAACCTCGGCATCGACCTCCGCAAGGTGCGGCTCGAGGTGGAGAAGCTCGTCAAGAGCGGCCCCGAGATGGTGACCATGGGCAAGCTCCCGCAGACCCCGCGGGCGAAGAAGGTCATCGAGTACGCCATTGAGGAGGCCCGCAACCTCAACCACAACTACGTGGGCACCGAGCACCTGCTGCTCGGCCTGCTTCGCGAGCACGACGGCGTGGCGGCCCAGGTGCTGCTGAACCTCGGGCTCAAGCTCGAGGAGGTTCGCGAAGAGGTCCTGAACCTCCTCGGCGCGGGCGTCGAGGGCGAGGAGCAGGGTGGCCAGCCCGGCGAGCCCGCCGAGGCGGCCGAGGCCGGCCCGACCACCCGTCGCGGCAAGAGCAAGACCCCGGCCCTCGACAGCTTCGGTCGCGATCTGACCGAACTCGCCCGCAACGGCGAGCTCGACCCGGTGATCGGCCGGGCCTCGGAGATCGAGCGACTCATCCAGGTCCTCTGCCGCCGCACCAAGAACAATCCCGTCCTCCTCGGCGAGGCCGGTGTCGGCAAGACCGCGATCGTCGAGGGTCTCGCCCAGTCGATCATCTCGCAGGACGTTCCCGACCTGCTCTTCGACAAGCGCCTGGTGGTGCTCGATCTCGCGGCGATGGTCGCGGGCACCAAGTACCGCGGGCAGTTCGAGGAGCGGATCAAGGCGGTGATGAACGAGGTGCGCCGCGCCAAGAACGTGCTGCTCTTCATCGACGAGCTGCACACCCTCGTGGGTGCCGGCGGCGCCGAGGGCGCCATCGACGCCTCGAACGTGCTGAAGCCTGCGCTGGCCCGCGGGGAGATCCAGTGCATCGGCGCGACCACCTTCGACGAGTACCGCAAGTACATCGAGAAGGACGCGGCGCTCGAGCGACGGTTCCAGTCGATCCCGGTCGAGCCGCCTTCGCCCGAGCAGACCGTGGAGATCCTCAAGGGCCTCCGCGAGAAGTACCAGCAGCACCACCGCGTGCGCTACACCGACGAGGCGATCCGCTCCGCGGTCGAGCTGTCGGGCCGCTACATCCCCGGCCGCGTGCAGCCGGACAAGTCGATCGACGTGCTCGACGAGGCCGGCGCCCGGCTGCGTCTCAAGAGCATGACCAAGCCGCCGGATCTCGCCGAGATCGAGGAGAAGATCGAGCGGCTCTCGATCGCCAAGGACGAAGCGGTGAAGGCCGCCGACTACGAGCGTGCCGCCGACCTGCGCGACCAGGCCGAGAAGCTGCGCAAGCAGAAGGAGAAGGTGCAGCAGGATTGGCGCGACCGCATGAACCAGATCGACGCCATCGTCGACGAGGAGGTCATCGCCGAGGTCGTCAGCAAGATGACCGGCGTGCCGCTCACCCGCCTCGAGAAGGAGGAGAGCCAGCGGCTGCTCGCCCTCGAGGGTGAACTGCACAAGACCGTGGTCAGCCAGGACGAGGCGGTCAAGGCGGTGGCGCGAGCCATCCGCAAGGCCCGCTCCGGACTCAAGGACCCCAAGCGCCCGATGGGCTCGTTCATCTTCGTCGGGCCTTCGGGCGTCGGAAAGACGCTGCTCGCCAAGGCCCTCGCGGAGTTCATGTTCGGTGATCAGGACGCCCTGATCTACCTCGACATGAGCGAGTACATGGAGAAGCACAACGTGAGCCGCCTCATCGGCGCGCCTCCCGGATACGTCGGATACGAGGAGGGCGGTCAGCTCACCGAGCGCATTCGCCGCCGTCCGTACTCGGTGGTGCTGCTCGACGAGGTCGAGAAGGCCCACCCCGACGTCTTCAACATGCTGCTGCAGATCATGGAGGAGGGTCGACTCACCGATTCGTTCGGTCGCCACGTCGACTTCAAGAACGTGATCCTCATCATGACCAGCAACATCGGCGCCGACCTCATCAAGGGCGGCGCGGGCTTCGGCTTCGGCAAGCGTGCCGCGGTGCAGGACTACGACAAGATGCGCACGGCGCTGATGCACGAGGCGGAGAAGTTCTTCCGCCCCGAGTTCATCAACCGTCTCGACGAGATCATCGTCTTCCGTCCGCTGGTCAAGGACGATCTCAACCACATCATCGAGATGGAGCTCTCGAAGGTCCGCAAGCGGCTCGAGGAGAAGGGCATGCGGCTCGAACTCGATCAGGCCGCCAAGGACTTCCTGATCGACAAGGGCTACAACCCCGACTTCGGCGCTCGCCCGCTCCGCCGCGCACTGGGCACCTACATCGAGGATCCGCTTGCGGAGAACCTCCTGAGCGGTTCCTTCGGTGCCGGCCAGACCATCGCGGTCACCCGGCAGGCCGAGGAGGAGCACCTTCGCTTCGATGCTCGCGAGACGCCCGCCGCGGAGTCGGGCGGCGAAGATGGCGACGGCGGCGACGGAGGCGGCGACAGCCCGACCCCCGCGCCGAAGCCGACCGCCAAGGCGAGCTGATCGGCGAGGCTCGCCGCCACCAGCCCGGCGGAATGTTCGAAGAACCCCTCAACGGGCGCCCCTCGCGGGCGCCCGTTGTTGCGTTGGGGGCGAGACTGCCCGGTCGTCGAGGGGGTGGGCGCTTGGCCTGCACCGACAGGTCGAGTTCGATGACCGCGCCGTCGGGCCGGGGCGCGGTAGCCGGCGGACAAGCGGCGCTCCGCTCGCTTCGTCCGCCGTCGCAGCGCGGGCGCGCGTTGGTGAACTCATCGAACCATGCGCTTCGTCAAGACCGCGCCGCCTAACGAATCGTCAGCAGCTTCATGCCCGGTGGGTCGTGGAGGATCAGGACCTCGTTGAACTTGAACTGGTCGCCGACCCGCGGGGTGAAGCGGGCCCGCAGCACGCCGTCACCCATGTTGTCGAGGATGACGTCGCCGCCGAGGAACCCGAAGCCCATGCGGTTCAGAGTGGCCATGAGCTCGTTGCGATGCTTCGAGCACCATCCCGCGAAGTCTGCGGCGGTGCCGCCCCGCGCCGCGTACTCGGCGCGGGTGGGCTCTGCGAGCAGCGATTCCCACAGCACGTCGTAGCGCTCGAAGCGAAGGCAGTTCATGGTGTTGGCAAGCACATGCTCTGGGGTGATGCAGCGGATCTCGACGGTGCCGTCGTCGGACTCCTGCCAGATCTCGATCGCCTCGCTGCCCTCCCCGGGCACCTCGCCGCGCTCCGCGGCCTCCCGCTGTTCGCGCCACTGCGGCAGCGGCGTCGAGACGAAGCGGATGATGCGGCCGTCGTCGGTGACGATCTCGTCGGGCAGCTCGGTGTCGGAGGCCATCTGGTGGAACTCCGGCCGGTAGCGGTACTCGATCACGTAGGACTGGCACCCCGCGAGGGTGGCGCCGGAGCAAAGCACGATCGACCGCGCGAGACCGATCGCAGGCCTCGTCCCTCGCCCGCTCACGCCGACTCCTCGGCGGCGACGCTTCCGAAGGTCGCAGGCGCCTCTCGATCGCGCTGCCAGCTCGCGCGGCAGGCGAACTCGGCGCGGCGCTCGGGGAAGTCCTCGCGAGCATGGGTGCCGCGGGTCTCGCAGCGCCATCGCGCTGCGCGGGCGACGAGCGTGGCCGCCGCGATCTGGTTCTGGGTCTCCCAGCCCTCGGGATCGTCGAAGATCTTGTCGAGGGAGTAGCGGCTCCAGAAGTCGAGCATGTCGAGCAGATCCTCGAGACGATTCCCGGCGCGAAGCACGCCAGCGTTGTGCCACATGGCGCTGCGGAGACTGCTTCGCACATCGGCGAGGTCGAGTTCCGCCCGCGGGCTCGTCGCGACCTCGGCGATGATCCGCTCCGGCGTCACCTCGGGCTGCGCGGCGGCGGCATGACCGGCCCGTGCTCCGAAGACGAGCCCTTCGAGCAGGCTGTTGCTCGCGAGCCGGTTCGCGCCGTGCACGCCGCTCGCTGCCGCCTCGCCGCAGGCGAAGAGTCCCGGAAGGTCGCAGCGGCCGTCGAGATCGGTCCTGGCGCCGCCGACGGAGTAGTGCGCCGCCGGCTGCACCGGCACGCGATCGATCGCGGGATCGAGTCCGAAGGAGCGCACCAGGCGGTCGAGGCCGGGGAAGCGGGCCGCGAACCGAGCCGCGCCGATCGGGCGGAGGTCGAGCCAGACGTTGCTGTCGGCGGTGCGGCGAAGCGTCTGCGCGATGGTGCGGCTGACCACATCGCGCGGCGCGAGTTCGCCCATGGGATGGGCGTCCTGCATGAAGCGACGGCCCTCGCGGTCGACGAGCCAGGCGCCCTCGCCTCGCACCGCCTCGCTGATGAGCGCGCGAGTGGCACCGGCGACGTAGAGCACGGTGGGGTGGAACTGCACGAACTCGAGGTCGGCGACCGACGCGCCGGCACGCCACGCCATCGCCACGCCATCGCCGGTGGCGACGCGAGGATTGGTGGTCTCGCGGAAGACCTGGCCGAGTCCGCCGCTCGCGAGGATCGTCGCCTTCGCCCAGATCAGCTGCAGTCCGAACCTCGGGTGGTGGGTGATCGCGCCCAGAACGCGACCGTCCCCGCGTTGGGAGGAGAGCAGGTCGAGGGCGAAGCACTGCTCGAAGACGCGGATCGCGGGCGAGCGCTTCGCCTGTGCCGAAAGGGTGCGGGTGAGTTCGCGACCGGTCGCGTCGCCGTCGGTGTGGAGAATGCGACGACGTCGATGACCGCCTTCGCGACCGAGTTCGACTTCGCCGGCGGCATCCGCGTCGAGGCGCATGCCCCACTCGATCAGCCGTTCGATCTCCGGCGCCGCCTCGGCGGTGAGCAGGCGCACCGCGTCGGTGTCGTTGAGCCCGCTTCCGGCTTGGACGGTGTCGTCGGCGTGGGCTTCGGGGGTGTCGTCGGGATCGACCGCCGCGGCGATGCCGCCCTGCGCCCAGGCCGTGCTCGAGACCTCGAGAGGCGCCTTCGCGAGCAGGATCACATCGCCGTGCTCGCTCGCCGCCAGCGCCGCCCGCAGCCCCGCCACTCCGCCCCCCACGACGAGGACGTCGGTGAAGATCTGCGGCAGCAGCGGCGAGCGGAAGGGGATGAGGTAGCGGCGGTCGACGAGCGGATCGCTCACGCGCACATTCTCAGCGGTCGCGCGCGGCCGCGCCCTCGCGGCTGCCCACGCGATCGGAACGCATCTCGGGCATCCGTGCCGAAGGGGCTTCGAGATCCATCACGAAGTCGCCCACGAAGATCTGGCTCGAGCGGTCGTCGCCGCGCTGGCCGGTCCAGAGCAGGAAGCGACCGTCGGGCGAGAAGACCGGCAGCACATCGGCGCCCTCGGCAAAGCTCACCCGTCGCTCCGCGGTGCCGTAGCGCTGCTGCGGCGGCGTGGCGTCGGCGAGGTCGGCGGCGTCGATCAGGAACATCTCGTAGTTGCGATGCCCCGCGGCGCTCGAGGCGTAGACGAGGTGCTTGCCCGCGGGATGCCAGTAGGGGGCCCAGTTCACATCGTCGTTGTCGGTGACCTGATGCTCGGTCGCGACGCCGATCACGCGGCCGTTCGCGTCGCGCTTCAGTTCCGCCACGAAGATCTGCAGGAGGTTGTTGCCGTGGCGGTCGGAGCGGTAGCAGATCCGCTCGCCATCCGGCGAGAAGAAGGGGCCGCCGTCGTAGCCCGGCGCCGAGACGATGGTGGTCTCGCGACCGGTGGCGAGATCCTTGACCACCAGATCGCCCTGCCCGCTCGCGAGCGAGCAGAAGAGCAGTTCCTTGCCGTCGGCCGACCACGAGCCTTCCGCGACGTAGGCCGAGCCGTCGCCAGCAAGGGTCTTGAGGGTCTTCGCGGTGCCGTCGGCGGTGCGGAGATCAGCTTCGACGATGCGCATGCCCGGCGGGAACATCCAGCGATAGCGGCCGCTGCCGCGCTGGTAGCCCGGCGGCGCCGACTCGGTCGGCGGCACCAGTGTCGAGCCGAAGAGGATGCGGTTGGGATCGATCGGATGGAACCAGCCGCAGGTGTTGGCGGAGCCCGGCGGGCTGAGGCGGCGAATGTTGTCGAGCCCGGTGATGCGGCCCTCTCCGTCTCGCGCGAGATCGGCGACGAACATCGCGTAGAAGTCTGCGGCGGTCTCGCCTTCGGCGGGCACTTCGATCGCCTGGAAGACGAGCTTCGTCATGTCCGGCGAAAAGTAGGCCTCGCCGGCCTTGGTGAAGCGATCGGGGAAGGTCAGCTGGCGAATGTTCTCGAGATTCGCGGTCTCGGCGGCGGTGTCGAGCGGCGGTTCGCTCGCGCCGGGCCCCGGTGACTGCAAGGCAATCGAAGCGATGAGGACGAGCAGGCTGGTGTGCATGGCTGGGTCGAAGAAGAGGTCGAGATCGGGCGGGGATCTTGGGTTCGCGAGCCGCCGCCGGCCGGACGCATCCGATGGCGAAGGTGAACCGCGTAGTCTACGAGCGACCCCGAGGTCGCAGGTCGCGGAATCCGCCCAGAACCGGCCCCGCCCCGACCACGACCACGTGAATCCGGGGCCGTTTCTCCTCGCTCATGACCGACGCTCCAGACTGGACCCTGCTGCTCGAGACTCCGGCTCTTCTTGGCGTCTGCAAGCCTGCGGGCCTGCTCTCGGTGCCGGGTCGAGGTCTGGCGAAGTCCGACTGCCTCATCGCCCGGCTCTGTGAGCGGTTTCCGGAGGCGCGGGTCGTGCACCGGCTCGATCAGGCGACGTCGGGGGTGATGGTGCTCGCCCGCACGGCCGAGGCGCACCGCGAACTCGGCTGGCAGTTCGAGCGCCGCGAGGTCTCCAAGCGGTACGTCGCGATCGTTGTCGGGCATGTCGCAGAGGACGAAGGCGAGATCGCGGCGCCCCTTCGCAAGGCCCTCTCCGACGGGCCGCGGCATGTCGTCGATCCAGTGCACGGCAAGCCGGCGGTGACGAGGTGGCGGGTGGTCGAGCGCACCACGCTCGGCGTGCTGCGCGAGTCCCTCGCCTCGCGTGGGCTCGACGCCGATCGATGCATCTCGCCGCATGCAGAGCCCGCGACACCCGTCACGCGCCTCGAACTCGAGCCGCTCACCGGCCGCAGCCATCAGTTGCGGGTGCACCTGCAGCACGCGGGCCACGCGGTGCTCGGCGACGAGTTCTACGCCGCGCCGGAGGTGCTTGCGCTCGCCCCACGGCTCTTGCTGCATGCAGAGGAACTTCGGCTCCGCGACCCGGGCACCGGGCAGCCGATCGCACTGCAGGCCTTGGCGGGCTGGTGAAAGAGCGCGAATCGGATCGCTCGCGGCAAGCCGGGGTCCGGCGGAGGTTGCCATCCCGGGCTCCATCGACGCTCGGAGCCGACCGTCGCGGTCGGGCGGCGTGAGATCGCCGGGCCGACGAGACTGACGAGACACCTCCGGTTCATGGGCGGCGAGGCGGCAGCGTCTCGCCGCCTCTTCATTGGTTCATCGACGGTGGTCGGCGGCTCATGGTGACGCCCCCTCCATGCTGAGTGGTGCGGGCGGATCGGCGCGACACCGATCGGCCCAGCGGCCCTCGACCGCGGGCGGATGACCCGTCCACTGCGAGAAGGAGATCCAGAGTTGGCGAAGGTGGCTTTCCACCTCGGTCGCCCCGGTGTCGGAGGGCCCGATCGACCCGGCGTCCTCGAACCGCCATTGGATGAGCTTCTCCGCGGTCGGCGCATCCTTGACCTCCCGGAGCATGGCGAGGTAATCGCTGGCGAACCAAGTGGTCAGGGGATGGAACGCGCCACGCGTGTCGCGATAGGTCTCGAAGGCCTCTCGGCACATCGGAATGGCCTCCATCAGCTTGCCGTTCAGCGCGAGCGTCCACGAGCAGTTGAAGAGCATGTTCGCGTAGACGGGATGGCGGCGGCCGTAGACCGCTTCGAACTCTGCAAGCCAGTGCAGTTCGCTCGCTTCCTTCTCGATCGGGTCGGTGCCGTCGAGCTGCGACAGGGTGATGAGCAGATTGAACGCCGTGGACAGGGTGATGGGGTGCCGCGGGCCGAGTGCCGCGACGGCGCGGGGCAGCAGCTCCTCGAGGACGAGCCGCGATCGCTCGGTCTGCCGACAGGTGTCGAGCAAGCGACCGAGCTGAGCGGTCGTGGTGATGGCCTCGAGTGAATTCGGGCCGAACTGACGGATCGCGGTCTCGACCATCAGCTCCGACCACGCCGCTGCGAGTTGGTGGTTCTCTTCGCTCGGCTCGGGCGTCTTCAGGTGCCCTTGGGCATAGACCGGCTTCGAGAGGCCTGCGCTCGAGAGCGCCAGCAGCACCTCGGGGTCGATCGGATCGTCGGGGTCGCCTGACCATCCCGAGGCCTGCAGCAGTTCGTCTGCGAGCGCGATGCAGGCGGGGTGGTCCATCTGATCGCGCCGCAGCTTGAGCAGCTCGATCACCGGCTCGTGGGAACGCCGCCCGGTCGCCAAGACCCGCTCGGAGGTCAGTTGCTCGTAGGCGGCGACGAGATGCCGCTCGGCGGGATCGAGAAGTCCAAGCCGCGAGTAGGCCGTGCCGAGCACCAGTTCGAGGTCGGCAAGGAGCGCCGGATCGACGTTCACGGAGCGCGCCAGCGTGCCGCTGCTCAGTTGCGCCGCGGCATCGTCGAGCAGCATCTCGAGCAGCGCAGTGTCGCGACCCCGCGCCTGCACGGGGTCGAGGCCGGAGAAGATTCCGCCGAGAAACGACGCGAGGGCTTCGGCACGATCGGCCTCGAGCCGTGTCTCCTCGGATTGCCGGGCGGCGCGAGAGGCGAAGATGCCGCTGGCCATCAAACCGGCCGCGAGGATGAGGATCACGCTGGAGGCCACTGCCACCGCGGTGCGGTGCCGGCGGACCATCGATCGAAGCGACCGACCCCAGGTCGCGGTGCGGGCGAGCACCGGCTCGCCCGCGAGATGACGATCGAGGTCCTCGACCAGGGCGTCGGCGCTCGCGTAGCGATCGCGCTGATCCGGAGCGAGGCACTTCAGGCAGACCGCGTCGAGGTCGCCCCGCAGTGTCGCGGCGAGTGCTGCCGCCGATCGGCAGCCGCGGAGCTCGAAGGCTGGCGGCGCAGACGAATCCGTCGTCGCGGCCGCAACCCGGCTCGGAGGCGGGAGCACGGTGTTGCGGATGGTGGCCCCGACGAGCCGTGTTCCACCTCGCCGAAGTGTCTCCCGGTCGATCGGCACTCGTCCGCAGAGCAACTCATGGAGGATCACGCCGAGGGCGTAGACATCGCTGCGGACATCCGCGGACTCGGGCAGTCCGTCGGCCTGCTCGGGACTCATGTACTCCGGCGTTCCGACGACGGCACCCGCCTCGGTGACGAGACTGACTTCCGCCAGCGGCTCGTCGAGGCTCTTGGCGATGCCGAAGTCGATCACCACCGGTTGCGGGCCGCCCTCGCGTTCCTCGACGAGCACGTTGGCCGGCTTGAGATCGCGATGCAGCACTCCGCGGCGGTGGGCGTGGGCAACCGCGTCGGCGAGTTCGCGCACCAGCGCCACGCGATTCCGGACGCCGAGGCGATGCCGATCGGCATGGGTGGTGATGGGTTCGCCGCGCACCAGCGGCATGGCGAAGAAGGGACGACCATCGTCGGCGGCGCCGGCCTCGAAGATGGTGGCGATGCCGCGATGCTCCAGCCGGGCAAGGGCCTGCTGCTCGCTCTCGAAACGACGCAGGACTTCCGGTGTGGAACGCCCTGGCCGCAGCAGCTTCAAGGCGACAATCCGCTTGGGCGGTCGCGTCGAACGAGCGATGAAGACCTCTCCAAGCCCTCCCTCGCCGATCGGAGCGAGCAGGCGGTAGCGATACTCGATCGCCGGAGCGGCCACTTCGCCGCGGCCCTTGCAGCGATCGAGCAGGTCGACCACGAACGAGCGGGTCTCGTCGTCGACGTGCTCGGCGTCGAGGAACGATCGCCGCGCGACTTCATCGAGCGGAAGCGTTCGCTCGAGAAGCGTCCAGGCGCGGTGGACGTCGATGCTGGGATCGAGGCGAACCATGTCGAGGGCTGGGTGTGCGGATCCGGGCGAGGAGCGTCCGATGGTGGCAAATGGGCCCTCCCGAGGCAAGCCTGCGAGCACGCGACGGCCGGTGAACTCTGATTCCGCCGATTCAGGCGAGATTCGAAGCGGGCGGCGTCGGATCTCCGCGAGCGATGAGAAGGCCTCGGGCGTGGGCGTGCCGGCACGAATGCCCGCGGCTGACGGTGCGACGCATCGCATTCGATACAGTCCGTCCATGCGAAACACCGCCACCCTCGTCGGCGTCGTCCTGCTTCACGCGTTTTCCGCCGGCTGCGCCGATGTCTCGGTGGGAGTGGGGCTGAGCACCCGATCCACCTTCTCCGCGCGAGTGCAGGTCGAGCAGGATGGCGGCGGCCTCGCCATTCTCACCGCGTCGCCATCTCGGGTCGGGGTGGTGCAGGGGATCTCACCGAGCGCGCCGCTCCGCGGCATCGGCCCGTTCGCATCCGATGCGGTGCGGGTCGGGTCGCTGCGGCAGTACCCCGAGAACACCGTGGTCTTCGGTCCGGAGGTGGTCTCGCGGTCGGCCGCGGCCGGGCAGTCGGCGACGCTCGCTCGCCTGATCGCCGGAGCCAACGACTCGGGCATCCTCCTGCGCGACGAGTTGGCGACGCTCGGCGAAGCCCTTGGGCTCGAATACTTCCTGCTCTGTTCGGTCTCGACCTCGGAGGTCCGCGGCGACAGCCGACTCAACCTGCTCGGCCTCAACGCGGTGCGCTCGGCGTGGACCACCTGCAACCTGTCGATGCAGCTCTACCACGCGCCGACCGGAGCGATGGTGTGGCAGTCGATCGGCGACTGCACCGGCTACAGCGAGTCGGTGGTCGCGAGCCCGGTCTCGATGCACACCGTGATGAGCGACCTCGCCCAGGCAATGATCCGCGACCTCGTCGAGGGGCGTTCCCGCACCACGCTCTTCTGGCGGGAGGACGCTCGCGAGCAGGTCATCGATCCCGACGACACCGAAGGCCTCGACGTCGATTCGGAGATCGATGAGACTTCGGTTCACGACCCCGCGAAGTGATCGCAACCGGAAGGTGAACGCGCCGGGGTGGCGATGCTGCGCGTCGCCGCGGGATCAGATCGTGGGTGGAGTTGAGGTCTCCGTCCCCGGCAAGGGGGTGGGCACCGGCGGCACTCTGGAAGCGTAGGGTCTCGCCGTGGAATTCCCCGCCTGGCTCGACTGGACCCTCGCTTCCAGATCCAGTTCCGCAACCACCGCAAGACCGTGGTGGTCGGAGGCGTGCTCGCGACCCGATCGGGCGAGATCACCCCGCGCGGGCCCGAGACGCGGGCGGAGCTCCCACCGACGTGCCACCTCCCACTCGTGGCTCTCGACCCTCGCGGTCTCGCCGCTCACGGGCCGGGTGGCTCGCCATCGATCGGCACGTGCGAAGCCGCTTCTGGGGGGGAGAGGGGCGAAGAAAGTGTCCTGATGGGCACGTTCTGCGGAATAAATTTGGATTTTCGTTGGACACAATGGGGTTCGCTCCTACCTTTTTGGTCTGGCGTCCCCTGCCATCGCACCGGGCAGAGAGGCCTCTCGTTCGCCCCCACGCAACTTGTAAGGAGATCAAGATGAACGCCACCGTTTCCGGCGCGTCTACCCGCGCCTCGAACGCCACCCGCCTTGCCGGCTACCTTGCCGCGGGCGTCGGATCGACCATGCTCGCCACCTCGCACGCGGAGGCGGCGATCCAGACGATCGACCTGACGAACTGCGGAACCAACAACCAGAACATCACTGGCGTGAGTGCTGGCATCTCGCTTGGCGGTGCGAAGAAGACCGTGTTGGGCTTCGTCCCGGGCGGGAACCTCGATATCTACTTCAGTTCCGGCGACATGGGGCTCGACGCCGACAACGCTACTGGTGCCGGCAATCTCTTTCAGCTCGCCACCGGCGGCTCGGGCACGTCTCCCACGAATTTCGCGACCGGGAGCACGATCATTGCTGCCAACGCTGCGAACTGGTCAAGCTCCGCCGGTGAGACGGAGTTTTGGATCGGCGCTAACCAATCGCCCGACTTCGGCGCGGGCAGCTTCATGGGATTCCGGTTCTCGACGAACAGCGGCACCGACTGGAACTACGGCTACATCGAGGTGCTGTGGACCTACACCGGCACGGCCTCGACCAGCACGTTCCAGTTTCTGTCTGCGGCGTACGAGACGACCGCGAACACCGGCATCCTCGCCGGTGCCACCACCGCCGCCGTTCCAGCCGGTGGCGGTCTGATGGCGCTGATGGCGCTCGGTGGCGGCGCGTTCCGGCGTCGCGGTCGGGTGGCGTGAGATCGCCGGGCCGACGAGCCTGACGAGACACCTTCGGTTCATGGGCGGCGAGGCGGCAGCGTCTCGCCGCCTTCTCGTGGTGGGGTTGTGCGGTGGTGCGTGGGTGGGCTGGTTCCTGGGTGGTTCACAATGGGCGACCGTCCTGCTTGCGCATGGGGACGCGCTCGGCGTCGCCATCGCGGCGTGCCGCACCAACACTCGTTCTTCGATGAGTGTGGCAACTTCAGAGCAAGCGGTAGCATCAACCCATGAGCATGCGTCGACGCCTGTTGCTGGTCGGTTGGGACTCCGCCGACTGGAAGGTCATGCATCCGCTGATGGACGCGGGGAAGCTTCCGGGCGTCGCGCGGCTCGTCGAGCAGGGGACCAGCGGCAACCTGACCACGCTCGAGCCGCAGCTCTCGCCGATGCTCTGGACGAGCATCGCGACGGGCAAGATGGCGTACCACCACCGCGTGCCGGGATTCACCGAGGTCGATCCCACGACCGGTCGAGTGGTGCCGGTCTCGGCGGCGACGCGCCGAGCCCGCACGCTGTGGGAGATCCTCGGCGAGCGCGGCCTGCGGAGCCATGTCGTCTCGTGGTTCGCGACGCACGGCGAGCGCGACCTCGACGGGTGCATGGTCTCGAACATGTACTGCCACGTGCGCGGGGCCAAGGCGGGACAGGATTCCTCGGAGTTTCCGCCCTCGCCGCCGGGCACATTCTGGCCGGAGTCGCTCGCGGAGGCGCTCGAGAAGGTGCGCGTGAGCATCCACGACCTCGACCCCGACCAGATCATCCGCATGTTCGTGCCGGAGGCGCACAAGGTCGACCAGGCGAAGGACCATCGTCTCTTCGTCCTCGGGCAGCACCTCGCGGAGGCGTTCTCGGTGCACGAGGCGGCGACCCACCTCCTTGAGCACGAGCCCGACTGGGACTTCATGGCGGTCTACTACCGCGCGCTCGACGAGCTCTGCCATCACTTCATGCCCTACCACCCGCCCAAGATGGCGGGCGTTCCCGAGGCCGACTTCGAGCTCTACCGGCACGTCGTCGTCGGCATCTACCGGATGCACGACCTCTTCCTGCAGCGGCTGATCCAGTTGGCGGGTCCTGACGCGGCGGTGATGCTCGTCTCCGACCACGGCTTCCACAGCGATCACCTGCGCCCGCGCTTCACCCCGCAGGTGCCAGCGGGAGTCACGGTGTGGCATCGCCCGCAGGGCGTGATCGCTGCGGCGGGTCCGGGGTTTCGGCGCGATGGGATGGTCTTCGGCTCGCGGCTCCTCGACGTCGCCCCGACGATCCTCCACTGGTTCGGACTGCCGGTCGGCGCCGACATGGAAGGCCGAGTGCTCGAGGACATGTTCGACCCTCGGCGCCCGGTCGAGACGGTGCCGACGTGGGAGCGCCCCGACCTGCCGCCGCGCGAGCGGGTCTGCTTCGGCGAGACGGCGGATCAGGCGCTTCTGGAGCAGTTCCAGGATCTCGGCTACATCGACGAGATCCCCGACGACGCCGCCCGCGCCGCCGAGCAGACCAACCGGGAGAACGACTGGAACATCGCCCGCGCCTGCATGCACGGCGGTCGGCTCGAGGAGGCGCTGCCGCTCCTCGAGGGGTGCTTCCATGCGGCTCCGACGCGGACCGACTACGCGCAGGTGCTCGCTTCCTGCCAGCTGCGGCTGGGTCTGCTCGAGGAGGCGGACGCGACGATCGCGGTCGCCGCGGAGTCGTTCGGCCGCACCGAGCAGGCCGACCTGGTGCGGGCGTCGATCGCGATGCAGAAGGGCGATCCCAAGGCAGCGCTCGAGGCGCTCGATCGGGTGCGGCAGAAGGATCCCGAGGAAGTCGAATTGCACCGGCTGCTCGCGGACGCGTACTTTCGCCTCGATCGATGGGAGGAGGCGGAAAAGTCCGCCCGCGCCGTGCTCGCACGCGATCCACACAACCCGCGAGCCTCTCTTCTGCTTGCGCAGATCGCACTGCGACTGGGCCGGCCGAACGAGGCCTCCGACCACGCCCTCGACGCGATCGGGCTGCAGTTCGGGAATCCCCTCGGGCACTTCCTGCTCGGGCAGGCGCTGCTCGATCAGGGCCGCTCCGCCGAGGCGGAGTTGGCGCTCACGAAGGCGATCGCCCTCGACGAGTCGTTCGTGGATGCGCATCGCTCGCTTGCCGAGGCGCGGCGACGATCAGGAAACGAAGAACTCGCGGCTCATGCCGAGGCGGAGGCGAACCGCTTCGAGGCGTCGAATCGCATGCGCATCGAGGCGAGGCTTGAGCCGATGCGCCGGCTCGCTCGCGAGCGGGCGGCGGAGCGCGCGGAGTCGGTCCGCGCACCGGCGGCAGCGGCGCGAACGCCTGGAGCGGCAGGAACACCGGCGTCGTCGGTGGACGGAGGATCGGCGGCGTTCTTGGGCGGCACCACCAAGGCGACGGGCGGTAGGACGGAGGAAAGGGAGTTCCTCGTCGTCTCGGGACTGCCGCGCTCGGGCACCTCGCTCATGATGCAGATGCTGCGAGCCGGCGGCATCGAGCCGATGACCGATTCGTCGCGCGTCGCCGACGAGGACAATCCCGAGGGCTACCTCGAGTGGGAGGAGGTCAAGCGCCTGCCGAAGGATCCCTCGATCATCGAGCGCACCCACGGCAAGGCGGTGAAGGTGATCTCGGCGCTCCTGCCGTCGCTGCCCGGGCCGCATCGCTACACCGTGATCTACATGGTTCGTCCGCTCGAGCAGGTGATCGACTCGCAGTGGGCGATGCTTGCCCGGCGCGGTCGGGTCCCTCGATCGGAGCGGCAGCATCTGATCGACGTGCAGCAGGCGCACAGCGAGCAGATCCGAAGCGCCCTTCGGCAAAGCCCGAGGGTGCAGTTGCTCGAGGTGTCGTATCCAGACCTGATGAGGGATCCCGAGCCGGTGATCGCGAGCCTCGCGAGGCTGCTGCCCGACCGGTTCAGTCCCGGACCGGAGGTCGCGGCGTGCGTGAAGCCGGCGCTCTACCGCCATCGCGGGGGGTGAGGAGGTCGGAGCGGGGACCTCGGCGAATTCGAGGAGTCCGAGGGCGGTTCTTCCCTCGCGCGGCGGATCTTGTTCGGAGCGGGCCGCGATCCCCACTTCGAGGGTTGCGGCTTGCGATCAGCGAGGAGGCGTGCAGATGGTCGTGACGATGCATCACGTCGACGCACGAGAACTCGGAGACCACTCCGACGCTGGATTCGTCTGGCCGGCCAGGGACAGGACGTTGCGGTGATCGGGGAGGGTCGGCGGATTGCCGTGATCGTGGGCGTCGATCGGTATCTCCAGTGGTGCCAGAAGCCGGAGCCCGATTTGCGGACGGCGACGCGCGACTGGCTGTCGCAGGGCCAGAGGATTTCCTCCCGCGCGCTCCGCAAGAATCTCGCCGAGGCGAAGCGAGCGAGGAAATGAGGATCGCCCGGGCGACAGGCGCGCTCCTCCCGCCCATCCGCCCGACGCCGTAGAGTCTCGCCGTGGAGTTTCCCGCCTGGCTCGACTGGACCCTCGCGGTCTCGCTGACCTTCGCCGCGATCGAGATCGCTGGCATCGCGTTGGCGATCGACGCGGTCATGCGGAACCGCACGCCGCAGGGGACGATCGCCTGGGTCGTCTCGCTGGTCCTGCTGCCGGTCGCGGCGATCCCGTTCTATCTGGTCTTCGGCAACCGCCGCTTCAACGGATACGTGAAGGCGCTGCGGCGAGGCCAGAAGTCGATGCGATCGCTCTGGGAAGAAGCCCATGCCGCGGTCGAGCCCTTCGCGATCCGGCCGCGCCAGCCGCAAGGACCCGGCGACGCGCCAGCTGACGACGACTTCGAGGCCGGCGTCTGCGCGACCATCGGGCCCCTCGCCGCGCTGCCGGCAACCCGCGGCAACGCGGCGCAGATTCTCATCGACGGCGAGGCGACCTTCGAGGCGATGCTCTCGGCGATCGCGCAGGCGAAGCGCGACGTGCTGGTCCAGTTCTACATCGTGCGCGACGACGGCATCGGGCGGCGGTTTCGCGATGCACTGCTGGAGGCCCGGCGTCGCGGCTGCGCGGTGCGATTGCTCTACGACGTGCTCGGTTCGTCGCAGCTCGACGACACCTACTTCGCGCCGCTTCGCGAGGCGGGCTGCGAGGTCGCCGGATTCCGCGGCAGCGACAAGGGCAATCGCTTCCAGATCCAGTTTCGCAACCACCGCAAGACCGTGGTGGTCGACGGCGAGATCGCCTTCGTGGGCGGAGTCAATGTGGGTGACGAGTACCTCGGTCTCGATTCGGCGTTCGGGCCGTGGCGCGATACCCACCTCGAGCTGCGGGGCCCGTGCGTGATGGCGGTGCAGCTGGCCTGGTGCGAGGACTGGCATTGGGCGACGGGATCGATCCCCGAACTGCGCTGGTCGCCGACGGCGGTCGAGGGCGGAATCTCGGGACTGGTGCTGCCGAGCGGCCCCGCCGACGAGTTCGAGAGCTGCACGCTCATGTTCCTGCATCTGATCGGACAGGCGAAGCGCCGGCTCTGGATCGCAACGCCCTACTTCGTGCCGGATCCCGGCATCATCGCGGCGCTCCAGCTCGCGGCGAAGCGCGGCGTCGATGTGCGGGTGATGATTCCCGAGAAGGGCGACAACCGCCTGGTGTGGCTTTCGATGTTCAGCTACTACCCCGACGTGATCCCCGCCGGAGTGCGGGTGTATCGCTACATGAAGGGGTTCATGCACCAGAAGGTGGTGCTCGCCGACGATGTCGCCGCGGTGGGCACCGCGAACTTCGACAACCGCTCGTTCCGCATCAACTTCGAGATGACGGTGCTGTCGGAGGGGCCGGATGTGGCGGAGGCGATGGCGGAGATGCTGCACCGCGACTTCGAACGCTGCCACGGTGCGAGCCTCGGCGACTTCGAGCGGCGGCCGTGGTGGTTCCGGGCGATGTCACGGGCCGCGCGGCTCGCGGCGCCGGTGCAGTGACGAGTTGACGCTCAGTCGTTCAGCCCGAGCGCTGCGAGATGCTCGGGCGCGATGGCCGCTTCGCGACCCGACCAGCCGCGGAACCACTCCCGCCACCAGTCGAAGGAATCGAGATCCTCTGGCGTCATCGGCGGCTCGCCGGCGAAACTCGCGTAGCGGGCGACGAGAATCGCCTCCGCCTCCTCGTCGAGCTGCAGCGCCTCGAGGGTGTAGAGCAGGGTGTTCTCCGTCCAGACCGTCATGGGGTGGGTGGGGCCGAACTTCCGGGCGAAGCGGTCGAGCGCTGCGTGCAGCGGGATCCTCGCCTCCTCGAAGCGCTCCTGGCGACGAAGCCCGGAGCCGTAGTTGAGCAGCAGGTTGGCGACCATGGGGTGGTCGGGGCCGTAGGTCTGTTCGAAGTCGTCGAGCCAGACCTCGATGAGCGGGACATTGCTCGCGTCGGAGTACGCGACGGTGAGATAGAGCACCGCCTGCAGGGTGTCGGGATGTCCGCGGCCGTTGATGCGCGAGGAACGGGCCACGGTGTCCTCGAGCACCGCGATCGACTCCTGGCGATGTCCCGACTGCTCGAGCACCCGACCGTGCTGGCCGAGGACCTTCAAGGTCAACGGATCGTCATCGCCGAAGCGGCTGCGGGCGAGGGCGGCGACACGGCGCGAGAACTCGACCGGCTCACCGCGGCCTTCCGTGATCGACAGTCGATCACCATCGAAGGCGGCGGCAATCTTGCCGAACTTCGCCAGCATCAGCATGGCGCGGCGGTCGAGGATGGCATCCGGATCCTGCGGCCACCCCAGGACCTCGAGGCAGCGGTTGGCGACCTCGATCGCCTCGTCGTCGCGGTACTGCGTCATTCGCAGCGTTGCGAGTTCGAACAGGGCATCGATCTCGGACGCGCTCGGCGCCTCGCCGGGCGATCGTCGCGCCGCGAACCCATCGGCCGCCGCGGTCAGGTGGAACTCGGCCGGCTCGAGGCGAGCCAACCGCAGATAGGCGATGCCCAGCACCAGATGAAGGTTTGCCGCGATCTGGGCGTCGAGCGGATCGCCGTCGAGCTCGCTGCCGGCGGCGAGCGACTCGGCGGCATCCTCGAGCATCAACTCGAGCAGCACGGTGTCCTTGCCCTTGGCCTGCTCCGGATCGAGCCCCGCGAAGATTCCGCCGAGGAAGCCCGCGAAGGCCTCGGCGCGAGTCGCGGCCTGTCGCCGCGCCTCGGACTGCCGCATCGACTGGAAGGCGAAGGTGAGGGTCGAGACGAGCCCCACGGCGAGGGCGAGGGCGACGGCGAGCGCCACCGCAACCGCGGTGCGGTGGCGGCGAATCGCTCCGCGGAGCGAATCTCGCCAGGAGTGCTGCCGTGCCAGCACCGCATCGCCCTCGAGATGGCGATCGAGGTCGGCGAGCAGGGCGTCCGCGTTCACGTAGCGATCCGCCTGGTCCTTCGCCATCGCCTTCATGCAGATGGCATCGAGGTTGCCTCGCAGCGCCGCGACGAGTTCGTCGGCGCCCTCGAGCCCGCGCCGGCGCCACGGGGTCGACTCGCCACCTTCGAGGCGGATGCCGTCGAGGCCGACCCGCCGACTTGGCGACACCGCCACGGTCGAGCGGATGGTGCTTCCGATCCGGCTGGTGCCGCCGCGGCGCAGGGTCTCGCGATCGATGGGGAGATGGCTGCAGAGCAGTTCGTAGAGGATGACGCCGAGGGCGAAGACGTCGCTTCGAACATCCGCGGCCTCGGGAAGTCCATCGGCCTGCTCCGGGCTCATGTACTCGGGCGTGCCAACCACCGTTCCGTCCTCGGTGGCGAAGGTGTGCTCGGAGAGCGGCTCGTCGAGGCTCTTGGCGATCCCGAAGTCGATGACCGTCGCGCGGGGACCGCGCTCGCCGGCGGCGACGATCAGATTGGACGGCTTGAGGTCGCGATGCAGGACGCCGCGGCGATGGGCGTGCGCCACCGCGTCGACCACCTCGCGAAAGAGCCGCACCCGCTCGCGAACGTCCGACCGCTCGCGATCGCAGTGGCGGAGAATGGTCTCACCGAGCACGAGCGGCATGGCGAAGAACGGACGCCCTTCGTCGGTGACGCCCGACTCGAAGATCCCCGCGATGCCGGGATGGTCGAGCCGGGCGAGGGCCTGCTGCTCGCCCTCGAAGCGACGCAGGATGCGGCTGCTGTCGAGGCCGCTGCGAAGCACCTTGACCGCGACCACTCGCTTCGGCGGACGGGTGGATCGGGCGAGGTAGACCTGTCCGTATCCGCCTTCGCCGAGAAGGCCGCCGAGGCGATATCGAGCGCGGACCCCGGGCAGGCGGCTCGCATCGCTCGCGGTGGTCCCGCCGAGGCCGCGACCAAGCACTTCGCGGACGAAGCCTCGCGTTCCCTCGTCGAGTTCGGAGGTGTCGAGCAGCGCCAGTCGCTGCTCGGGCTGCGCCGCGTGCAGCCGCTCGAGCACCGTCCACGCATGCTGCGGATCGATTGGGGTAGGCCTCGCGACCACGATGATCGAACCTCGGAATGCCCGCCGGAGGCGACGACCTCGACCCCGGTCGATGCATGATGAACCATGAACCGGCACGAGGCAACCATCGAGGCGGGACTCCGCGACGATGCCGGCGGGTTGGGGACGTTCGGCCGCGCCGGGCCGCCCGGAACGCCACCCCCGCGGCGGCATTCTCCGTGCGGAACTAGCGCTGCTCGATCGCCTCGCCCATCGACCCATCGCCGCGGAAGCTGAAGGAGCGGTCGTCGCGGGTCTGCCGGAAGCCGTCGGGACCCGCCGATCCGATCACCACGAACACCGCGGCCTCCGGCTCGTCGAGCAGCCGTGGAGCCTCGCCGAACTCGAACTCGAAGGGGTTGCCCGCCGCATCGAGGAGCAGGTCCGAGTCGATCGCGGCAAGCAACCGGTCGCGCATCGAGGCCGGAGTCGCCGCCTCTCCCGCCGCCGCGGCTCGCCAGGCCTCGATCAGGGCCGCCGCGACGGCGCGGGCCCGCTGCTCGGTGACGCCCACGTAGTCCTCTTCGCGAGCGCGGCGCATGGGATTGCCGCCACCACGGCCCTCGGGCCGCACCGCGAAGGTCGCGCCGACGATGGCGGAGGGATAGGCGTTGTTGGTGCGGTCTGCGTCGGCGATCTCCGCGAAGGGATCGAGCCGAAACGCGACCGGCTGCTTGGCGGTCACGAAGAGCTTCGAGACCGCTTCGTGGTCCTGCTTCCAGATCTCCGCGGGCAGTCGCACCAGTTCCTCGGTGCCGTCCGCGTAGGTGATCAGCACCGGCAGCGGCATCACCACGCCGCCGTGGTTGCGGAACCGGACCACCGTGAAGAACTCCGGCGCCGACCAGAGGGCGCGGTCTTCTTCCGGCATCGCGTCGAGCCAGCGGCGGTACGCGCGGCGGTCCTCCTCGGTCACATCGAGCTCGTCGAAGCGGTCGTAGAAGTCCTCGAGTTCCGGGAAGCGATCGGTGCGACGGGTGCTTCCCGCATCGCGCTGCACGCTCATGGTCGGCGCCGCCGCATCGCGATCGGCCTTGCGGAAGGGCTTGTCGAGGTCGGGATTCTCGGTGTCGAGCCGGAAGGCGGTGACCTTCTCGATGCCCACGTCGACATGCTCGGTCGAGTAGAACCAGCCCCGCCAGAACCAGTCGAGGTCGACGCCGCCTGCGTCCTCGAGGGTGCGGAAGAGGTCGGCCGGCATCGGCCGCTTGAAGGCCCAGCGCCGGCAGTACTCCCTGAACGCGAAGTCGAAGAGCTCGCGCCCCATCACCGTCTCGCGCAGGATGTTGAGGGCGGTGGCGGGCTTCGCGTAGGCGTTGTTGCCGAACTGGATGAGGCTCTCGGAGTTGGTCATGATCGGACGCTGGTCTTCGCTGATCATGTAGTCCACGATCGCCTGCGGTTCGCCGCGGCCGCGGGTCCAGCGCTCGTCCCAGCGCCGCTCGGTGAGTCGCTGCACGAAGGTGTTGACGCCCTCGTCCATCCACGTCCACTGCCGCTCGTCGCTGTTGATGATCATCGGGAACCAGAAGTGCCCGACCTCGTGGATAATCACCTTCACGAGACCCTTCTGGGTGCCTTCGCTCCAGGTCCCGTCCTTCTCCGGCCGTGGCCCGTTGAAGGTGATCATCGGGTACTCCATGCCGCCGACCGGCCCGTTGACGGAGATGGCGGTGGGGTAGGGGTAGGGATAGGCGATGTCGCTGTAGCTCTCGATGGCGTGGGCGACCGCCTGGGTCGAGTACTTCGACCACAGCGGTTCGGCCGCGCTGGGCCAGAAGCTCATGCACATCGTCGATCGCGCGCCGGAATCCGGTTCGTCGCGGCCCGGCACCGCCACCCCGAAGGCGTCCCAGATGAACTTCGGGCTCGCCGCCCACGCGAAGTCGCGGACGTTTTCGGCCTCGAAGCGCCAGGTGCGGCGGCCGCGGGTGCCGGCCTCCCGGAGATCGCGGTCGCGGGTCTCGTTGGCGAGGGCCTCCGCGGGCGAGACCACGTACATCGGTCGATCGGCCTTGCGGGCCTCCGCGAGGCGCTCGCGCTGCGTGGCGGTGAGCACCTCGTCGGCATTCTGCAGTTCGCCGGTGGCTCCGACGACATAGGTTTCCGGCACGTCGATCTCGACCTCGTAGTCGCCGAACTCGAGGGTGAACTCGCCGCGGCCGAGGAACTGCTTGTGCTGCCAGCCGGTGACATCGGTGTAGGCGCACATCCGCGGGAACCACTTCGAAACCAGGTAGAGCGCGTTCTCCTCCTCGGGGAACCACTCGAAGAGGCTGCGCCCGCGGCCCTGACGCTTCTCGCGCATCGGATAGTTCCAACGGATCGAGAAGTCGAGGCTCGCACCCGGCTCGAGGGCGCGCGGCAGGTCGACCCGCATCATGGTGCCGACAACGGTGTGCGGGAGCGGATCGCCGACCGCATCCTCGACCGCGTCGATGGTCACTCCGCCGGTCCAGTGCCGATTGGCCTCGAGTTCGCGGAGAAAACCGACCCACTGTGTCTCCGTGAGATCGGGTCCCGAATCGGAAAGCAGCGCCTGGGAGTCCTTCGCGTAGCGATTGGGCTCGAGCTGCAGCCAGAGATAGGTGAGCGGGTCCGGACTCTCGTTGAAGTAGGTGATTCGCTCCGAACCTTCGATGCGGTGGGTCTCGTCGTCGAGCCGGACCGTGATGCGGTAGTTTGCGCGGTTCTGCCAATATCCGGGACCGGGCGCGCCGGAGGCGGTCCGGAAGGCGTTGGGGGTCGGGAGGATCTCCTCCAGCTGCCTGAACTTGTCCGGCTGCGAGAGCTTCTCGATCGCGATCCAGGGATCCTCGTGCAGCTCGTGATCGTCGGCCAGCGGGGGATGGGCGACCACGATGGCAGCGAGAAGCAGCGGAGTTCCGAACGCAATCATGGCAGGAATGCGGCTCATGGCCCGAGCATACCGGTCCACCCGTCCTGCGGATGCCTCGGCGACTCGTCCGAGCGGGCCGAATCTCCCGCAGCCGCGCCGCCGAGATCGCTTGGATGGCCGAACCGGAGGTCCTCGCTGGTGGCGATGGTCCGCCAGCGTTGAAGCCTCGGCGAGGTCGCTTCGCTCGACGCCCAGGCTGGCTGCGCCAGTTTCATCGGCCCGTGTCAGAGCGGAGGAGGAATTGCCCCCTCCCGCTGGACTCCGACGGGTAAGTGGGTCTCAGCCATCGATCGGCCCGGTCATCCGCCCAGCTGCGCGACTGCCCGACTGCTCAACCGCCCAACTGCGTGACTGCGCAATCGCGCGACTGCCCGACTGCTCAATCGCCCAACTGCGCGACTGCGCAACTGCGCAATCGCGCAACTTCGGAGCCGCGCTCGCGGTGGTCTCGACTTGACACGCTTGACGCCTCGGAACGGTCTGTCGTGTGCTCGCGCCACGATGAAGACGCGTCCGGGGTGCCGTGCGGCACTCCGGACGCGAGAGGAACGATCGCTCGATTCAGGACGACGTGGAGAGGTCGAGCCTCGGCCCGCCTCGCCTCGGCCTCACTCGCAGCTTCCCCAGGCCTCGAGCAGAATGGCGATGTCGCCCGCGTCGACGATGCCGCTGCCGTCGAGATCGAGGACACACGCCGCTTCGGGGGAGGTCGGCTCAACGCACTGGTAGGTGTAAAACGCGAGCATCAGCGCGAGGTCGTCACCGCCGATGATGCCGTCGAGGTTGAAGTCGCCCGGGCACTGGCCGAGCGAGCCGACGCTGACTCCGCTGTCGGTGGCGACACAGACCAGTCCGTCACCGACACTGACGGCGATGCAGTTGTTGCTGCCAAGTCCGTCGGCGGTGGTGAACGTCCGGGTTGCAGTCCCGCAGCTGGAATAGGTGACGCCCGTCGGGTTGAACACCAGGCCACCCGCAAG